>CAZWQJ010000186.1:0-8817 GCA_964635825.1 uncultured Victivallales bacterium | reverse complement strand
GCCTGCCACCCTGCTTGACCGGTATAGATGCGGTGGACTATATTGACATGATCGGCCGGGATGGAGGAAGCCGCACAACGGGCTGATCCTCCCGCATCTGGTCGATGTCAAAGGAGACGGGCGTCATGGCCGAAGTCACTCTCGATAAGGTTCCGCAAAAAGTGCGCGACATGTTCAACCGCGGCTTTGCGGCGCTGGAACGCAGCAACTTTGATTACGCGATGGAGATGATGGGCGGCTGCCTGGAGATCGAGCCCGCCCTGCTGAAGGCGCGGAAATTTCTTCTGTCCGCGGCCATCCAGAAGCGCAAGGCCGCCAAGGGTGGGGCCATGGCCTCGCTGATTTCGTCTGCCAAGGGGCTGCCCCAGCTGGCCTCCGTGTCGGCCCTGATCACCACCAAGCAGAACACCAAGGCCCTCAGCCAGTCGGAGAAGCTGCTGCGCCTCGACCCGCTGAACCCCCAGTTCGTGCTCGCGTTCGCCGATGCGGCTGAAGCCAACGAGCTGCCGGAAGCCGCGGTGCTCGCGTTGCAGATGTTGCGCGAGCACATGCCGAACCACTTCAAGGCGCTGCGCCGCCTGGCGGACTTGTATGTCTCCATGGGCAACACCGAAGCGGCGCGCGACTGTTTTGAGCGCCTCAACGAGATGAAGCCCAACGACCCGGAGTTGGTGCGGTCGTTCAAGAACGCGATGGCCACCCACAGCATGCAGCGCGATGGGTGGAAGCAGGCCGGCACCGGCGGATCCTATCGTGACATCATGAAGGACACCGGCGAGGCGACGCGCCTGGAGAAGGAATCCAAGGCCGTCAAATCGGATCGCGACGCCGAGGCGCTGATTGCCGACACGCTGGAGAAGATCCAGGCGGAGCCGGACAACGTGACGTTCTACCGCAATCTGGGGCGCCTGTATGCGCAGACCAACCAGTTTGAAGAGGCCATTTCCACGATGGAGGAGGCTCTGCGCCGCAGCCCCGGCGATCCCGAACTGGACCAGATGCTCAGCAACACGCGACTGCAGCAGATGGACTACGAGATTCGCACGTTGCGGGATGCGGGTGACGAAGAGGCGGCCGTGGCTCGTGAGCAGGAGAAGTCGCAATTCCTGCTGAGTGATCTTGAGGACCGGGTGAAGCGCTATCCGAACGATCTGCGCATGCGCTATGACTACGGGGTTTCGCTGGCGGAGGCGGGCCGCGTGAACGACGCGATCCAGCAGTTCCAGGCGGCGCAGCGCAGCCCGAAGCACCGCACGCGCTCGCTGTACTACCTCGCCTTGTGCTTCCGCGAGAAGCAGCAGTACGACCTCGCGTCGCAGGCGCTGGTCACCGCGGCGGGCGAGATCCCCATCATGGACGGCACCAAGAAGGACATCCTCTACGAATTGGGCTCGCTCTACGAACTCATGGGCAACCGCGAAGAAGCCGTGCGCTACTTCAAGGACATCTACCAGGTCGACATCGGCTATCGCGACGTGGCCGACAAGGTGGAGCGCATGTACCGCAGTTGATCGCGGCTCACGCGGTCGCGGCGGCGGCGGGCGGCGGGGGCGGGGGTGGGGAGGGCCAGCGACCTTGGGTCGCCTCCTCGATCACCGTCTTCATGTCGCGCGGGAAATCGCTGCGCAGCATCCACTTCACGAATCCCGTATCCTCATGGATCAAGGCTCGTAGCGAGGCGCCCTTCTTTTTGCCGAAGTTCACGACGATCTCGCCGCCGACCCACTTCAGCCGGCCCTCGCGATCGACCCAGGACGCGTCGCGCGGGTTACAGAAGGCATCCAGGGCGGTTACGTCGTGCGGCAGGTCCGGGTAGCGCGCCAACTGCGCGAGCAGAACGCGCATGGTGGCGGCGGCATCGGGCATGGCGCCATGGGCGCCCAAGTGCATTTCCTGGCAGTAGAAGGACAGCGCTGCACTCAGGTCGCGCGGTTCCTTGCGGTGAAAGATCCGCTGAACATCCACCACGCGGCGCTGGGAGATGTCGAAGGTCACGCCGACGCGCAGAAACTCCTCCACAAGCATGGGGACATCAAACCGCAACAAGTTGAAGCCGCCCAGGTCACAGTTGTCGAGGGCGCTCGCGATGGCCGGGGCCGCCTCGGCAAAGCGGGGGCAATCGCGCACATCCGCATCCAGGATGCCGTGGATGGCGGATGCCTCTGCCGGGATCGGCATGCCCGGATTCAAGCGAAACTCATGCTCCTGCTGGGACCCGTCCGGCATCATGCGGATGATGGCCAGATCAATGATCCGATCGGCCTGCGGGCTCGTGCCGGTGGCTTCGATGTCCAGCACGGCCAGCGGGCGTTCGAGTTTCAACCGGACCATGGAGCTCCTCATTTCACGTCTCGTCGTTGGTGCCACTGCCCGTACTGGTCAGGGGCGGAGGCAGCATAGGGGGCGATGCCCTTGCTGGCAAGGATTCTGGGTTGACGGCCAGCAGGAAAAGCGGGATAGTTCTCGCTCAGCCGGTTGGTGGCGCATGCGCGTCGCCTCGATACCCGAGGGTCCGGCCAAAGGAGTTTGACCATGAGCCAGCATCCGAGTTTGAAGTCGGCCAGCAAGATATCCGTGAAGCGCAATGTACTGCGGCGTTTTGAGCGGATCGACTTGCTGCGCCAGCGTGGCAAGTGGAAGGATGGCGATCGCGGTCTCGGACTGCCCAAGACCAAGGCTCTGTAGGCCAGGGTCTGCGGGACAAGTTCCTTCTCCTTCGCGTGGTTCACCATCCGTGGGAGACCTTCGCGCATGCGATGCCCCTTTAGAATTTCGGGCCTGTTGCTGGCCGTTCACTGTATCCTGCGGGCGGTTGGCGATGCCCATGCCGGCGCCGTTGAGGTGTCGGCCGACCGCGTCAACTTGCGCGCCTGTCCGTCCCCGGACTGTGAAGTGGTCGCCCAAGTATCGCGCGGTCAGGTCCTCAGCACCCTGGATGGTCGCGAGAACGGCTGGATTGAAGTGATCCCACCCGATGGCACCGTCTTCTGGGTCTACGCCGAACTGGTGTCGGACGATGTGTCGTCCGTCGATGATCTGCGGGTTCGTTGCGGTCCTGGAATCAATTACCGTCCCGTTGGCAAGGTGACCAAGGGAGGGCGCGTGTCGACGGTGGGCCGCGATGGGGATTGGCTGCGGATTGCCTCACCGCCGGGGTGCAGCATCTGGGTGAGCGGGCAGTTTGTGCGTGAGGTCGGAAGCGGGGATGCACCGGCCGCTACCGCCGTCGCGACGCCTCCGCCGACGCGCCCCTGGGAAGAGCCGGCGCCAAGCAACACCGTGGTGAGCATCCCCGCCGTGCCGCCTCCACCGCCGCCGTCAACGACCGGATCGGGTCTTGGGCGTCCGGTGGCTTTGCCGCCAGCGCCGGCACGTATGCCCTCGCCCGTGGCCACGGCATCGCGGCCGGCGGGCACGCATGTGCGGTATGCCGGGGTGATCCGCCCCGCGGGGACCGTGGTGTGGCGTCGCCCCAGCAGTTTTCGCCTCGTGGCCAACGATGCCCTTGGCCGACTTGTGACCCGCTGCTACCTCACGGGGGATGAGCGCCAACTGGCGGCGCGGGAGGGGAAGCCCGTCTGGGTTACCGGGACCCAGACGGCGGTACAGGGCGTCCGCTACCCGGTGGTGCATGTGGAGGCCATTGAACTGAGAGTCCCGTAGCTTCACTGGGAAACGCCCGGCGGCTCGACGCCGCGCTTGATGAGGGCCTCACTTTCGCGCATGATGCGCAGCAGAGATTGCCGAGAAAGAATCGCTGAGATGAATGAAGATGATGGGCCCTCTGATGGTGCTGCAGCCGAGGGGGCGTTGGAGGATCCGGCCTCCGGCCGGGTTCTGATCGTGGACGATGAAGAGGGGATTCGTGGCCTCTTCAGCATGATCATCGCTCATGACTTGCCGGACGTGCTTTTGGATGAAGCACGCAACGGCGAAGAAGCCTTGAACCAGTTTCAGCGCGAACGCCACCGTGTGCTGATCATGGATCTGCACATGCCGGTGATGGATGGCCTGACGGCCTTCTCCAAGATTCAGCAATTCTGCGAGTCGGTCAGCATCCGGATGCCGGCCGTGATCTTCTGTTCCGGATTCGCCCCGCCGCGACGGGTCCGCGATATTGTCGGCGGCTCGACGCGCCACTTTCTGCTCTCGAAGCCGGTGAAGAGCGACGTCCTGGTGCGCGCGATTCGTACGCGCCTGTGACGGCGGTGCGGCGCGGAGGGCTGAGATGCGTGTGATCACGACGGTGGCGGAGATGGCGGCGCTGTCGGAGGGCTCCCACCGCGCGGGCCGGCGCGTGGCGCTGGTGCCGACCATGGGCGCGCTGCACGCCGGTCACTTCGCGCTGGTGGACGTCGCGCGCACGCTGGCCGAGCAGGTGGTCGTCAGCATCTTCGTCAATCCCACGCAGTTCGGGCCTTCCGAGGATTTCGATCGCTACCCGCGCACTCTCCAGGCGGACCTCGATGGGTGCCGTGCGCACGGAGCCGATCTGGTGTTCTGCCCGACGGCCGCGGAGATGTACCCGCGCGGACATTCGGTGTCGGTGCAGGAGGATGCGCTCAGCCGTCCGTTGTGCGGTCGCACCCGCCCCGGTCACTTTGGCGGCGTCCTGACCGTTGTGAGTCAGCTGTTTCACCTGGTGCAGCCGCACGTCGCCGTCTTCGGCCAGAAGGACGCTCAGCAGGCGCGCCTTATCCGGCAACTTGTTCGCGACCTGCACATGCCGGTGGAGGTTCGTATTGCCCCCACGGTGCGGGAGCCCGACGGGTTGGCCATGAGTTCGCGCAATCGCTATCTGGACGCGGACGAGCGACGCCGTGCCCTCTGCCTGCGCGAGGCGCTGACACTGGGCGAACAACTTTTCCGGGCCGGTGAACGGGATGCGGCCGCCGTATGTGCGCGGATGCGCGAGCGCTGCGAGTCGGGGCTGCCGCCCGTCCGGGTTGAGTATGTGGAGGCGTTGGATTACGAGACGATGGAACCCGCGAAGATCCTCGGCGCGGGAACTCTGTTGGCGCTGTGCGTGCACATCGGGCGCACGCGCCTCATCGACAACGTGGTGCTGGGACGGGAGCAGGTTGGCGCCGCGTTCGGCTTCCTGGATTGAGCGGGCCGCGGATGTGCCGTCAGCTCGTCCGGCGTTTCACGGCGAGACTGCGGGCTTCGATCATCGCCATGAGAACGTGTTCCGCCGCGAGCGCGTGCGGGATGAACACGACGTCGGAGGCCAACTGTGAGGCCGATTCGGCGGCCACGTGATCTGCGAGCACCACCACGGCCGCCGTGGGGCATAGCTTCAAGACGGCCCGCAGCAGGCCCTTCTCTTCACTCGCGGCCAGGCGCTGGTCGAGGATGATGGCATCCGGCGGCGTGGCCCCTTCCATCCGTGCCAGGGCCGACACGAAGTCATCGACGCGCTCCAGGCGAACGGACAGGGCGCGCAGCCTCTCCATGGTGTGGCGGGCCCGTTCCGGGCTCGCCACCACCAGCACGCTCCAGTTCGCGACGTAGGGCCCCAGCTCCGCGCCATAGCGGTCGCGGCCACCGCTGGGACCCGCGACGTTCTCCAGGGGCAGCGATACGCGGTAGATGGGGGAACCATCCATGGCCCGAAAACTGTCGAGGGCGCCATTGGCTTCCTCGATCATGCTGCGAATGACCGAGACGATGACGCCCGCGGGCCCGGAATCCTCGGAGGCCGGCGTCCGAACGGCCGTCTCCATGGGGGCCGCCGCCACCACGATGACGCCGGCAAACTGGTGACCCACGTTGAGCACGGGCGACTCGGACTTGGGCGTCGATGCAATGATGCGCAAGGTGCCTGGCGCGCTGGCCCGATCGGCCGCCAGCAGCCCGAGGTTGAGAACGATCTGCTCGATCTTGATCCCGCTGAGGGAGAGAGGAGGGACGGTTTCGATCTGGGCTTCCAACGTCCAAAGTTCGGAGAGGCTGTCGCGCAGCGCGGAAGCGGCGGCCTGGAGATACTCCGTGCTCATGCGGGGCACGGCGTTGTCCATTCCGGGGGTGGACAGTTCCAGGAGGTGGGCGGCCAGCTTGGTGCCGCGTTCGGCGCCCTTGTTGATGGCCAACACGGAGGCGCTCACCTCCGGGGAACCGGGCGGCAGGCGCGTGAGCAGGGAGGCATGGCCGGCGACGGCACACAGGATGTTGTTGAAGTCATAGGCCACGCCGCGCGCAATCTGGCCGATGAGTTGCAGGCGGGCGACCTGGCGGCTGTGGGTCCGGCGGGCCTCCATGCTCGTCACATCGCTCACCAGCAACAATGAAAACCCTTCGAGGGGTTGACTGCGGAAGCGCAGGGAGCGGTTGAGCCCCGACACGGTCAGTTTGCGTTCCACTTCGCAGGGATCCTTGGATTCCAGGATCAGGGCGACATCGGCGTCGGTGAGGCACGGGAACACGGTCTGCAGAGGCGTCTTGATGCCAAGGTCCTGGCCGCTGATGCGGCGGACGGCCGGGTTGGAGCCGGTGATGCGCGCCTTGATATCCACGGCGAGAACGCCATCCTGGATGTAGTCCATGGCTTCGACGAGGCGGCCGACGCGGCGCACGCCCTCGGCCACGCCGGCAAACTGGATCGCCCACAGCCCGAAGGCACCCGCGATGAGCATGAAGCCCAGCGTGATCGTGCCGACAAGAATGGCGACGACGCCGTAGTCTTCGACGGCCACACGGGTCTGGAGGAAATCCAGCACATACCACACCGCGATCGCCGCGATGGAGAACAACAGGATAAGCAGGACTGCGTATCCCGTCGCCTCTTTCGAGAACAGCCTCATGCGACGGTCCGCTTATTTTCGGCGCTTCAGCAGGCGTGAGCGGGCGCGCTCGGCGGTTTCCTCTTGCGAGGCATCGCGCAGAGACTCCAGTTCCTCATCGAACTCGGTCTGACGCCGCTCGTGCTTGATTAACTGCTTGTGAACCAGTTCCGCCTCGTCCGGGATGCCGGCTTCGCGATACAGCGAGTCCGCTTCTGCGAGCGAGAGTGTGACGAAGATGACGGTTTCCACCTGCGACTTGATCTCCGCGGTGTGTGAGAACAGGTACTTGCCGATCAGGGGAATGTCCCCGAGCAGCGGGATCTTGCTCACCTTCTTGTCGTCCGTGTTGTCGGTCAAGCCGCCGATCGCGACGGTCTGGCCACTGCGCAACGTGAAGGTCGTCTGAATCTGTTTGACGGCGATACGGGGCCAGGAGTTCTCACCCACAACCTTGTCCGGCAGCACGCGGCGAATGAGCTTGGGCGTAATGGTGGCCTCGATCAGGTCGTCGGTCTTGACGACGGGGACGACCTGCAGATGGATGCCGGTCTCGAGGTAGCCCTGCTTGATGTAGTCAGTGGTGATGGTCGTATCGAGCTGGGCCGTGATGGTGTCGCCCGGGCTATCCTGCGTGCCTTTGGTGACTTCGACCTTGATGATGGGCTCGCGCTCGCCGACGGTGAAGTACGCGTCCGGCGATCCGCTGGCGACGACCAGCTTGGGATTCGAGATCGTGCTGACGCCATCCGTCTTATTCAGGGCACTGATGATGGCCTTGAACTGATCGACTTCCAGCAGGGCGGCGTGCCCTTCGGTCTGGGTCTTGGAGTAGGTGTCGTTGTAGGACGTCGTCTTGACGCGGGACAACTCGACGGAGGGGTCGGTCACCTCGGTGACAATAATACCGTCATCGGGGTTTTCCGGATCCAGATCCAGGAACGTGACGGATCGTGGATCGTAGAGGCGGTTGCCGGACTCGTCATAGGCCTCGGTGCGGTCGTCGGTGGAGGTGTCGGTGGCTGTCCGGTTGTCGCCGCGGGTGATGTTGCGGGCGTAGTTGTAGGGGTCGAGGGTGAGGGTGGTTCCCCAGGCGTCGAGCGAATCCCAGCGGATGCCGAGTTTTTTCGAGGCGGAGTCCGAGAGTTCGATGAACTTGGTTTCGACGACGACCTGGCGTCCGGGCACGTCCATCTGTTTCACGAGGTCCTGGATCTCGGCGATATTGGCCTCGGTGCTCTTGATGACCATGGCGTTGCGGGTGGGGAAGTCTGAGACGGCGGAGTTGGAGATCGAGCCGACCATGGAGCGCACCATGGGGCTCATATCCGCCACCGTGGTGAAATTCAGGAACAGAGTCTGAACCGTCAGCGGTTCCTGCGCATCGGGCGGCTTGGGCACGATCGTATAGACGCCCGAACCGGGCATCTTTTCGGTCAGGGAGAGGTTGTGCACATCCAGGATGGAGCTGAGGGCAGGCTTCCAGGCGACGCCGCGCAGGCTGACGGTGACGGTGCCGCCAAGGTCGGCCGAGGTCGTCACAATATTAGCCCCGGAGATGCGGGCGAACATATTGACGACATTCTCCAGCGTCTCGTTTTCGACGGTGACGTTGATGAGGTTGTCGCCCTCGGCACTCTCGATCCTGCCGGCCGGCTCGTCTTCCTCAAACGGAATGACTTCGTCGAGCGGTGTGCTCGGTTCGGTGCTGGGGCTGGCAGTGGCCTGCTCGGGGGCAGCGGGGGCCTCGGCGGCGGGTGCAGCGGCGGCTTCCACGTTGGACGGAAGGGATTCGCCACCGATCGGTGCAGTCGGCGCGGCCGCATCCTGGGCCCAGACCTGGCCGGCAAAGGAGGCCATGAGGGCCAAGATGGCCAGCCGCATCCGCGTCGGCCTGCTCGTGACTCGATTCAACCCGTGCATGACTCGCTCCTTCTGCTTCATTTACGCGCGGACACTCCCAAGCGTTTCGGTACAATTCCTGCTCTCGAAATCGACTGAACGCGCCAGTGGTAGTTCAACCCTTCGAATTCCA
>CAZWQJ010000185.1:0-8867 GCA_964635825.1 uncultured Victivallales bacterium | reverse complement strand
AATTCCTGGTGGTCTGCCCCGATACCGATCTCAAGACCACCCTGCATTTCGCGGATCGCCTGCGGGGGGCCGTCCAGTCACTCAGGATCGAGACGGGTCGGGGAATCGAACGCATCACCATCAGCGTCGGCGTGGTAGGTCGGGAAGCCGACATGACCGATATGGAAGCGCTGATCGCCGCCGCTGATAAAGCGCTTTATGCCGCCAAACATGCCGGCCGGAATCGCACCTGCCTGATCGCCAAGGGCAAAGTGCTTTGCGGGAATTCATAGTCGAGTCTTCATTTCGGTAATAAATCATGCCCTTCGAGATTCGTAGTAATGGGGATACGTCCGTGATCTGTTTGGATGGGCGCTTTGTGTTCACCAGCCACACCGGCTTTCGCGAGGCCTATGAACAGGCCCTGGCGCGCAGCGAGACGCGTGTTATCCAGTTGGACATGGGTAAGGTGGAGTATCTGGACAGCTCGGCCCTGGGCATGATGCTGCTGCTGAAGGAAAAGGGTGAGGCGATGGGCAAGATCATCCAGATTCGAAGGGTCAGAGGCGTGGCACAGCAAGTGCTGGAAGTGGCCAACTTCCACAAGATTTTCGACATGGCGCCCTGAGTTCCGCCTTGGCCGGCGGCCGGCCGGGTCAGCGCGAAATAGCGGTTAGGGGCCGTCCGCCTGGAGCCGTTGGGGGACTCAACGCGCCGGATCGGGGCCGCGTTCTGTCCGTCAATTGCCGTGCTGGCTCAACACTCCACCATGTCGCCCCGGGTGGACTGCACGAAGTTCACCACGTCGTCGCGCTCGGCGCGCGGCACGGTGAACTGATCCAGGGTGGCATTCAGGTGGCCCATGAAGACGTCCCAGTCGCTGGCGCTGATGCGCATGCCCTGGTGCGACAGCTTCATGTCGCGGCCGGTGTAGTACATGGGGCCGGCGGCGGCGTTGCACAGGTAGTCGACCAGCTCAACTCGATGAACCGGCGAGCCGGAAAGGCGGATTCAGCCGCCTTTGCGGCCGACCAACGCAGCCGCGTGGGTTTCCGCCTTGACCGGGCTGGCCAGCGCGGCGCGCAGCGCCTCGACCAGC
This sequence comes from uncultured Victivallales bacterium, assembly GCA_964635825.1. Classification (GTDB taxonomy): domain Bacteria; phylum Verrucomicrobiota; class Kiritimatiellia; order UBA8416; family JAIOPI01; genus CAZWQJ01. The sequence continues at coordinate 7,789 of CAZWQJ010000185.1, read as the reverse complement.
GGGTCGATCTCGACCCGAACCGATGGCCGCGAGACCTGATCCGACGCCTCATGGTTCATGTCACGTTCGAAGCTGGCCAGCACGGGGTCTTCGATCCCGCCGGCGAAGGCCGGGGAGGACAGCAGGGTGAGGGCGGTCAGGGCGAGGGCGAGTTTGGCAAATTTCATGGCGTTCATTCCTTTAACGGTGGAGAAGGGGATGTCTAACTGGACAAACTATCCTTAGCAGGAACCGTGCCAATATGAACATTGATAATAATCAACGTGTTACAACAATATCAGGGCATAGACACATTGCACGCGTTCAGTAAAGACGTTAACCTGACGTTCACATTGAACATTCCGGAGCGGCAGCGATGATTACCCTGGCGGGATTGACGCATTTCCTCGACAACCTGGAAGAAGGCATCCTGTTCCTCGACCAGCGGCGCCATGTCGTGGCGGTCAACGAGGCGGCACGGCGGATGCTGGGCCGGCGCCACGACGAGATTCTGGATCGGCTCTGTCCCAGTCTTTTCCAGGGTTCCGCCTGCGCCCGGAATTGCGAAATGCAGGGCAGTTGCGCGCTGATGGCGAACATGAGCGGGGAAAAGCTGGTTCAGGATCTCGTGGTGCAGCGGCCGGACGGCGAGCTGGTGCCGTTGCGCATGTGGGCGATGGTGCTGCCTTCGGACGCCGACTTTGCCTACTGTGCCGTGGTCTTGCGCGATCGCACCCAGGAGGTCGAGCTCAAGGAAGCGGCCAGCGAGCGTTTGCAGTTGGGCGGATTGGTGGGACATGGCGCGCTGATGCAGGATTTGTTCAATCAGATCCTCCGCGCGGCGGCGAGTGAGGCGAGCGTCCTCATCACGGGCGAGAGCGGTACCGGCAAGGAACTGGTCGCCCGCGCGCTGCACGACAATTCGAGTCGCGCCAAGGGGCCTTACCTGCGGGTGCATTGCGCGGCCTTTCCGGAGCAGTTGCTCGAAAGCGAATTGTTCGGCCATGCCCGTGGGGCGTTCACCGGCGCGGCGGCGGCCCGCGAAGGGCGATTCGAAGCCGCCCACGGCGGCACGCTGCTGCTCGACGAGATCGGCGAGGTGCCGCTGAGCGTCCAGGTCAAACTACTGCGCGTATTGCAGGAACGAGAAATCGAGCGGCTGGGCGAGAACCAGACGCGCAAGGTCGATGTCAGGATCATCGCGGCGACGCACCGCGACCTGCCCGCCATGGTGCGCAACGGGGAATTCAGGGCGGACCTTTATTACCGGCTGCGCGTGCTTCCCCTGCATGTGCCGGCCCTGCGCGAACGCCGGGAGGATATTCCGCTGCTGGTGCAGCCCCTGCTCGCCAACATGCGCGGCCGCCATCAGGGGCGCGACGTCCAGGTTTCCGCCGAGGCGCTCGACGCCCTGTGCGCCCATGACTGGCCGGGCAACGTCAGGGAACTGGCGAACGCGCTCGAATATGCCTTGGTGCATGCGGATGGAACGACCGTGCTGCCGCGTCATCTTCCGCCCGAAGTGCGGGAATCAGGACGGGGAATCGCTGACTCAAGGGCGGAGGCCGCGCGGACACCCTCCTCCAGCCTCGTGCAACGCTACTATCGCGCGCCGCCCGAGCAGGAGGGAAATGAAAGGGAAGTGTTGTCGCGGACACTTCGGGAAAATGGGGGAAACCGCGCGGCGACCGCGAGAAGGCTGGGCATGTCGCGCACGACACTGTGGAAGAAGCTGAAGCAATACGGCCTGGCCGACTTGGCGGAGTGATATTCGCCGAGCGGCATCAGGAGGAGGCTGCGGACTTTTTCGCGGCCTCCTCGACATCCAAACCCCAGCCTTCCTCCTTGTACCAATCCTCGCCCAACATCTCGGCCGGGTGTTCGGTACGGCCGGAGCCATTCCCGCACATGAGTGAATCCGCAGGACAGTACTTGTCGCAGCCCCAGCAGATGCGTTCGGGGTGTTTGGGATTCAACGGAAATTTTTGTGCCTTTCTCACGGCATGATCTCGACGTACTCGTAAACCTCCGCGTCGATCAGTTGTTTCCTCACCGGCAGGGCGGCCTCCGCGAACCAGGCGTGGGGATCGTGGCGGTCAATCTCGCGGCCCATGAAGCACACCAGTTCGCAGACCGGCTCGACCACGTTGGTCCGGTAGCGTTCATCCTTCTTCACGTAGCCCAGGTAGAGGTTCTTCATGCAGTTGCCGCGACACCAGGCGTAGGCCTCGCAGGTGCTGCAAGGCATGTCGGGGTGCGGCTGCAGCGGGCTTTTTTGCAGCCAGTTGCCCTGGATTTCGCCCATCTGCATGGCGGGCGCGTACATCATGTCCGGGCAGGGGAAGATCTTGCCGTCCGGCATGACGTTGATGAGGTGGGTCGAGACGCGACACTGGGTTTGGCCGGCATAGCGTTCCACGGCGCGGTTCGGCAGCACCTTGTTGCGCACCATGCCCATGATCGGAATCAGCGGGTAGAGCTTGTCGGTGCGGCGGAAGAACTTGTCGATGAGCTGGACCAGGACGGCTTTGCGCTTGTCCAGAGAATCCTCGAAATACTGCTCGTCGGCGACGAACTGCCAGTACAGGTAATCGAAGGATTCAGCGAGGTCGTCGAGTTCCTCGAAGCCGGTGTCGGGGTGGCCCCAGGTCACCCGCGCGGTGAAGCTGCCGCCAAGGCGGTCGCGCACGTGCGCCACGTTCTTCAGCACCTGGCGCCAGACGCCACGGCCGCGATAGCCGTCGGTGGTCTGCTCGCCGCCGTCGATGGAAACCAGGATGTTGGACAGCCGGTGCAGCATCCAGTCGGGCAGGCTGTCCAACAGCGTGCCGTTGGTCTGCAACTGGAAGCGGAATTCCGGGAAACGGCGCATGACTTGTTCCATCATCCCCCGGTTCAGCGTCGGCTCGCCGCCGTAGAAGGTGACGTAGATCTCCTTGCCGGCGAGATGCCGCTCGACGAAGGCAGCGAGTTGGTCGATGTCGTATTTCAGCTCGGTCTGGGAGCCGAGCACTTCGCCCACGCCCAGCGAGCAATAGCTGCATTTTAGGTTGCACTTGAGCGTGGTGAGGAGTTGCAGTTCGACACGGCCGCCGACGATGGGATCAACGTCGGAGACGGGAAGGCGCGTGGTCGCGGGAGCAAATTGGATGGTGTGGGTGGTCATGGCTCTTCTTCGCCTGGAAATGAATGGAATCCGCGCCGGGGCGCGGTCGATCGAACGTCAGCGAAGAAGCGCGGGGGGCCGTGCTTGTTGGGCCGCGCGGCCACCCCGAAGCGCAGCCAGCCGCCGGCCATCGCGGATGGCGGGGCGATACGGCGAAGGCGTGAACAGCGGTCGATGCGGAGAAACATGGTGGATTCAAGCAAATTGTCATCGGGCGCCCATTGCGCCGGCGCCTCCCGGTTTTCCCATCCCGCGCACTGAGCGAAGTCAAGGCATCCGCGCCGCGCTTCCGCTTTCATGGCGGGCGAATGCCGCAAGGCGCAACTTATCTTTTTTTACAAGCCGGGAGAATGGCAATGGTCAATCCAGTGACACCCCGCCGTGTGGCAGTCATCCGCCATATGGCCTTCGAAGACACGGGCATCTTTGGCGAAGTGCTGGCGCAACGGGGGTGGTCGGTATCCACCCTGGACGCCGGTATCGACGATCTCGCAGATTCCATGCGGGAGGCCGATCTTGCCGTCATCCTCGGCGGCCCCATCGGGGTCTACGAAACCGAGCGTTATCCATTCCTCAAGGCAGAACTCCAGGCACTGGCAAAACGCCTGGCGGCGGGACGCCCCACCCTGGGCATCTGTCTCGGCGCGCAGCTCATCGCGGCGGCGCTTGGCGCTCGCGTCTATCCCGGCGGCAAGAAGGAAATCGGCTGGAGCGGCATCCGCCTCATCGGCGCGGGAGAGCGCTCATGCCTCGCCGCGCTTGCTTCGCAGCCGGTGCTGCACTGGCACGGCGATACCTTCGACCTTCCACAAGGCGCGCAACTTCTGGCCAGCAGCGCCGTGTACGAGAACCAGGCCTTTTCCCTGGGCAACAACGTCCTGGCGCTCCAGTTCCATGCCGAGGCGGATAGCCGGCGCATCGAGCAATGGCTGGTCGGCCACACCTGCGAACTGTCCGCCGCCGGCATCGACATCGCCGCGCTACGGCAAAGCAGCCACGAAATCGGCCCCGGCCTGCGAGTGGCCGGGGCCCGGATGCTGAGTGACTGGCTGGAGCGACTGGCCTGGTGAATGGGGGGAATCCCCTGAAGCAGGTTCCTGTTCGTCAGACCCGCGCCGCTTTGTATGGATTTACCCGGACTACAAGTCGTAACAGTCCGTCACGCCGGTGCCCGCGAGACGATCGAAATACCGGGCGCGGTAATAGTGACGCTTGTGGGTGGCGTCGTCGGTGAAGGCGGCGCGGTCGTGCAGCACGTTGTTGCTGACCAGCCCCATGCCCGACTCCAGGCGTCCCCGGTAGATGTAGGGCGAGTCGCTGTTGAGCAGGTCATGCAGGGTGGTCAGGGCTTCCTGGCTCAGGGCGTCGTCGGTCCACATCACGTTGTTGACGCGGATGGTGTAGCGCATGTGCAGGTCGCCCGACGGGGTGATGGCGAAAACCGGGCCGGGTTCTTCCTGACGCGCCTCGGCGCCGCCCTCGTCGATGCGCGCCGGGATGGTCATGACCTTGGGGCCCATCAGGGCGCGGATGTAGTCGGGGTTCTTGTCGCGCAGCAGGATGTAGGCGATCTCGTGGTCCATCAGTGCATTCCCCCCCCCCGTGGCGGCCTGCTGTACCACGTGCAGGTTCAGGGCATGGATCTGCTTGGCGGCGGTGTTGTAATAGCCGTCGGTATGCCAGTTGATGGCGCGGTTGGTGTAGGGAATGTACTGCTGGCGGATGCCTTCGGTCCGCACGGTCAGCGAGGTCAGGCCGGTCTCATCGGCCAGCCAGTTCTTGTTCAGATCCTGCAGGCCGAAGCGGCGTCCCATGGAGAGCGGAATCTCGGGGTCGGGGTCGGTGCCGGTCTTGCTTGCATAGAGCACCATGTTCGCCTTGCGGCAGCGCGCGAGCAAGGCGGCGTGCTCGCTGTCCGTCAGGGTTCGGGGATCCTTGATCTCCACCAGCAGGTCACCCAGGCCCTTGGGGTAGTCCTTGAGTTTCTGGTCGCGCCAGCGCTGATACAGGTCGTCGTCGTCGAGGCTGAAAGGGGTCGGTGCGGCTTGAAATTTCTGCTGTGGGCTGGCCATGTAAGCTCCTGTGAGGCTGGCTTGTGGTTGAAAGGAAAACGGCCGGCAGCCTGACTTGAATCGGCCCAGGGTGTCATTGACTGATATCAACGGCGGCTTCCGTGGAATGGGCTCTCGGTGCCCGTTTTTTCTGGCCTGACTGGCCTCGGCGGCACGCCGCTCCAGATGCCTACGCGAGAGGATGTCGGCCAGATCAGGAGCGATCATTTGCCGCCTCGGCAACATAGGGGCGATGGCGGTCACCCAGGTCGTTGAGTGAGCCATGCTTCGGCTTGGTCCCCCCGCGCGTCGGCGGGATCGAACCCCTCGTGGCCGAGGCGGCTCGAAACCTGGGGCCTGGCATGGCGCAGTTGTTGCCAGCCGAGCGGCCCCGAAGCCCGAACTGGAGTGCCCCAAGGAGGCCATCGAGCCGCCGCGCTTAGCTTCCTGTCCTGGCCAGGACGTGGGCGATGCTCGCATCCAGTTGGGCGGCGGATTTCTTCATCGCGTTGGCCAGGCGCGGATCCAGCATGCCGGCCAACAGGTTCGCGTTCATGCGCGAGATGATCACCCGGCCATCGCTCATGCCGTAGACCGACACGCTGCACGGCATCAGGGCGGAGACATAGCGGGTCTCCTCGTTCTTCAGCAAGGGCACGGTGTTGCCGCCGCTGGTCATTTCCAGAATCACCAAGCCGCCCGGGATGACCACGTTCTTCTTCGCCAGCCGTTCACCCAGGTTGATTTCGGCCACCAGATTCCAACCATCGGCAGCGAGTTGTTCCTTCAGGACTTTCAGCGTGGTGGGGAAATCCGCGCGGCTCACGTCTTCCACGACGATGGCGCGCAGGTTGGGCTGGGCATCCTGGGCGGCCACGGCCAAGGGCAAGGCCAAGGACGTCAGGCCCAGGGTCAGGGACAACAGCAGGCTAGATACGGTGGTGAAGAGTTTCATCGTGTGGTTCCTATGTAAAAAAATCGGGTGGAATAAGGAAGTGGCAAGGTCGTCAAGCGTCGCGCAGGCCCTTGACCCAGGCCTCCATCGCTTCGTTGGCGGGTTTCATTGGCGCTTCCAGGAAGCTGACGACGAATTTGTCGCCCATGTCGGCCACGCCGATGGAGCGGGGGCGCACGGCGAGTACTTGCGGGTTGGGCAGGGCGAAGCCAAAGCAGAAGATCACATCCACGGCGGCCTGGATGTCCGGGTTGATCTCGCCGCCGATGGCCTTGGTGTGGGCGTAATGGTCGAACACGCCGATGAAGGTGACCTTTTCCTTCTCGGCGATGCGGGCCTTGAGGTAGGCCGTCACGTCTTCCACGTTCTTGCAGGTGGTTTCGTCCTTGCCTATCTCGGCGACAAACACGGGGTATTTTTCCTGCAGCAGGGTCTGTTTCATGATGATTCCTTTTCGTTGAGGGTGAGGGTGTGGATGCGGGCGCCAGTCATGAAAACGGGGCTGGCTTGATGAGGGTGGCCGTGGTGATGCTCATGGCCTGCGTGTCCGTCGTGGTTTTCTGCCTCGCCCAGTGGCAGTGCGCCAGACAGATAGGCGGCCACGGCATGCTCGGGGTCGGTCTCGGTGGTGACCAGGGCGTCGATACCGCGTTGCCGCGGGCGGTATTGCAGGCCGCTGCCCATGCCGCCGCTGATCAGCACGTTGACCTCGTCCAGGGGGTGAGGGCCATCGCCATGATTCGCGTGGAAGGATTGCTCGATGGGCAATTCCAGCAGGGATTTGCCTTTCACCACGGCGCCAGCGACTTCATAGACCCAGAACTTGCGGCACTTGCCGGCGTGGCAGGTGATGGTCTTGCGGTTCTGGCTGGTGATGGCAATCTTTATGTGACTGTTTCTGTACAAAGCGTATGGCGTTGAGGGTGGGAAAGGGCAATTTTGGTTACGCGGTGCTCTCTATCAGCAGGTGTCGCACCAACAAATCATAGGGTTAATTGTTTTTTCTGGTTGAGTGGTTGCTGTGACGCCGCTAGTCGAAACAAAATTGTCTCGTAATGTGTCTTGCGAGTCATGAATGTCTGATCTTGAGCCGGCGGCGATCCCGCCCGAGTTGACATTCAGCGCGCGGATTTCCGCCTCGCCGCCTTCCCCATCCTACTGCCGCCTGTACGCAGCCGGATCGGGCTTCAATCAGGTCGGCGCCAGCCTCTCGGCCGATTTCGCGATCAGCCTAGAGTGAGGCGGGTTCGCCTCGCTACGCTACACGCGGCTGATCGGCGACGCGGCCGACAGCCCCATCGTGGCGGCCCTGGGCAGGAAGGATCAGGTCGCGACGACCATCGGCATCAAATACTGTTTCTGACCGGTATCGCCACACGCAAAGAATCACACATGAACAAAACCCGCGAACACTTTGCCCTGTACGCCGTTGCCGCCAAGACGCTGCGCACAGCGTTGTGGGCTGGTATCGCCTGGTTCGCCCGCCGCCGGGTGGGTGTGGCTTGACAGGGTAGGCGACAGGTATAAGATAGTAACCGTTTACTATCTTTAATGGCTTGCCCGTGGACACTCCATCCAAACACCTTCCCGCCGACGAGCGGCGCGCCGTGACGGTCGAGGCCGTGGTCGAGTTGGCGG
>CAZWQJ010000184.1:6851-8872 GCA_964635825.1 uncultured Victivallales bacterium | reverse complement strand
ACGAAAGACAAAGCAGCGAAAACAACAACCTGATCGAAAACCTGGAACGCGCCGGCCTGTCGCGGCGGGGGTTCCTGCACGGCGTGGGCGGGCTGGGCGCCATGCTCGGGATGGGCGGCTTGGCCGGTAACGCCAGTGCTGCCGAGCCGCCGAAGAATGCCGAGGGAAAAGTCATCCCGGGTTTCGAGAAGACGAAGGACGATCCGAATGCCGTGAAAGGCTGGCAGCGGGTATCGGATCGCAAGATCCGCGTGGGGATCGCCGGCTACGGCCTCTGCCAGTTCGGCGCGGCTTTTTTCTATCAGAACCACCCCAACGTCGAAGTGGTGGCCGCCACGGACCTCGATCCCGGGCGCTGTGCCGCTCTGGCCAAGGCGGTGGGTGCGAAGAAGACCTACCCGTCCTGCGAGGAAATGATCAAGGATAAGAACATCGAAGCCATCTACATAGCCACCGATGCGCCGAGCCATGCACGTCTGGCCATCATGGCGCTAGAGCACGGCAAGCATGTGTGCTCCGCGGTTCCCGCGGTGTTCGGGTTTCAGGCCGAGGATGAAGCGGAGAAGCTGTTCCATGCCGTCAAGAAGAGCGGGATGAAGTACATGATGAACGAGACCTCCGCGTTTCATGCGGATCTCTACGCCAAAAGAATGCAATTCCAGGCAGGTGCCTTGGGAAAAATCATCTATTCAGAGGGGGAATATTGGCATGACTTCGGCCCCAACGGGCTTCCCGGCTACAATCCCAAGAACGGTAAGATTGAACTCGACGGCTGGCGCAAGGCCCTCCCGCCGATGTGGTATCCCACCCATGCGGCTGCCTACTATGTTTCAATCACCGGCGGTCGCTTCACAGAAGTGTCCGCGTTGGGCACTCCGGGTCTCTATCCCGAATACAATGGTGGCGACAACCAACACAAGAATCCCTTCGGCACGGAAATCGCATTGTTCAAGACCAGCGAAGGCGGGATCTCTCGGATCGGTGGCAGCTGGGACATGAAGGATGCCCACGGGGAACAAGGCCGTGTCTACGGGGAGAAACCCCACAACAACGCGATCAAGGGAGATCGTCCGCCCCTGCCACCAGGCGTCGAAGGCGGCGGCCATGGCGGCTCTCATGGACACCTGACGAACAATTTCATCGAATCGATACTGCTCGATAAGACGCCCATCGTGCATGTGGGGGACGCCCTGAACATGACCCTGGCCGGAGTGATCGCCCACAAGTCGGCGCTGAAGGGCGGCGAGTTGCTCAAAATCCCGCAGTTCAAGCTGTGAAAACGATCTGGATCGAGGAGCGCCAACTGACGCGGGCGCTTGAGCGCAACGAAGCGTTCTGGAGGGGCGAACTCATGTCTCTTGTCTTTGACTCGCCGCGCTGCCCGTGAATACGCTCAATCTCATCCTCTTCGGCCTCTACATGGTTCTCACCGTGGTGCTCGGCGTCTGGGTCGGCCGGCGGCACGCGGCCAACCCGCGCGAGTATTTTTTGGCGGGCGAGGGGCTGCCGTGGTACGCGATCGGCGGCTCGATCATCGCCGCCAACATCAGCACCGAACACTTCATCGGCATGGTCGGCATCGCCTACGCCGTGGGCTTCGTCGTGGCGCAGTGGGAGTGGGGCAATGTCATCACCTTTTCCGCGTTGATCTGGATTTTCCTGCCGTTTTACATCCGGGGCGGGCTATACACGATGCCGGAGTTCCTCGAACGGCGCTACAACGCGCACTGCCGGTATTTCTTCGCCGTGTGTTGCCTCGTGCTGTGGATCGTCGCGCAAATGGCGGTCGTGATGCTCGCCGGCGCCAAGGCGATGCGCGGCATGTTCGACGTCAACGAGACCACCACCATCGTCGCGCTCGCGCTGCTGGCCGGCAGTTATACCATCTACGGCGGGTTGCGGTCGGTGGCGTGGACGGATTTCCTCCAGTTCGTGGTGATGATGCTCGGCGGCTTGCTGGTGGCTGGGATCGGTTTGGCGAAAGTCGGCGGGCTGGGCGCGCTGATGCATGCCGCGCCGGA
>CAZWQJ010000184.1:0-6751 GCA_964635825.1 uncultured Victivallales bacterium | reverse complement strand
TACCGCCCGTTTTTCGGGCAACACAAAAGCGACCACCACATGGTCGCCGTGGGAAGATGGAGTGCGTTTCTGATTCTGTTGATCGCCACGCTGCTGGCGGTCTGGTTTACGCGGCGCCAGATGGGGGTGTTCATGGCCATTCAGAACATCGGCGCATGGGTCGCTGCGCCGATCGCCTCGCTGTTCCTGGTTGGCGTGATGTGGAAACGCGCCACGGCGGCGGCCGCGATGTTCGTGTTGTGGTTTGGTTTCCCGTTCACCGCGTTCGTCGAGCACGTCTTGTTCAAGCATGTCGCGGTACTCCGCCCGTTCGACAACTGGCTCAACCGCACCTTCGTCGTCTGGCTCGCCTGCATGGCGCTAATGGTGATCGTGTCGCTCTTCACGCGCGCGCCGTCGCCGGAAAAGCTTGCGGGTATCATCTGGTCGCCTAAGATGGCGGCGCTGCCCGCGGCGGAACGGCTCAAATACGGCGGTTGGCGCAGCCTGTTCCTGTGGTGGGCCATCTTCGCGGGGCTGGTCGTCGCGCTTTATCTCTATCTCTTTTACTTCCAGTTTTTCGGACCTGCCAAGGGACATTGATCATTTCACACCATGCTAACAAAATCTGTCACCAACCTGGATTTCATCCCTGTCCGCGCCTCGCTCGCCGACCTGATAGGCCGCGAACGCGTCGAAGCCTCGTGCCGTGCCCGTGCCGCCCTGACCGGCGAGGACGTCGCCGCCCTGGGCGCGCTCGCCGGCGAGCCGGTGGATTTCCTGCCGGAGGATTTCATCGCGCGGCAACACGCATTGCTGCCACAAGTCGGCGGGCGCATCGTTGAACCGCAGGCCGGCGAGACGCCCAAGGGCGCATCCACCAGGATGTTCGATGCCGCGGCCAACTTCGACCTGTCGCCGTTGAGCGCGTCGGGCATGTTTCGCGTCGGCGAGGACGGCCTACTCTATCTGATAACCAAGAGCGAGCACTATCACACGCCGCTGGGCCACGGTTTCCCTGGCTATGTGTTGCTGGATCGCGCGCGCCAACTGGGAATTCCCAACGCGACGCACAATAACACGCGCGGACGGATCACCCGCCAATTGGAAGAGGAACTTGTCGCCGCCGCCAACGGACTTGCGGCCGATGACGCCGCCGGCCTCGGGAAAACCATTGCCAGCCGGGACCTGTATGTTCCCAACCGCGTGCTGAATCTCGAGACCGGCAGTCTCGCGGCCGAGGCGGCGCTCAAGATGACGCTCGCGCGTTTCCACCGCATCGACGGCAACGCGCCCGCGCCGGTCTATCACGGTCGCACGCCCGTTATTCTTGCCATGGGCAATGACGACGGCGGCCTGCAGGCGAACTATCACGGCACGACGATCCTGACCCAGACGATGCGCGGAATGTGGCCGGAGTTCCATGCGGGAATCGAGAAGGCGAACCTCTACCGCGTCTGCCCGCTCCGCCCTAACAATCATGACGACCTCGAGGCCGCTTTCGCCAAGTGGGAAGGCGACGGTCACAAGATCGCCGGCTTCTTCCACGAGATCGTGATGATGAACTACGGTGGCCGGTTGCTCACGCCCGAATATCTGCGGCACGCCTATGACCTTTGCCGTGCGCATGATGTGCCGACCGTGGTCGATGAAATCCAGTCGTGCATGTGGCACCATGAATTGTTCATGTTCCGCGAGTGGGGGCTGACGCCGTCATGCGTGGCACTTGGCAAGGGGTTTTCCGGCGGCGAATATCCGGCGTCGCGGCTCGTCTTCAGCGCCGCGCTGGATTGCCTGCCGCAATTCGGCGCGCTGGTCACCAACGGTCAGGAGGAACTCGCGTCGCTCGCCTATCTCATCACCATGCGCTGGGCCAGGGCCAACGCCCGGGTCACCCGCGACATCGGCGACTACTACGAACGTCGTATGCGCGAATTCGCCGCCGCGCACCCGGCTGAAATATCAGCCGTCGCTGGCAAGCGCCACCTGACCACGCTCTATTTCAAGTCGCTGGATTCCGCGAAAGGCTTCGCGCGAGACCTCAACCGCCGCGGCCTCGACATCAGCGCGCAGACCTACAAGGCCGACTGCCCGCCCGCCGTGCTCACCAAGATCCCGCTGATCGCCACACCCGCGGTCGTGGATTTCATCATCACCCAACTGGAAGCCGCGATCCCAACCCATTGAAATGATATGTATCTCGGCATCGATATCGGCACGACCTCGCTGAAAGCCGCCGCGTTCGACGCGCGGCGCGGACGCTTGCTCGCCCAGTCCGAGCAGCGGCTGCCGCTGGTGGTGGATGCGACCGGCAGGCGGGAACTCGACCCTGGCGCGCTCGTCACGGCATTGTGTGCGGCGGCCGGATCGCTGCGCGAGCAAGTTGGCGACCGATGGACCACGGTGCGGGGCATCGGCCTGGCGGCGCAGGGCGGCAGCACGATGCTGGTCAATCGCCAGACCGGCACAGCCGCGACGCCGATGTTTTTATGGAACGACACGCGCGCCTTCGGCCACTTCCATCAGATCGCCGCCAACTTTCCACCGCGCTGGTGGCGCGCGTTTTCGTTGCGCGATGAACCGGGCATGGGACTCGCCCGCGCCCTGTGGATGAAGGCGCATTGGCCGCGCTTGTTCAAAGGCAACCCGCTCTGCGTCGGCGCCGGCGAACATATCTATTTCGCGCTCACCGGCGCATGGCGGCAGGACGCCTGCCACGCGCTGCAAGCCGGTTGTTACGACGCCGTGAGAAACCGCCTCACCACGCGCCCGCTGACCCAACTCGGCCTGCCGGCGGATTTCCACGCGCCGCTCCGCCAGGGTCATGAGACGCATCCGCTCACCCCCGCGGCGGCCACACTCATGCAACTGCCCGCCGGCATTCCGGTCGCCGGCCCGTACAATGACCATGAGGCCGGTTATCTTTCAGTGCTGCATGCCTCGCGCCAACCGCTCGAATGTTCGCTGGGCACGGCGTGGGTGGGGAATTTCGTTATGTTAGATAAACCGGCCGGCGGTTCGCCGTTTCAACTATGCATTCCCGCGCCAACCGGCACGGGTCGGCAAGTGATCATGCCATTGCTGACCGGCAACGTGACTTTGGATTGGGCGCTGGCATCCTTCGTTCACGCCGATCCAAAGACCGCGCTCATCATGGCCGACGCGATACTCGCGGAACAACCATTGCCGCCGCCCGGACTGGTCGCGTTGCCATGGCTCAACCGTCCCAACGCGCTGCGCCCGGCACACCACGGCTCCGGCGGGTTTTTCGGCATCAGTCCGGCCACGACGCACGCGGATTTGTTGCGGGCCGTGCTGGCTGCGATGACGTTTGAGTTCGCGCGCGTGCTTGAACCGGTGGTCACGGCGGGCGCGGTGGATTGTCTCGTCCTCTGCGGCGGGGCAGCCAACAGTGCGCCCCTCCGCGTGCTGTTCGCGGCGCTGTTCGCGCCGACTCCCGTCTATCAAGTGAGCGAAACCGAATGGATGGGCACCCGCGGCTGCCTTTACGCCTTCGATCCGAAAATCGCCCGCGCGCCCACGGCGCTGGTTCGCCGCGATGCCAGGCTCAACGCCAAGGCGCTGGCCGGAGCCCGTGCCCTTTACCTGGAAACTTTTGAACGCCTCTGCGGCCATGTGCAGGCAGGCAAACCTTACGCACTTAAAATGGAGAGGGTGAAAAAATGAAACGATTGAAGGTCGGATTGCTGCCGTTGTATGTGAAGTTATATGATGAGGTCCTGCCGGATCTGGCAGGGCGGGTCGCGCCGTTCGTTCGTCACGTTGAGTCATGCTTGGTTCACGGCGGCCTTGAGGTAGTCGTCGCGCCCATGTCACGCACGCGCCCGGATTTCGCCGGCGCGGTGGAGTTGTTTGAGTCGGCGAGGGTGGATGCCATTGTCACATTGCATTTGGCCTATTCACCATCGCTCGAATCCGCCGAAGTACTCGCCCGCTCACCTCTGCCCGTCGTCATGCTCGACACCACGCCCGATCGTGACTTCGGCGGTCACGTTGACCCGCTCCGCTTGCTGGAAAACCACGGTATCCATGGCCTGCAGGATCTGGCCTCGGTGCTGCGCCGGTTCGGCAAACCCTATCAGGTGGTGGCAGGCCATCTCGACGATCCGGATGTGATGCAGCGCTGCGTTGCCGCGGTGCGGGCGGTGGCACAAGCCATCGATAGTCCGCGCGCCACGCTTGCGCCTGATGCCGGCGGCCTGCCCAATACTGTCAGTTTTGCACCTGGTTTTGTAACAGAAGGATCCGGGCAGGATGCCCGGTCCACCTGTGGCGCGGGCATCCTGCCCGCCGCCTTCTCCGTTCCCGTTGCAGGATTGCCTATACTGACAGTATTGGGCGGCCTGCCGTTGCCGGGCAACTCCGCGCCGCGGAATGCCAGTGCCGTGCGGGCGGCACAATGCCTGCGCTCGATGAACGTCCTGCGCATCGGTGGCGCGTTTCCGGGCATGGGTGACTTTGCGGTGAGCGACGATGTGCTGCGCAAGGTTCTTGGCATCACCGTGGAGAACATCGAACCAAACACTTTGGCCGACGCGGTCAACGCGGTCACCCGGCAGACTGTCACCGAAGAAATCGCCGCCGACCGCCAACGATTCCGCGTGGACTGCGATGAAGCCGTGCATGCCCGCTCGGTGCGTGTCGGGCTGGGCCTGCGTGCGTTCCTTGAGCACGGCGGATTCGGCGCATTCAGTCTCAATTTCCTCGCCTTCAACGATGCCAGCGGCCCGGTCAACACGGTGCCATTTCTCGAATGTTGCAAGGCGATGGCGCGCGGTATCGGTTACGCGGGCGAGGGCGATGTGCTGACCGCCGCGTTGGTCGGCGCGCTGCTGCAAGGATTTGGCGCGACATCCTTCACCGAGATGTTTTGCCCTGACTGGCACGGGCACTCGCTGTTTCTTTCGCACATGGGTGAAATCAATCCCGCCGAAACCGCCGCACAACCGTTGCTCTATGAAAAAGAATTTCCCTTCACCGCAACACTCAACCCCGCCACCCTCGCCTGCGCCCCGCGTCCGGGACGCGCGACACTGGTGAACCTCGCGCCAGGACCCAATGACAGCTTCCGCCTGATCACCGCGTCCGTCGAAGTGCTCGCCGATGGCACGCATCCCGATCTGGTCCGCTGGGTGCGCGGATGGATCCGGCCCGCGCTGCCGCTGCCGCGATTCCTCGAAGAGTTTTCGCACCTCGGCGGCACCCATCACAGCGCCCTGATGTTTGGCGAGCACACGGCCGCGCTCGCTGATTTCGGTGAATTGCTCAACCTCGAACATCGCATCATTTGCTGACCCGCCATGAATGCCTGGAACACGCCCGCCGAACTCGATTACAACCTGGACATCATCGCCAGGGAACTGAATGACTTCCTGCCCGCGAAAATCTTCGACGCCCACGTCCACATATCTCCGCCCGACGGCTTCCAGCCGGTCGCGCCGTTCGACTGCTGCGGCGTGCCTATCACATCTTATACATACGAGGAACTGTCAGCGGATCTGGAATGCGCATTTCCAGGACGGCAGACCGGGGCGCTCTGCTTCGGGTTTCCATTCCTGAAATTAAACACCCAACGCAACAACGCCTACGTCGGCGGCAGCGCGGACTTCAAGCGCTTCTTCCCGCTGCGCCTGCTCGATCCCCACCACGACACCCCCGACCTGGTCAACGCCGACATCGACCGTTATGGATTTCTCGGCCTCAAACCGTATCCCGACTATGCGCGGCCCGACGACATTGCCCATGCGGAAATCCCCGAGATGCTGCCGGACTGGGCGATGGCCATCGCGCACGAACGCCGCCTGCTCGTGATGCTCCACATCCCGCGATCCGGCCGCCTCGAAGACCCGCTCAACCGCCGCCAGATCCACGAGTTATGCACCCGCTGGCCTGGCGCGAAGATCATCCTCGCCCACGTCGGGCGCGCCTATTACCTGCGCGGCATCACCGGCTTGCTCGACGAACTGCGCGGGTTCCCCAACCTATATTTTGATCTGGCCATGGTGCAGCACTGGGAAGTCATGGCCTATCTGTTCCGCCAGGTTCCGCTCGAGCGGGTGCTGTTCGGCTCGGACATCCCGTTCGCGCTCGCCCAGGGCAAGGCGGTCGAGATCAACCACCAATACACCTATGTCACGCCGCGCCCGTGGCCGCTCGCGCTCTGCGACGAGAACAGGAAACTCCGGTTCACCTCGTTCCTCAACGAGGAACTCCGCGCCATCAAGCGCGCCGCCGAATCCGCCAAACTGTCCCGCACCGAGGTTGCCGCTCTGTTCCATGACAATGCGAGGGCGCTGGTTGACGACCTCGCCTGCCGACCTGGAACATGAGATGGATGTCCTTTGCGGCGCGCTTGATCCAGCGCGGCTGTTGATCTGGACTACCGCGGATTCGCGGCGCGGAGGGTACATGACAAAAAAGGCAGACCGTGCCATAATCCGGAAAACGCAGGTGTGCGACAGCGCTCAAGGAGCGGCGGACTCCGATCCGCCGAAGCCCATGGTGAGCCAATGAGTGGAGGGGAACCGCTTTTCATTGTCACCCCATGGGCAGGGGCGATTCGGACATCGCCCCTCCTTGTGCCAGCGTGCCGCCTTGAAATTTTTGTCATGCACCCCGGTGCGGACTGCGGATGATATTGTCCTTGACAGCCGCCTCGCCGTGCGCCGACAATCCTGCAAGCCTGTTCGTTGCAGGTGTTGATTGAATTATGAAGACCGTGCGTTTTGGAATCATCGGGGCAGGCCTCATG
>CAZWQJ010000183.1:0-9050 GCA_964635825.1 uncultured Victivallales bacterium | reverse complement strand
TCGAATGCACGGCGGCATGCTCGAATGCACGGAGGCATGCAATGCACGGAGGCATGCGCATCCGCGCCCAGGTCGAAGACTGACACGACCGATGCCCGCGCGCGCGGATCGTGGCCACGTGGTGGCCCGGCCGCTCCGCGGGCGGGCGCGACCCGATCATCAGAGGGCGCTCGTGCCGCGCCGGCGTTGCATGAGCGCCACGAGCAGCCACAGCCCAGCGAAGGTGGCGGCCCCCACCCCGATCCCCAGGGGCAGACTGACGCCGCTGGCGTTCACGGCGCGGAAGTGCACCGTCATCGGCTTGCCGGTCTCGGTCTGCAGCGGCTGCACGAACGCGTAGCGGACTCCGCGCCTCGGCAGGTTCACATGCAACGGCCTCACGGTGGCCACGACCAACTCCTGCGCCTGCTGCAGCCGTTCATACTGACGGGCCGCCGCCTCCTCGCGCTCCTGGGTCTGCTGCGCCGTCGCACCCTGCATCAACGCCGCCGCCAACTGGCCAGCATCCCGCCCAACGGCATTCTTCTCCACAAATTGCCGCTGACTCTCGATCACATTCGAGGCCTGCGCCCGCCGCAGATCGCTGGCGAGTTGGGCCAGGTCCTCCTTGTCGGCCGCCCAACCGCCCTGGCGAACCTGCTGGTAGGCCACATTGGCATCCTTCAAATCGTTAAGCGCCAACTTCTGCTTGGCGCCCTCGAGCTTCGCACTCGCGGCGGCGCTTCGCGCGGACTTCTTCTGCGCCTCTTCGGCCACGTACTCGCTCATCGAGAACAGCAGCACACGGTTGCGCGCATGCAGGTCCGGCGGCGTGTGCAGCATGCTCCCGCCAAAGCGCGCGTAGGCGTAGTCCGGCGGCAGGTAGAGCTCCCACGACGCATTCTTGACCGGGGCATCGAACGCCGGCGTTTCGAGCGCCACGATCCCGCGCCGCGGCGGGAAACGCGTGCCGCTCACATACATGAGATTCACCCGGTTCTCCTCCCCGCGCGCCACCCCGGAGACCAGCGGCACCAGCAGCCTGTCCCCACGCAGGCTCGGCCGCACCGCCTCGCCATCCACGAACGCCGACCACAGGGTCGCCTCCACCGGCAACGCAAGCTCCAGATATTGCCGCGCCGTGTTGCGCACCGTCAGCTTCACCTCGGTCATCACCTGCCCGTCTTCAGCCACAACGGTGGCGAAATCTGCGCGATCAATCAGCACGTTCAGAACCTCCGCGTCCCGATACCGCTGCACACCGGCCGTCAGCGCCCAACCGGGCCGCAGATAACGCCAGATCAGCGCCGCCGATTCGCCGCGCGCCCCGTACCACGCCGGCAGGTCACGTTCATCCGTGCGCACCACGTCGCCCGCCGTACTCGCCTCCGCAACCTGCAGCGGCGCCGGCGCGAACAGCAGCACCGCGCCGGTTTCGCGCTCCGTGGCCAACGTCGTGATCCCCGTCAGGTCCAGCGGCTGCCCCACGTCCAGTTCCCGATCCCAGGCGACGTTCAGCGTCACGCTGCCCGCCGTCCTGCTCTGAAGCTCCACCCGCCACGTGTCACCCTCCTGGTCTCGCCGCCGGATGTTGGGCCCGCTGATGTCCACGTTCCGGTATACCGCCGGCACCCTCAGGCGAAACTCCTTTACCGGCGCATTCTGAATGTCGTAGCGGATGCGCGTGCGTCCCTCCACCAAGCCCATCTCCGCGGGGTCCAGGCGAAACTCATGCACCACCTCCGCCCGCACCCAGGGATCGACGCTCTCCGCGGCCAATGTCAGGCTCCAGGGCGTCGCGTCGCCGGCCGCACGATCGCGCCGGAACTTGTAGGCCAAGGCCCCGCCGCCACTTCCCACATTTTCCACTGAGGTCGCCGGGACCTCGTTCAGTCCGGACAACGACGTCGCCTTGGTCTGCAGCCCCAGTGCGCTTCCCACTTTGATGAGCCCCGTCCACGTGGTGGCATCCAGAGGGTCCACGCCCACCGC
Source organism: uncultured Victivallales bacterium (assembly GCA_964635825.1). Taxonomy (GTDB): domain Bacteria; phylum Verrucomicrobiota; class Kiritimatiellia; order UBA8416; family JAIOPI01; genus CAZWQJ01. The sequence continues at coordinate 7,079 of CAZWQJ010000183.1, read as the reverse complement.
CACAAGCTCCCCGGCTCCCCCCGGCAGCCACCGATACAGATTCACCCGCAACCGGCAGGCGCCGCTGACGCGGTCGCGCAACTGCACAAGCAGAACGCGCTGACCCTCCTCCGTCTTCTCACTCCATTGCGCCACATGCTCGCCCGTCACCGCCGTCACCTCATAGTCGGCGGGAACCCCAAGGCGCAACATGAAGACACCGGATCGCTTGATCAGGTAATCCACGCGCGCCGCCACATCGACGCACTCATGCGCCACGTAGAGATGGTTGATAACCTGAGCCTCGATCTCCGCCTGCACGCCTTGCAGGCCCACCTCCAATGCAAAGCCCGGCTTCGCAAACCGATAGGCGGCCAGGACATGCGCCACCGCGTTGCTCCCGTCCCGAAGCGCCTTGCCCGCCGATGCGGCCCTGGGAAATTCTTCCGGATCCACCTTCTGAATCGCCTCCGCGCGGGTGACCGCCACGTCGAGCTCGTCAGCGGCAAGAAGGGCCACGAGGCCGCTCTCCCGCACCACATCCCGTGCCTGCGGCAGGTCGACCCTCACCGTCGTCGGCAGCGGCGCCAGCGCGGCCTCCGTATCGATCACCAACGTGCAGGCCTCGCTGACCCCCTGCGCCATGGTCGCCACCAGGATGTTCGTCCCGGCCACATCCTGGACATCCCATGAGCCGAGTCCGTCACCTTCCGCGCGCAAAACCCGCTGCCCCGCCGGCACGGCGATGCGCAACTCTCGGCGCTCGCCCTGTGTGACTTGGTAGTGGAGCGTCGCGCGCACGCTCATGATCCCACCGCCGAAATGCACCAGGCTGTGCGTGTCAGCGAACACCATGGCCGCCGCTTCCGCCGCCCGCTTCACCCGCGGCAACCACGCGAGCTCCAGGCGTTCAGAGGGCCCCCAGAGCACCTCGACGCGCGTCCGCCCCTCGCCAAGCGGCGTCACGTGGTGCGACACCGCGGCGGGGGCTTCCACATTGGCCTCCGGCTCCGGGATCGTCAGATCGAGACGGCTGGAGAGCGCACCCGGCACGGCGACGGCGAGCGTGCGGCGCGCAACGCCGCCCCCCACGGGAATGATCAAGGTGGCCCGGACCGTTGCCGTGCCGCGGCGCGAAAAACGGATAGCGGTGCCGCCGCCGTCTCGCACCAGAACGGCGCGCCGCGAATCGGAGTGGAATTCGGCCACGGCGGCACCCGCCCCGAAGAGCGCGGCTTCCGCAAGGCCGTTGGTCTCATCCAGTGCCAGCGCCTTGCAGACGAGCACGGCCTCGACCCGCGCCACGTTGCCTGTGACCATGCCCGTATAGGTCGCCGACGAAATCGCCACCACGCCGCCGGCCTGCGCCGTCCCGGCACCCGCCAGCAGCAAGGCCAGCACCGCTGCCGCCGCAGCACCCGCCGGCGCCGCCGCCGCGCGTCGGCGCGCCCGGCGGTAACGGATCAGCGACACCAGCAGGGCCACGCCCCCCACAGGAGCCGCGACAACCATGGCCGCGCCGAGCAGCCGCGTGACCAGCAGCAGCGCGGTCGTGCTGACCAGCACCAGGAAGAGGCCGGCGGCAACCCGCAGACGCCCGGGGCACTCCCGCCGGCGCTCGCGCCAGACGATCAGCCATCCCAGCAAGAACACCGCCAACATGACTGCGCCCTGGGCCGCCTTCAGCGCCGTCTCCTTCGCCGCCCATGCCGCCACCGTCAGCGCCTCGCTGCGCAAATCCAGCACCTTAGTGAACGTGTAGGCCGTCCCCGTCTTCGGCAGCTCAATCCGCAGCGACTGCACCCCCGCCACCGTGGTCGCCGTCGTGCCCCCTGGCTTCTTCGCGGCCAACCCCGAGGTGTCCCCACTCTGCCCCTCAGCATCGACGGCGATCGAATCGATTCCCTCTTCCTCCATCGGCTCCCTGGCCCCCAGTTGGCTGCCCCGTTCACCGCCCACGGCTTGTGAGGCAGGCGCCGACGGCATGGGGGCGTACGAATCCGTCGGCATCGCCATGTCCGCCTGTTGATGGGCGATTCGTCTGGCGCTCAAGCGCGCCTTGCTCACGGCCGGCAGCAGCATGGCCCCCAGGATGACGACGACAAACGCGATCGAGAGCACGGCCACCACGCCGCGCCAGCGCCGGCGCACGGCCAGCACGATGAACACCACAAAACCAGCCAGCACCGCCAACCCGATGGCCAGCCCGCGGAACTCCAGATAGGCACGGTCGTAGAAGCGGGTGAACTGGTTCCAGGCGTCCCGCAGCCCATAGCTCGTGCCGCGCGCGGGGGTCATGTTGCCACTGAAGCGCGCCAACCGGTGCGTCGGCGGCACGTACAATGTCCACTGCGCGAACGTGGTCTGGATGTCGCTGCGCGGTGCGTTCAGCGCCAGGCGGCGCGGCCACAGCGCCCGCAGATCCCCCGCCTTCTCCGCGTAGACAATCTCCACCGGGTGGGCATCGTCGCGGTTGGCGCCGCGCGGCAGCGGCACCAGGATGGCCTCGCCGTCGCGGCCCGGCTTCACCGGCTGACCGTCCGCGTAGCAGCCCCAGAACTCCGCACCCTCCGGCAACTGAAATCGCTGAAATTGCTTCTCGTTGTTCTTGATCATGAACGCGGCCTGCGTCAGCAACTGCCCATCCTGGGTGAGCACCGTGCTCAGTTGAGTCAGGTCGGCAACCGCCTCCAGCACGTCAACGGGTTTGAATCGCGTGACGTTCACGCGCAGGTCATACCCGTCACCGCTGTACCGATAGGCCAGCAGGACGGCGTGCGAGACGAGTGCGCGGTCGGCCGCCGCCAGCTCGGCTTCATCGATGCGGAAGAACTGCGCCGGGGTGACGGCTGTCGCCGTCTGCTCGCGCAATTGAAGACTCGGAACGCTGCTGACGGCGATGGCGCCGGTCTCGCGCTCCACGCCACCCACGTGCAGCCCGCCCAGCGGCAGCGTCGCCTGCTGCGGATCGAAGGCGAAGTCATACGTCACCACCAGCGTGTACCCACCCCACGCCTTCTCCTGCAGGCTGATCGCCCAGCGGTTGTCCTGCTGCTCCTTGCGACGAATGTTCGGCCCCACGAAATCAACATTCTTCCAGTGTGCGGGCACCGCCACATTCAGTTCCTGCACACCCTGGTTCAGGATGGCGTAGCGGATGGTGGCGCTTCCGCCCACCAGTCCATCCCCGACCGCAATCAGATTGAACACCTCGGCGAGAACCCGCGGTTGCATGTGATCGGCCGTCAGGGCAAGCGCCCAGTCCGGCTGTTCCGCCACGAACGCCAGCACGGCGTCGCCACGCTTCACAAGCTCGCTGACCGGAGTCTCGCGCAGGCCGGCCAGCTCACGCGTGCGCAGGCGAATCCCCGGCACGGCCCCGGCACCAATGCGCGCCGACTCCCGCGCGGCGCCCGTCACCCGCAGCGCCACCAGGTTCACGGCGTTGCTGATGTCGGCAATCGATTGCTCGAGCTCGATCGCGACGGCCGTGCGCCCCAACAACCGGCGGGCGAAGGACAGGTGCAGCCGCCCGTCCGCCACCTTCCAGCCTTCCAGCCCGTCGGCTCGCACGTCATTGACGTTCAGCGCGCCCAGCGGTGCAAGTTCGAGCGTGTAGAGACCCGCCCGCTCGACCCCCACGTCCAGGTCGTGCGTGACCAGCAAGCGGGTGTCCTCCAGCCGCAACGAAATGCGGTCCTCCGCCATGACGAGCGGATCGATCCGGCGCAGGCGCAGATCGGCGCGGCAGGGGCGCGCATGGAACCGGTAGGCATACAACGCCCCGCCCACCGCCTCCACCTGGCGCAGTTCCGTCACCCCCTCCACCTCCACATTCATATCCTCCGCCGTAAACGTGAGTTGCCCGCTCTCACGCTCGACGCCAAGGGGTTGCGGGACGCTCCACGCCACCGGAATGGGCGACCCCTCCAGCGGCTGCTCCGTCTGCAGCGTGAGCCGGATCGCCCGCTCGATCGGGGCGATAAACTCAATCGCCAGGCGCGAGCCATCCGCCCCCGGGGTCACCTGCCAGTCGCGAAGTTGCTCACCTTGCAGTCGCGTCAGGGACTGCCCCGCGGGCAGGGACACCTCCAGCCGCAGCAGCGCTCCCTGCACCACCTCCAGCGCCAGCACCGTCGTGCACGTGATGACGGCAGGGGTGATATGCGTGGTCGCGATCGTTTCGCACGCCAGCAGGGTCTGGCGCGTGATGGCCGTGTTGCGGTCACACCAGCGCAACGCCACGCGGCGTTCATCGCCGAGGGCCCCTTCCACAAAGGACACGTCGTCCCGCACCCCGGCCGCAGACACAGCACCACTGAGCAGGGTGAGCTCCACGTCGCGCCCCGGGGCGCTCGCGCTGACCGTGCTGATCGCCGCCAGCGCCGGCCCCACAAAGGACGTTTCGTGCCACACATCCGTGCGCGTGACCCTGCTTAGAAATTCAAGCGTGAAGCGCTTCCGCCCTGTTTCACTCAGGACGAGGCGGTATCCCGCGCCCTCGCCCTGGAGCCGCAGCCCGGACGGCAGGGATGCCGCCGGCACGGCCACATCCCCCTCCAACAAGGAGATGGAGGCCTCACCCCGGTCGAGCAACTCCACATCATAGCCGGCGCGGATCCGGGCTTCACCTTCGGTCAGCGTCGCCGTGTAGTCCACACGATGCACCAGCACCCGCACTGGAGCTGGCACGGGCACTGACGCCGAAGCCGGCGGTGGACTGGGCGCCTCCTCGGCGGGCAGGCGCGTGGAACCAAACGTGGCCAGGCACAACAGCAACAGCAGGCGCACGGCTTCCTCCTTCGTTGGACGTCCTGAAAGAACAGGCTGAGGGTAACAAACAAATCCCGGAGCGCACCAGCATCGGCAGCGGGAAAGGGGCATCCGGTCGCGGCTTGCATCGGCCGGTGGGGCTGCGGTATGGTTTGCGGATTATGCCCAAGACACTTTTTCAGAAGATATGGGACCGGCACCTGGTGAGCCAGCTGCCGGACGGTACCTCGCTGCTGTACATCGACCGCCACCTGGTGCACGAAGTCACCAGCGCGCAGGCCTTCGAGGGGCTGCGCCTGGCCAAGCGCAAGGTCCGGCGCCCCGAGCTGACCGTGGCGACGATGGACCACAACGTGCCGACCGACGACCGCAAGACGATCGCCGACCGGATCTCGCGCGCGCAGATCGAGGCGCTGGCCCGCAACTGCAAGGAGTTCGGCGTCACGCTGTATGATCTGGACAGCGACCTGCAGGGCATCGTCCACATCATCGGCCCGGAGCTGGGGCTGACGCTGCCCGGCACCACGATCGTCTGCGGCGACTCGCACACGTCCACGCACGGCGCCTTCGGCACACTGGCTTTCGGCATCGGCACCTCCGAAGTGGAACACGTGCTGGCAACCCAGACGCTGCGCCAGACGCTCCCCTCCACCTTTCGCGTCGAATTCCGCGGGCAACTGGCCCCGGGCGTCACCGCCAAGGACATGATCCTGAAACTGATCGGCGTCATCGGCACCTCCGGCGGCACCGGATCCGTCATCGAATACACCGGCGACGCCATTCGCGCCCTGTCGATGGAAGAGCGGATGACGGTCTGCAACATGACCATCGAGGCGGGCGCGCGGGCGGGCATGATCGCGCCGGACGACACGACCATCCAGTACGTCTGCGAGGGCAATCGCCCGTTCGCACCCAAGGGCGCCGCGCTCGAACGCGCGATCGCCTTCTGGAAAACCCTGCCGTCGGATGAAGGCGCCACCTTCGACCGCGAGCTGACCATCGACGTGAACACGCTCGCCCCGCAGGTCACCTGGGGTACCAGCCCGGGCATGGTCACCGATGTCACCGCGCGCGTGCCCGCACCCGGCAGCGTTCCTGGCTACAACCCCTCCGATGTGGAGAAGGCCTTGGCCTATATGGGGCTGACCCCCGGCACGCCCATCACCGAAATCAAGGTCGACACCGTCTTTATCGGCAGTTGCACGAATGGCCGCATCGAAGACCTGCGGCGCGCCGCGATCGTGATGGCGGGCCGCCAGGTGGCGAAGGGCGTGCACGTGCTGGTGGTGCCGGGCTCCGAAAAGGTGCGCCACCAGGCCGAGGGCGAGGGACTCGACAAGGTCTTCAAGGCCGCCGGCTGCGAGTGGCGCTTCGCCGGCTGCAGCATGTGCCTCGGCATGAACCCCGACCAGCTCAAACCCCAGGAACGCAGCGCCTCCACCTCAAACCGCAATTTCGAAGGTCGCCAGGGTAAGGGCGGACGCACCCACCTTGTCAGCCCCGAGATGGCCGCCGCCGCCGCCATCACCGGCCATTTCGTCGATTTCCGCAACTGGAAGTGAAAGAAAAGAATAGGAACCGCTGATTGCGCTGATAAACGCAGATTGGTGAACGAGGCCATCAGCGTGCATCTGCGTAAATCTGCGGTTCAATCCGGCGACGTGAACATGCCGGCAAGGATTTACTATGCAACCCTTCATTAAAGAGCGCGGGATTGTGGCAACCCTGGACCGGGCCAACGTCGATACCGACCAGATCATCCCCAAGCAGTTTCTGAAGTCCATCAGCCGCACCGGTTTCGGCGAGACGCTGTTCTTCGACTGGAAGCGCAAGCCGGACGGATCGCCCGACCCCTCCTTCGAGTTGAACCAGCCGGCCTTCCATGGCGCAACCATCCTGGTCGCCCGCAACAACTTCGGCTGCGGCTCAAGCCGCGAGCACGCGGTCTGGGCCGTCGTGCAGGCTGGCTATCGCGCCGTCATCGCCCCCAAACGCGTCCTCGACGGCAACACCGTCCCCGCCTTCGCCGATATCTTCGCCAATAACTCCGTGAAGAACGGGCTTCTCACGATCGAACTGTCCGAGGCCGAGGTCGACCGCATCTTCGCGCGCGTGGCGAAAGCGCCGGGTCTGCAGGCCACCATCGATCTGGCCGCCCAGACCATCATCCTGCACGGCGCCACGGACGAATCCATCCGCTTCGAGGTTGACCCCATCAAAAAAGATCACCTGCTGCGCGGCCTGGACGATATCGGCCTGACCCTCGAACACGCCGCCGCGATCTCCACCTTCGAAACCCGCCACGATGCGCAGAAGTCCTGTTGAGG
>CAZWQJ010000182.1:0-9106 GCA_964635825.1 uncultured Victivallales bacterium | reverse complement strand
TGGCAGGCGCATGATGCACCAGCGCGCTTGCGCTGGTGCATCATGCGGGCTAGGGTTGCGTGGTCGAGCGCGGGGGTGGTGGCGGCGTGGCGACACGAGGACTATGAAACACAAATCCATGGTAGAGGCTTCCGGTTCGACGGAACCGGTGGAGCCGGTGATGCGGGCGCGGCATGTGGCCGCGGGGCTGACCGTGGCCTACCTGATTCTGTGTTACGGGTACATCCTGCTATCGAGTCTGCTGGCGGCGCATTGGGCGCAGGATCTGGAGCATCTGCAGGCGTATGAGCAGGCCAAGGGGCTGGTGTTCATCGTGGTGACCGGGTTGGCTTTTTTACATGTTTGCCTGGCGGATGTTGCTGCGGGCGGAGGCGCGGGAGCGGGAGTTGCTGCGCAGCCGGGAAGCGCTGAGCCGGACGGAGCACAAGGCGCTGGCGGGTGCGATGGCCTGTTCGATTGCGCACGATTTAAACAACACGCTGACGGTGGCGGGGGCCAGCGTGGATTTGCTGGCGGATGGGGTGCCGACGGAGGCGCGCCGGCCGGAACTGCGGCAGCTTTCGCGGGCGATTGCGGATATGGGGGCCTTGTCGACGCGCTTGCTGAATCTCGGGCGGGAGGGGATGCCCTCCGATTTTTCGACGCGTGAACTGGCGGAGGTGGTGCGTCAGGCGGTGGCGTTTGCGCGATCACACCGCATGGTGAAGGGCTGCGTGGTGGAGGTGGAGGCGCCGGATGGGGTGCCGCTGCGCGTCAGTGCGATCCTGGTGGGGCAGTTGATTTTGAATTTGCTGATCAATGCGGCGGAAGCGACTGGGGGTCGGGGACGGCTTCGGGTGGTGGTGGCGCGGGGAGAGACCGGCGGCGGTGTGATCGAGGTCCATGACAACGGCAGCGGGATTCCGGTGGAGGCGCGCGATCGGCTGTTCACGCCCTTTGCGACGACGAAACCGCACGGGACGGGGCTGGGGTTGCTTTCGGTGAAGGTGGCGGCCGAGCAGCACGGCGGCGGGGTCACGATCGGGGAGTCGCCGTTGGGTGGGGCGCTGTTGCGGGTGACGTTCGCCTAGTGTGGTGAGCGATTAGTTCGTTGATTCGTAAACACGGTCGGCGAGCCGCCGACCCTCCAGGGGAACTCCAATGTTTCGAATGCGTCCGATGGAGGGCCGCCGGCTCGGCGGCCTCTGTATTGATGTGAACTAATCGCTCACCACACTAGCAGCCCGTTGAAAATGCCCCGGCTCAGCCGGAGGCTTCGCCCTACCTTGCAGAAATCTGCCTTCTGGGTAGGGCGAGGCGTCCCGCCGAGCCGTGTTTCTAGCGTCGCAGTTCCCAGCGCCAGACGCGGCCATCTTCGGGGTCCTGAGCATCGCCGACGCGGCGCATGCCGACCCGGTCGAGGACGGTGGTGGAGGCGCTCTTTCTGGGTAGGGTGTGGGCGAAGACGCCGTTGATGACGGCTTCGGCGAAGGCGCGCACGAGCAATTCCTGCGCCATGGCGGTGGCGACGCCGTAGCCCTCGAAGGGCGTGAAGGTGAAGAAGGCAATTTCCACGAGACCGTCTGCGGACGGGTTTCCCTTGTAGGAGCAGGTGCCCACGATGGTGCTGGTATCGGGATCCTGGGCGAGGTAGCCGATCCAGGGGGCGATGGCGCCGACGCGCGCCTGGTGGGTGCGTGTTTCGGCGGCGATCTCGGCGATGAGTTCGTGAAGGTCGGCCTTGTCGCCGAGGCGCTTGAGGGCGGCGACAGGGTCGGCGGCGATCTCGGCGAGCAGGGCGTCATCGAGTGGGATCAAATCGAGTACGGGAATGTGGAAGGGCCGGTTCATGGCGCGGGATCATACACAAGTGGGCGCGGGCGGGACAAGCGTGGGGAGAGGGTCCGCGATCTGCGGCTAACGGTTCTGGCCCGGGCCGCCGATGCGCACAATCGCCCTCTCCGACACGGCTCAGCCGGAGGCTTCGCCCTACCCACGCCTCATCCAGCATCGCGTGCGGACTCGAGGTAGGGCGGAGCCTCCGGTTGAGCCGCGTCCACAGGGCCGTACTCATGGGTGCGCTCCTTAGCCGCACATTTGGGAGGGTGAGCGGGCGTGCCCGCGCGCGGAGCGCCCGGGCCACCCAAAGAGCAGAGACAACCACGGATGGCACGGATGGCACGGATGACGCGGGTGGCAGGGGTGAGAGGGCATCCGTGCGATCCGTGAAATCCGTGGATTCGACTGCCGTTCTCGGCTCAGGGGTGGAGGGTGAAGCCGAGGCCGGCGGCTTTGGCGACGAGGGTGGGGGCGGCGTCGCGCAGGGTGAGTTGGGTGTGGGGGAACTCGCGGCGTTCGGGATAGGTTTTGCGGAGGCGGTCGAAAGCGGTGGCGCGGGCGGCGGGGTCGGGGACGCAGGATGCGCGCATGCGGGCATCGTCGGCTTCGATGTCATAGATGCGGCGGACGGCTTCGGCGAGGACGTCTTCCTCGGAGCGACCGATGGCGCTGAGCGACATGGTGGGAATGGGGGGTGCGGGGAGGAGGTGGTCGGGGGACCAGGACGGGGAGAGGTTCAAGACGCGGCAGGCTTCGCGGTAGACCATGACGGTGCCGTTGACGCGGCCGTCATAGGAGTAGCCGGCGATGTGGGGGGTGGCGAGGTCGACGCGGGGCAGAAGTTCGTGGCGGTAGGCGGGTTCGCCTTCCCAGGTGTCGATGACGGCGTGGCCGATGGTGCCGCGATCCATGGCGGCTTGCAGGGCGGCTGTATCGGTGACGGGTCCGCGGGCGGAGTTCAGGAAGACGGTTCCGGGTTTAAGTTGGGCGAAGAAGGCGGCGTTGGCGAGGTGGAGGGTGGCGTCCGGGCCGGAGCGCGTGAGCGGCACGTGCAGGGTGACGATGTCGCATTGGGGCAGGAGTTCGGCGAGGGGGAGGAAGGCCGAACGCGGAGTGCGGAGCGCGGAACGCGGAACTTCAGGCGGGGACTCCGCGTTCGCCGTTCCGTGTTCCTCGGTTCTGGCGCGTGGGGGGTCGTTGAGGAGGACGCGCAGGCCGAGGGCGCGGGCTTTATCGACGACGCGGCGGCCGACGTTGCCGACGCCGACGACGCCGAGGGTTTTGCCGGTGAGGGTGAAGCCGTGGCGGCGGGCGAGGGTGAGGAGGGCGGTGCAGACATACTCGGCGACGCTGTTGGCGTTGCAACCGGGGGAGTAGCACCAAGGGATGCCGCGCGATTCGAGGTAGGGGATGTCGAGGTGGTCGGTGCCGATGGTGGCGGTGCCGACGAAGCGCACGCGCGAGCCGTCCAGCAGGGTGGAGTTCACTTTGGTGGTGGAGCGGACGGCGAGGATGTCGGCCTCGCGCACGTCGGCGGCGGTGATGGAGCGGCCGTCCTTGACGGTGACGGAGCCGAGGGTGGCGAAGGCCTCGGGGGCAAAGGGCATGTTGGTGGCGCACAGAATATTCATGGACGGTTCTTTTCTTCTTTCTGGTGTTCGCGGCGGCGCGTGAACGCGGCCAGGGCGAGGCCGGCAAACAATGAAAACGGCACGAGCCCCGGCAACACATAGCGCGCCTGCGGCCAGATCACGGCATGTGTGACCCATATATAGCAGAAGACGGCGACAATGGGCAGGGCCTGAATGAAGGTGCGCGGTTGGGTGCGGGCGCAGAGGACGAGGCCGGCGAGGGAGAGGAGCAGCAGGGGCCCGTTCCAGAGGACGAGCACGAGGGTGCTGCGGCGGGTCATCTGCAGCACCGGGGCCAGGGCGAGGTTGCGCAGGGTGTGGCCCACGGAGATCAGCGGATACTGGCGCAATTCCGAGATGGCGGCCTGGCGGGCAAAGCGGTCGGCGCGCACTTCGCGGGCGATGGGGCGCGTCTCGGGCGGCAGTTGGCGGACGTGGTAGCGCGTGCGATTGCGGATGATGGACAGGCCCTTCTGGTCGATTTCGGTGATGGTGCGGGTACCGCGCAGGATCTCGGGCAGGTGGCGCGAAACGTAGATGCCCTGGCACATGGGCTGGCCGACCCAGGTCTGGAGAACGGGGAAGCGGTCGGAGTGGGCGTAGTTGCGCGCGAGCCAGGGGGCCACGATGAGGGCGGTGACGACGACCGGGAGGACGACGCGGGCGAGGAGGCGGCGCGGGCGTTGCGGGCGCAGGGCGCACCCGAGAAGGAGCAGGAGGGCGGCGAGGCCGGCGAGCGGGGCGAGGGTCTGGCGGGTGAGGAGCGACAATCCAAGCCAGGCGGCGGCTTCGGCGAGGTCACGGATGCTGCCGGTCTGGAGGTGGCGCACGGCGCGATGGAGGACCATCACCACGAGAAAAGTGAAGAGTGTTTCGGTGGCGCAACGGAAGATGAAGTTGTTCACCTGGGGGTGGAGGATGAAGAGGACGAGGGTGATGATGGCGGGGCGGCGGCCGAAGAGGCGGTGCGCGAGGCTGTAGAGAGCGGCGCCGGTGGCGGTGGACAGGAGGGCCTGGATGGCCATGACGAGGAGCGGGAAGGCGTCGCCGGCGAGGCGGTAGCAGGCGGCGATCAGGGCGGGATAGAGCGGCAGGCGGGCGGCGGTGGGTACGCCGGGGGCGAGGCCGAAGGTGCCGGTGGTGGCCCAGTTGAGGGCGATGGTGTCGTAGCCATCGTTATTCGACCAGGTCCAAGATGGCGCGTAGCGGACGAGGAACGCGGCGGCGGGGATGGTGGCGAGGCGCACGAGCAGCAGCGCGGCCAGCAGGGCCGGCAGCAGTCTATCCACGGAAGGGCAAAGCCTGGAGCATGGGTTCATGGGCGCGATGGCGAGAATAGGGGGCGCACCGATTGGGGTCAATGCTGCCCGCGGGCGGGGCGGCCGGGCGCGGGACTCTCGGCGCTTCCGGTGGCGGGGCTTGGTCCTGGTGCCTGTGTGGTAAACGGGTCGCACGGATCACGCGCCCGGCGACCCCGATTGCGGCGTCCTCGCCCGCGGCGTGGACTTGAGTCCAACGCCGCAGGCTCGTCCTGGCACTCGGGGCCACCGGACGCGTTCCCGTGCGAGTGCCGCTGCCGCGGCACACCCCGTTTCCCACACAAGAGCCGTCGGCCCGCGGCGGGCCGATCCGGATCAACCGAGAGGCGGCGATCCTGTGTCCGCGCGCGGGACGCACGGCGCTTCCGGTGGCGGGGCTTGGTCCTGGTGCCTGTGTGGTAAACGGGTCGCACGGATCACGCGCCCGGCGACCCCGATTGCGGCGTCCTCGCCCGCGGCGTGGACTTGAGTCCAACGCCGCAGGCTCGTCCTGGCACTCGGGGCCACCGGACGCGTTCCCGTGCGAGTGCCGCTGCCGCGGCACACCCCGTTTCCCACACAAGAGCCGTCGGCCCGCGGCGGGCCGATCCGGATCAACCAAGAGCCGGCTCTTCTGTGCCCGCGCGCGGAGCGCACGGGCCACCCCGGCGGGCGGGCGTATCGAAGCTTGAGCCGTTGGCGGCAATGGCACACACTCGGCGATCATCTAAAGGGGGGGCGGGCGATGCGGGAACGGGAATTCGATGTGGCGGTGGAGGCGGTACGGCGGGCGGCGGTGCTGGCGCAGAATGTGCGTCGCGAGCTGGTGACGGCGGACACGCTGACGAAGAAAGACAAGTCGCCGGTGACGATTGCGGATCTGGGGGTGCAGGCGGTGATCAGCGACTGCCTGCAGGCGGCTTTTCCGGCGGACCTGCTGGTGGCGGAGGAGGATGCGCATGCGCTGCGCGACCCCGCGAACGGCGAGATGTTGCGGCGGGTGCGCGAGCAGGTGGCGCGGGTGCGTCCGGAGTTGACCGAGGCGGGGATGCTGGATGCCATCGATCATGGGCGGCACGGTGGCGGCGCGGCCGGGCGGTTCTGGGTGCTGGATCCGATCGACGGCACGAAGGGCTTCATCCGCAATGACCAGTACGCGCTGGCGCTGGCGTTGATCGAGGACGGCGAGGTGGTGCTGGGGGTGCTGGGCTGCCCGAGTTTGCCGGATGGCCACATGGGCGCGGCGAACGGGGCGGGTGTGCTGATGGCGGCTCGCCGCGGCCACGGCGCGGTGGCGGGGCGGCTGGATGCGCGCGGGCTCCAGGCGATCCGGGTTGCGGATGTGGCGGATCCGGCGCAGGCCGTGATCTGCCAATCCGTTGAGACGGGACACACGTCGCACGGGCTGGCCGGGCGCGTGGCGACGCGGCTGGGGATGACGAAGCCGTCGTTGCAGTTGGACAGCCAGTGCAAGTACGCGACGGTGGCGCGGGGCGAGGCGACCCTGTACATGCGGTTGCCCAGCAAGGGTTCGACGTATGAGGAGATGATCTGGGATCACGCGGCGGGCTGGATGATCGTGCAGGAAGCGGGAGGCCGGGTCAGCGATGTCCATGGCAAGCCGCTGAATTTTGGGTTGGGGCGTACGCTGCGTGAGAACTCCGGAGTCATTGCCACCAATGGCCGCATACACGATGCGGTGATTCAGGCGTTGGAGGCGGAGCGGGCCCGATGACCAACCCATGGGCGCTGTCGGTGTTGGTGGGGGTGGGAGGGGGCGTGGGCTCGGTGGCGCGGTATGGGCTGAGCGTGTGCGCGCAGCGGTTTTCGCTGGAGTGGCCGGTGGGTACGCTGGCCGCGAATGTGCTGGGCTGCCTATTCATCGGGGCGATCGCGGAACTGGCGGCGCGCGGCGAGGCGCTTTCGCCGGAGATGCGGCTGGCGCTGGCGACGGGCTTCTGTGGCGGGTTCACGACGATGTCGTCGATGGTCTATGAGACGGCGCAGATGCTGCGGGCGAGTGAGTATCTGCATGCGGCGCTGTACGCGGCCGGGACGTTCCTGTTGTCGATGGCGGCGTTTGTGGCGGGGATCGCGGTGGTGCGGACGCTGATCAAGTTGGGCGGTGGATTGTGGAACTGAAAGCGGACGCGGGGCTGCTGCGGTGGAGAATGTGCGGGTGATCAAGTACCTGCACGGCAAGGCGGGCGGGGCGGGTGCGGCGTCCGGGTGACGCGATGACGCGCGGGGCGGATGGTCTTTCCATGTCCTATTGCGGGCATGCGGCCGACACGGAGGTCGGCCCTCCAACGCGAAAACAGGGTCTTGGGCGGGTTCCCGCCTACGCCGGGTCTGTGGCGGGTTTTTCGGGATAGGGCCAGGGGACGAGGTTGGCGTTGGGGTCGGGGTCGACCGGGGGCGTGCCGTCGTCTGGGGTGGCGGGAGCGGGGGGCGGGGTGGGGACGAGTTTGCGGCGGATGATGGCAGCGAAGGCGCCATCGGTCTCGGATTGGGGCGGGAAGAGCTGGACGGAGCGGATGTGTTCGTAGTCGGGGTTGCGTGAGAGCCAGCTGGTGACGATGTGGTCGTTCTCTTCGGGCTCGAGGCTGCAGGTGCTGTAGACGAGGGTGCCGCCGGGGACGAGGCGCGGGGCGAGGCGATCGAGGATGCGGCGCTGGATGCGCATGAGTTCGCGCAGGCGTTCGATGGAGAAGCGCCAGCGGGCGTCGGGGCGGCGGCGCAGGACGCCGGTGTTCGTGCAGGGCACATCGGCGAGGATGCGGTCGAAGGGGGCTGAATCCACGGCGGGGTCGAGGCGGCCCTGGCGGGCATCGCCCTGGACGACGGTCATGGGGGCCTGGAGGCGCGCGGCGTTGGCGCGCAGGTCGGGCAGGCGGTCGGCGTGGGTATCCATGGCGATGAGGGTGCCGGTGCCGGCGAGGCGTTCCGCGATCAGCATGGACTTGCCACCGGGGGCGGCGCAGGCATCCAGGATGCGTTCGCCGGGTTGCGGATCGAGGAGGTCGACGGCGACGGAGGTGGCGGGGTCCTGCACGGAGAACCAGCCCTCGGCATAGCCGGGCAGTTCCGTGACCGATGCGCCGGACGGGAGCTGGATGAACTGGTCGGCCATGAAGGGGTGCGGGGTGGCGGCGAGGCCGCGCTCGGCGAGCAGCGCGAGATAGGCGGCCATGGTGGTGCGGTCGCGCCGGAGATGGATGCAAACGGCGGGCCGCTCGTTTTGCCAGCGGCAGAGCGCTTCGGTGCGCGGCGGGCCGAACGCGCGCAGCCAGCGCTTCAAGATGACATCCGGCACGGATTCGCGGATGCCGAGGGGTGCTTCGGCGAGCTTGGCGCGCAGGGCGGGAATGTCGGCGGCGATGGCGCGCAGGATGCTGTTCACGAATCCGGCGGCACGGGGGCCCCCGGCGCGTTTGGCGGCTTCGACGGTTTCGTGAACGGCGGCGTGCGGCGCCACGGTGTCCATGAAGAGGAGTTGGTAAACGCCGACCCAGAGGCAGGCGCGGAGGGCGGGGGTCGGGGTGGAGCGGACGCGCGGGCGCACGAGCCACTCGAGGGTGCGGCGGCGGCGGACGACGCCGTAGAGGACTTCCATGATGAACGGGCGATCGCGGCGGACGTCCTGAATGATCCAGTCGGGGAAGTCGGCGGTGACGAGCCACTGGGCGACGAGCCCGGCGGCGACGGCGCGGGAGTTGTCCACATCGGCGAGCAGGCGGTCGATATCGGGGGGGCGTTCCCGGTCTTGGGTCATGAGGATGGCGCGCGCCGCGCTCAGGAGGCGCTAGGCGGCGCAGAAGCCGTGGGGGCCCCGGGTTGGGGGAATGCCGATGGGGGGCTGTTGTAGCCGCTGTACTCCGTCCACTGCAGGAGGATCAGCACGAGGAAGCAGAGGGCCGCGACGAGCGCGAGCATGGCGTAGAGGGTGTAGGAGGGTTCCTTGACCGTGGCATGAAAGCCGGGGGCGGCGGACAGGACAGGGCCTGCGCTGGCGCCGGCCGCTTCCGCGTCATTGGCCTTCAGCGAGAGAGGCTTCTTCTTCTTGATGGTGATGGTGGCCATAGGCGTACCCGATGACGGTTACTGACTCGAATATCGGAATACCATAGCGGGGCGGGCGGGGAAGGGGCAAGGAGGAAGTTCGTTGGGATTGGCCGCATCTGCGATTCGGTGTAACGACGCAAAGAACGGCTCACCCGGAGGGTTCGCCCTACCCAGGGCATGTGGTCTCAGGCTGGTAGGGTGAACCGTCCCGGTGAGCCGCACCGAATTGCAGATGCGCCCGTTCGGATTGGACCGAGGCGTGGGCTTGGTGCTAGCAATAGGGGATGAGCACCA
>CAZWQJ010000181.1:0-9210 GCA_964635825.1 uncultured Victivallales bacterium | reverse complement strand
TCCGGGAAAGCGCGCATACCGGCCGCCACGGCGATGGCAAGATCGTCGTGACGGAGGCCGTCCTGGCCATGGACATCCGCACCGGCGAGACCGGCGACGCGATCCTCTGAGCGAATCAGAAGGCCACCGCCAATGGAGTGGCCTTCATTTGGCGGGGATGATCGACGTCAGGTACAGCGCCAGACGCACCAGGTCCTTCATGGCGCCGACGGAAATGGTGGCGCCGGTGATGCCGTCGATCCGGCGGTCAAGGGCGCGTCGCCCGGTGAGTGACGCGCCCTCGAATTGACGGGTGAACGATGGCGCCCGGATCTCACGGCCGCGACTCTCGCGATAGACCAGGACTTCCGTTCTTTCCACCTGCCCTTCCCGAATGACGAAGCCCACCGTGATCTCGCGTGTTTTGCCCCGCCCCTCAAGAACCCACACGGTTTTGCCCTCCGCGTGCCAGTAGCGGATCTCCTGGTGCGCATAGGGATGCCCCAAGATCTCGCGGACCGCCGTTGACAAGGGGCCCGCGAGAAGCAGTACGGCCGGCGCGGGCGGATCGGTGAACTGCGCCGCGACAAAGGCGTCCGTTGGGGGGGGGCGAGCCCCCCCCAACGTCGTTGTTGCGATCAACAGGCTGAGCGCCACACCCAGCCGCGCGGCGGCCTTAGAACTCATACCCGAGTCCCAGGTTGACACCGTTCTGGTTCCGGCCGCTCTCATTGTCCTGCCATTGGTAGTCTACCTTGGCCACCACCTGCTCATGCGGCCACCAGTTCACGCCTGCATCCCACTGACGCTTCCCGCTGACCGTGGCCCCCGCGCCGGCCTGGTTGTCCCATTCGTTGTAGCGGGCAAAGAGGCCAAGGGCCTCGGTGATGCGGTAGGACGGTTCAAGATACCAGCCGTACTGGCGGTCGGCGTCCATGGATTCCGGGCCGTCACCGTTCAGGGTCCACTCCGCGTACAAGGCCCGCAGACCCATCGGTCCCCGACGGAGATCCGCATGCAGTTCCCCCAGCCAGGCGCTACCCGCCTCAGGATCGCCGCTCTGGGTGATGTCGCTCTGGTATTGCACCGCCCCGCCCACGACCACCCCCGCGGCGTTCCATTTCAAGGCCAGCGTGGCCGCCGGATCAGAGGCTTTGGCGCCGGCCCCGTTCTGGCGTCCGGCGCGCACCCCGTACGTGCTTCCGGTGGACGTGTTCAGACCGGAATGCAGATAGGCCTCGTACCCCCACCCCGCGCCCAGATCGCCCTGCAGGCCCGCGCCGATCTCCCGCCACGTGGTGGGCAGGATCTGGTTTTCCACGGGATTTCGCTCGACGCCGTAGAACCGCGGCGGTTCATGGGTCTGATTCATCAGTCCCACCGGCACCAGGAACAGTCCGGCCCGGGCCAGATGCCGCTCGGTCAGGTCGAAGTCAAGATACGCCTGTTCCATTTCCACTTCGCCGGGTTTGTCTGGCCCCGAAAAAGCGTGTTCAATCTCAAGCTCCGAGTTGAACCGGATGCGGTCATTGAAATCGTACCCGAAGAACATGACGAACCGATGCAGGTCCGTCTCCTCCTTGTCCGCGGCACCGCCGTCACCCGACAGGTTGTTGTAGTGCGCTTCGCCGTATCCGTGAATCTGCACGCCGTTCCACAACGGGCCCGGCGAACGGTCGGCGGTGAGCTGGCTGACCTGCTGCTCGAGTTTCTCCATCCGCTGGGTGACCGCGTCGGCCTCGGCCCGGCAGACTCGGCACACTCCGATGAGGATGCCGGTCGCGACGGCCGCGATGTGTACTGTTGTTCTCTGGCTCATGTGGTTGCTCCCTTGTTCCTGTCTCACATTGTTCTTCTGATTGTCGGTTAATGCGCCCCCGCCGTCCGGCTCCTCCGCCGGATACAAGCATTCGTTGCGCTCGCGCTCTTCACTCTCGACCTTCGGTCCGCAAAGCCGTGCCGTTAGTCTCCCATCGCACGCACCTCCCCCTTGTGCCGTCTTCACCAGGAAAAAGAAAAGGGAACAGAACGCCCTGTGCGTGCTGTTCCCTGGCTGGCTTGGAGCTGGCTGGGGTGAAGAGGGCCTGTGTCGATACCTACTTGTTCAGAATCAGCTTCCCGTTCTTCGTTACGAGGAGCCGGTAGAGCTCGCTCCGATGACGAATCTGGACTTCCCGCCGGTCGGCAAACAGTTGCGCCGAATCGATCACCCTGATCTTGTCGAACGGCCCCGGCGGCTGGCGGGCGTCCATCCGGCGTTCCTCTGGCTGCTCCGGCATGTCATTGTCCCCCCCAAGGCTTCGGCCCGGGGCGGGCCAACTGGGCCTCCACGGCGTCCACCACGTCCTTGGCATCGGGCTTCACCGACGGGGCGAAGCGCTGCACAACCCGGCCCTCCCGGCTGACGAGGAACTTGGCGAAGTTCCATGCGATTTCACCGCCCCACCCGCCGTTGGTCTCCGGCGACGTCAGGAACTGGTAGAGGGGACACTGGTCCCGGCCCTTGACTGAGACCTTGGCGAACAACGGAAACTGCACCTTGTAGCGGGTCGTGCAGAACGCCTTGATCTGCGGTCCGGTGCCTGGCTCCTGGGCGCCGAAGTCATTGGCCGGGAAGGCCAGAATGACCAGCCCCTGCCCGGCGTACTTGTCGTGCAGGCCTTGCAGGAGCGAGTATTGCGGGGTCAGCCCGCACTGGGAGGCCACGTTCACGATGAGGAGCACGTTGCCGCGATAGCGGCTCAGCGCCACAGCGCTGCCATCGATGTCGTGCACAGTGAAATCGAGGACGGACGACATGGGGCGGTTTCCGGCCACCGCGTGGGCGGGTGGCGTTGTCGTTTGAGCGTGCACGGTTACGCACGCCACGCCGATCGTCAGTGAGACACACAACAGCCATCGGGACATTTTCGGTTTCCTTTCCTGTTCGTTCATAAACGTCACCCGAGAGACGAGCCGTTATCGGTCCCGCGCCGGCGGGCCGAACGACGGCGGTTTCCCGCAGCCCGTGCAGCCGGCGCACCGCCTTCCCCCCCTGACGCTGCGATACACCCCCCAGGCCAGGCCGACCGCGGCCGCCAGGACAATCCCCCCTGTGATGACCCTCTCAAGCATCGCGCGCCTCCCCTCGTTACACGAACCATCGTCCGATCTGATACACGGCCGTCGTCACCACCCACGCCAGCACGGTGAGTCCCACAAACTGGAACAGCGCCCACTTCCACGAATTGCTCTCGCGCCGTGTCACCGCAATCGTAGCCATGCAAGGCGCACTGATCAGGCAGAAGAGCATGATGCAGAGCCCCGTCAACGGCGTGTAGTTGGCCTGCAGTTTCTCGCGCAACGTCAGGGACTCCTCGTCCTGCGCATCGCCCAGCGAGTAGACGATGCCCATCTGACTGACAAAGACCTCCTTGGCCGCAAAGGCGCCCACCATGGCCGTGGAGATCTTCCAGTCAAAGCCGCACGGACGCAGAAGCGGCTCCAATGCCCGCCCGACGCGGCCCATCAGCGACGACTGCAGACCCGCCTCGGCCTCGGCGTGTGCGATCCGGGCCATTTGATCGGTCCTGGCCTCGTCAGACAGGCCGGCTTGATGCCGGACCGCGTCCCGTTGCTGCGCAAAGCCGAGCGTGCGCGCCGCCGGGAGGCCCGGCCACTGCTGCATCGCCCAAAGCAGGATGGAGATCCCCAGGATGACCGTGCCGGCCTTCTTGAGGTAAGCGCCGCCGCGGTTCCACATGTGCAGCCCGACACTCCTGAACGTGGGCATCCGGTAAGGCGGCAGTTCCATCACGAACGGCGGTGACTCGCCGCGCAACACGGTCATCTTGAGCAACTTGGCGCTGACAATCGCCAGCGCGATGCCGATCGAGTAGATGATCCACAGCATGGGCGCCTGCCACACGTGCGGGAAGAACGCCGGAATGATCAGCGCGTAAATCGGCAACCGCGCGCCGCAGCTCATCAGCGGCACGACCAGCATCGTGGTCAGGCGGTCCTGCCGGTTCTCCAGGGTCCGCGTGGCCATGATCGCCGGGACCGAGCAGCCAAACCCGATCAGCATCGGCACGAAGCTCTTGCCGTGCAACCCCATCGTGTGCATGAGGCGGTCCATCAGGAAGGCCGCCCGGGCCATGTACCCGCTGTCTTCCAGGATGGCGATTGCCAGAAACAGCAGCAGGATGTTCGGCAGGAACACCAGCACGCCGCCCACGCCCCCGATGATGCCGTCCACGATCAGACTGCGGAGGAGACTCTCCGCGCCGGCCGGCCAGAGCCCGCCGATCGCTCCACCCAGCCAGGCGAAGCCCCCCTCAATCCATTCCATCGGCGGACCGCCCAGCGTAAAGGTCAGCTGGAACACCAGATACATCAACCCGAGAAAGATCGGCAGGCCCAGCGCACGATGGGTGGCGACGGCATCGATGCGGTCGGACATCGTATGCCTCGACTCAACGGTGCTGCGCACCGCTTCCAGGCACGCCCCCGAGATGAACCCGTAACGTCGCTCGGCGATCAGCGCCTCCATGCTGTCGCCCAGCAGCGCCTCCAGGTGCCGGGTCGTTTTGTTGGCAGCGGCAATGAGTTCGGGATGGCCGAGTTTCTCGCGCAGTTCCGAGTCGCCTTCCAGAACCTTGAGCGCCACCCAGCGTGGCGGCACACCGGCGAGGCCCGCGCCCGTCTGCTCGATGAGCTGTTGCAGCGTGGCGATCCCGGCCTCGATCTCCGGGCCGTAGTTCAAGTGCAGCCCGGCGGCGCCCCCGGGGTCCTGGGCGACCTCCACGGCGGCGGCGAGCAAGGCCTCCATACCGGTCCCCTTGGGCCCGACTGTCGCGACAATCCGCGTCCCAAGCAGTTTCTGGAGCAGTGCGAGATCGAACTCGAGCCCCCGTTGGGCCGCCATGTCCGCCATGTTCAACGCCAGCACCAGGGGACGGCCCAGTTCCATGATCTGGACGGCCAGGTAGAGGTTCCGTTCCAGGTTGCTGGCGTCGAGGATGTCGATCACCACGTCCGGGCGCTCATGAATCAGAAAGTTGCGGGCCACCAGTTCCTCGGGCGAATAGGCCGTCAGACTGTACGTTCCGGGCAGATCGACAACGGTGATCCGGGTCCGGCCCGAATGGCAGACCCCTTCCTTCTTTTCCACCGTCACGCCGGGGTAGTTGCCCACATGCTGCCGGGCCCCGGTCAGGGCATTGAAGATCGTCGTCTTACCCGCATTGGGATTGCCCGTCAGGGCAACCGTCATCAGCCGGCGTTCGGCGGTCATGCACGTTTCGTTCTGCCGTAGTTTGTTTGTCATGCCGAACTTTCTTTCCAAAAAAACCCTGCTAGGCGCTGGCCACCGCCACGGCCCGGACCAGCACTTTGGCCGCCATCCCCTGCCCGAGCACCAGCCGGGTGCCCAGCACATCCAGGATCACAGGCCCGGAGCCGATGGCGATCACGTGCGCCGACATCCCCGGCGTCAGGCCCATGGCGCACAGGCGGGAGCGCAGCCCCTGCCCGGCGTCAACGGCCGACACGCGGATCCGCTGGCCTGGCCGCGTGTGGGTCAATGGAATCAAGGGGGTGTTCATGGACGCCTGGCGGGGGTCACACCGGTTCGATGCGGATGAGGCTGGCTTCTTCCTTGCGCAGCGTCAGATGATAGCCCTTGATCTTGACCTCCATGGGATCGCCCAGCGGCGCAACGCGCTCCACTTCCACGAGGGTTCCCGCCGTGGCGCCCATGTCGAGCAACCTCCGCCGGATCCCCCCGCTGCCGGTGATCGTGACAATCGCGGCCTTGTTGCCCGGCTTTAGAGAGTCCAAGGTGCTCGATCCTTCTTTGTTTGCGGTCTTCGTCACATGCCTGCTCCTGACGTCGTCGAGAACCAGTTCCACACACTTTTCGCACTTGCCGCTCTTCGTCTCGTTGTGGCACGAATAGCCGAACCCCTTGATCCACTTATTGCCGCCGCGCGGACACCGATCCACGAACTCGACGAACGCCACAAAGCGCTCGAGCACGCCCTCAGGGATGGCATGCTCCATCCTGCAGGCCGCTGCATCAGCATCGACCGCCCCCACCGCCAGCACTTTCACAAAGAAATCCCGCAACACCTCGTGGCGGCGCGCAACGTCCTGGGCGACCGTCCGACCCTTGTCCGTCAACGTGATCAGGTCGTAGGGGGCATAGTTGATCAACTTGCGGTCCGCCAGGGCATGCAGCGCGCCCGTCACGGAGGAGCGTCCGACATTCAGGCGCTTGCCCACGTCCTTCGCCCTCGCCACCTGCTTCTCCTGCACAATCCGCAAGATCGCCTCAAGGTAATCCTCCAAGCTTGCGCTCAGGGCCATCGTGTCGCTAACGGTCATGGTCATGGTCTCCCACCCGGGGCTGTTCGCAGCCTGCGCCGCCCCCGGTATGCGTCTAAGGCAACAATGTACGCCTTGCCGAACATTCGGTCAACTGTTATCCGCGCCACTGTTATCCGCGGGGCTCCCGGAATGGCAGTGGAATGCTCTTTCCTGATGCGGCATGACTCTGGAAGAGTCTCACCACGGACGGACGGTCACACACCCCGGCCGGTCACGAGAAACACGGAATAGTCGCGGCTCCCCCCGCCGGGCGCCGGCCGCACAATCCGATGGGCCTCGCGGGCCGTGGGGTCCACGAAGCCGGCCGCCTGCAACCAGCGGCAGAGTTCCTCGGGGTCGATGCCATGGTGATAGACGCCCGTCGCGTCGGAGTGAAAACTCCCATCCTCAGGATCCAGGTCGGCGAGGGCAATCCAGCCGCCCGGCCGCAGGGCCGGACGAAGCCGCTGCAACGTCCCGGGCACGTCGGCAATATGATGCAGCACCATGGAACTCACGATGAGATCGAACTCAGCCACGGGCAGCGAGGTCTTGTCGATCTCGCACTGCATCGTGCGAACGTTCCCGATCCGCAGGGCCTTCAGCTTCTCATCCAGCACCCGCACCATCCCGCCCGACGTGTCCGCGGCGACGAGGCTGCCCACGTGGGGCAGCAGGCCCAGGGTGACCAGTCCGCTGCCCGCCCCGAAGTCCAGGACGTGCATATCGGGGCGCAGCGACACGGCTTTGCGGATCGCATCGGTGACGGCCCTGGCCAGGGCGACCCGTGTCGGATTGGCGTCCCACTCCGACGCCACACGGTCAAACCGGTCCCGAACCTCTTGTGCTTCGCTCGTCATCCTTGTCTCCCGTCCGGAAGGCTCAACAATCCGCACGGCAACGTTTCAACAAAAGCCCGGATCTCGTCCCGCACCCGCCGATAGCAGGCGAGCGCCTCTTCTTCGGTCTTTGCCCCTTTCGCCAGCGCGGGCGGATCGTCGAACCCGACATGCACCACCCGGGCTTTGCTCCGCAACCACAGGGGACACGTCTCGTTGGCATGCCCGCAGACGGTCACAACGGCATCGAAGTCCATCGCGTCCAGTTCGTCCACTTGCTTGGACCGTTGCCCGCTGATGTCCACCCCGGCCTCGGCCATGACCTTGACGGCCAGCGGATTGAGCCCGTGCGTTTCGATCCCGGCCGAATACGCCTCGACCACATCGCCTTTCAACTGCCGCGCCCAGCCTTCCGCCATCTGGCTGCGGCAGGAGTTACCCGTGCACAAGAACAATACGCTCAACTTCGTCGCCATCGGCATCCTCCAAAGGCCAACCCTCGCCCGCACCCCCGGGGAGGGCGCACATGTTGCGCGCCGCGCTAGCTCATCGTGAGCGTCACATCCTTCGGCAATGCCACGCCCGCCGCCACTTGCATGGCCTTGAACGCACCAACCGGCACCGCGCACGCCGCGCAGCAACCCTTCAGGCTCTCACGTGCGGTTGTCAGGATCACCCCGTCCGATCCCGAGCCAATCTCCGCATAGCCATCCACCGGCCCCTTGCCCACCAGAGCCTCGCCGAACGCGCGCGCCTTCTCGCACGCACTGGCGATCCGGAACGTCACGTTCTGCAGATCATCGCTGTCGGCATGAATGCGCGTCTGGAACCCGCAAATCCCGGCGTCTACCACAGTCAGTGTTGTCATCGTTTGTCCTTTCCCAACGGCTTGACTGCCGCAACGTCCAGGCTGGTCACGAACGCCCCGAGTTTCAATCCCTTGGGCATCTGCTTCCGGAGGCCCCGGTAAAGAGGATCGTTCCAGTCGACCATAGTGTCCACGTACCCGGACTTGGGCGTTAGCGTGATCTCCGCCAATCCAGCGGCCTTCGCCATGGCGCGGGTTTCCTCCACCAGCACCGCGCCGGCCACGCAGCCCACCAGGGCTTCGATCGACGCCAGGATCTTCCGGGGCAGCGGCTTTAGCAAGGCCAGGTCGGACACGGCCACCCGGCCGCCGGGCTTGAGCACCCGCGCAATCTCCCGCCACACCTGGGGCTTGTCAGGGGACAGATTGATCACGCAGTTGGAGATGACCACATCCACGCTGGCGTCCGCCACGGGCAGATGCTCGATCTCACCCAGCCGGAACTCGACATTGTCCAGTTTCGTGCGTTTCCGGAAATCCACCGTGTTCTTCCTGGCTTTGCCCAGCATCTCCGGCGTCATGTCCACGCCGATCGCGCGTCCCCGGGGGCCAACCTTCTGGGCCACAAGAAACACGTCGAACCCGCCGCCGCTGCCCAGGTCCAGCACCACCTCGCCTCGTTTGAGCGCCGCGAGGGCGCCGGGATTCCCGCACGAAAGCCCCATGTTCGCGCCTTCGGGCAGCGTCGCCAGTTCCGCGTCCGTGTACCCCACCGCCTTGGCCACGCCCGAGGCGTCGGCACCGCCGCAACAGCTCTTGGCCGGACCGCAGCAGGACCCGCCGCTCTTGGCAATCGCCGCATACCCCTTGCGCACGGACTCACGCACCGTTTGTTTCTTATCCGCCTTATCGCAACAGCCCATGTTCCTTCTCCTCTTTTTTTCCCGCCTTACGCCCGCTCATCACCGAACCAGTGCTGTGTTCGCAGGCAGAGCTTCACCAGCCAGAGCATCACCGGCACCTCGATCAACACCCCGACCACCGTGGCCAGGGCCGCGCCGGAGGACAACCCGAAGAGCATCGTCGCCGTGGCAATCGCCACCTCGAAGTGGTTCGAGGCGCCGATCATCGCCGCCGGCGCGGCATCCCGATAGGGCAGTTTCAGCCACTTCGCCCACCCATACCCCAGCCAGAAGATCAGCAGGGTCTGGAGGAACAGCGGGATGGCGATCCACA
>CAZWQJ010000180.1:0-9212 GCA_964635825.1 uncultured Victivallales bacterium | reverse complement strand
CTCTTCCAGGTTCGGGTAGATGCTGTCGTTGGCGATGTCCATCATCCGCAGGTTGTGGTCGCCCAGCGCCGGCAGCATCGCGCACTGGTAGCCACCGCAGTGGCCGGGCGTCTCGAACTCGGGCACGAGCGCCACGCCGCGCGCGGCGGCGAAGGCAACGAGTTTGATCAGCTCGTTGCGGTCCCAGACCTTCGGCTTGTCGCCGTTGTTGATCGCGGCGTTGTACCGGTTGGCCTCGGGCCACTTGCGCAGGGGGAACATCAGGGTGCTCTCGTCGGCCAGATGCAGGTGGAGGTAGCGCACCTTCCAGAAGCGGCACGAGATGACGAAGGTCTTGAGCGCGTGGAGCGGCACATCCTGGCGGGCGCAGTCGAGCATGAAGCCGGTGTAGTCGGCAAACGGCCAGTCCTTGATCTTCATCTTGGGCAGGGCGGCCTTGCCGTCCTGGCAGGTCAGCGCCTGCAGCAGCGTCGCCGTGCCTTCGCAGACGGCCCGGTAGTCCCAGCCTTCCACGACGCACGTGTCGGCCACGTTGATCGTGTGGGCGAAGTCGCGCGTCTTGACGACCTCGCGGTTCTGCACCGCGATGATCTCGTTGTCGGCGCGGAGCGCGGGGTTGATCTTCAGGACGATATCCCCGGCCTTGGGCTCCGTCGTGGAGCCGTCCACCGGCTGCAGCTTGATCGTGGTGATCGCCAGGAGCTCGCGCGAGAAGATCTCGGCCAGCGGCTTCAGGCTCGCGTCGGTGTAGACGATGCGGCTCTCCGCCGTCAGCGGCATGTCCCCGCCCGTGGCTTCCCACGTCTTGGGCGTCGGCACGATGTTGAGGGTGTTTGCGGCCTGCACGTTCACGGCCACACCCAGGCACGTCAACGCGATTCCAAGAACCAACCTTCGCCAACCTGCTCTCATCTCGTTCCCCCTTCGTCCGCGTTCTCTCTGCTGCGCACCGCGTGCCCAGATTCCCGCACGGGCGGATGCCGTACGAACCTCCGCTGTGGGTCGGGTTGACCCCGGCTCACCGGATGAAGTGGCGCACTCTAAACGAGAAAGGGGGTGCCACGCAAGGCGCGGCACCCCCTATGTGATCCTTATTCGGTGTCGGTTACTTGACCGGAGCGAGGGACGGCGGAACCAGCAGCGGCACGGTCTTCGCCGCTTCGTACGCCCGCACCTCGACCAGGTGCACCGCCGGGTTGTCGCTGTTCTTCAGCATGTTCACCCGGATGTAGCGGCCCTTCGTGGGGGCAAATTGGTACATCCGCCCCTGGTCCGTCTCGGGAGTGGTGTTGCCGGTAGCATCGACCACCTGCACCAGACTGTTGGTGTCCGACCCCACCGAGATCGTGTACTGGTAGTAGCGGCCGCCGTCCCAGTACGGGAAAACGCGGATCCGGTCCAGCGTGTATTCCTGCTTCAGGTCCACCTGCCACCACTGCGGGGCCGGGATGGTTCCCCAGTACTCGGCGAGGTTGACCCAGCCGTCGGCGGCCCAGTCGGCGTGCTCGCCGTGCGAGTCGCTCGTCGGCTTGCCGGTGGTCAGATTCTGCTCGAAGCCCTTCCAGTAGTACTTCGGGGCGAAGGTGTAGCCACCGACCAGCTCGCCGTCCTGGTCAAACATGGCGGCGCGCAGGCGCAGGCCGCCGGTGAGCGTCAACGGCTCGGTGTATTTCGGCGTCTTTACGCTGGGCTCCTTGCCGTCCGTGGTGTAGTGAATCGCGCAGCCGGCCGGCACGTTCGCCAGCATCTTCACCGTCAGCTTCTCCTCGTACTCGTAGCCTTGGAAGCCGCCGGTCGCGTTGGTGATCACGCCTTCGCACTTGATCTCCACCGGCGCGGCGATCTGGCGAACCCGCTCCTTGGAGACCTGGTCGCGGGCCTTCATCTCGGCCGGGTCCACGGTTGCCGCGCAGTCGGGCGCCCACGTGCCTTCCTGCCGGTATCCGCTTTCGTACACGCAGCCCATGACGTAGGACTCGGCGCTGACTTCCCAAGCCACGCGGCTGCCGCCCAGGATACTGTCGTTGCGGTTGAGCATCTCCTTGTTGCAGCTGAAGATGTTCCACTTCTCCCAGGGCCCGACAATTTCCCACGGCACCGTGATGATCGTCATCCCCTTGTCCAGGGCTTCCCGCGCGCCGAGGTACCAGGAGTAGACGATGCAGTCCTTCATCTCGGGATCAAGCGGCGGGCCCTGATAGCCGCCCCAGTAGATCGTCTTCTTTCCGTTCTTCTTGACGAACTCGTTCAGGCGCAGCACGTGCTGCTTCAGGAGCGCGTCCATGCCGCCCTTGTCCACCGGCGGCATGTTGTGATCCGCGAGGTACTTGATCGCGTGCGGGGCGTCCCTCAGGATTTCGAGCTGGATCTCGTCGCCACCGATGTGAAAGTAAGGCGAGCTTTTGAAAACTTCGCACATGTCGTTGATGATCTCTTCCAGGTGCGGGTAGATGCTGTCGTTGGCAATATCCATCATGCGCAGGCCGGGGTCGCCCAGGACGCCGAGGGCCGCCTGGTAGCCGCCGCAATGGCCGGGCGTCTCAAGCTCCGGCACCAGCGTCACGCCGCGCTCATCGGCAAACTTGACGAGCTTGATCATCTCCGCGCGGTCCCAAACCCTCGGCGTGTCGCCGTTGTTGATCCCGCCGTTGAACTTGCCGCAATCCGGCCACTTGCGCAGCGGGAAGAGAATGGCGCTGTCGTCCGTGAAGTGCAGGTGCAGGTAGCGCACCTTGTAGAAGCGCATGCTCACGACCATGCTCTTGACCGCGTGAATCGGCACGTCTTGGCGGGCGCAGTCCATCATGAAGCCGGTGAAGTCGGCGAACGGCCAGTCCTTGATCTCCATCTTCGGCAGTGCGGCTTTGCCGTCCTTGAACTTCAGCGCCTGCAGGAGCGTCGCTGTGCCTTCGCAGACGGCGCGGTAGTCCCAGCCTTCGACGACGCAGGTGTCCGACACGCTGATCGTGTGGGCGAAGTCGCGGGTCTTGACGACCTCGCGGTTCTGCACCGCAACGATGTCGTTGTCGGCGCGGAGCTTGGGATTGATCTTGAGGACGATGTCGCCGGCCTTCGGCTCGCCTTCCACGGGCTGCAGCTTGATCGCCGTGATCGCCAGGATTTCGCGCGAGAAGATCCCTGCCAGCGGCTTCAGCTTCGCATCAGTATAGACGATGCGGCCTTCGGCCGTGAGGGGCATCTCGCCCTCGCCCTGCTTCACCACCTTGGGCGTGGGAATGAGGTTGAGCTTCTCAGCCGCATTCGAGCGGGCGGCCATGCCGCCGGCCGCGAGAATGACAAACAACGCCACTACCATACGACTCGTTCTTCGGATCATCTTTCTCCCTCTCTCTTTTGTAATGCCTGAACCCTCTGCCCCCGCCGCCGCATCCCTATGGGGCGGGTGTCGCGGGCGGCACCGCCAGCGGCACGGTCTTCGCCGCCTCGTACGCCCGCACCTCGACCAGGTGCACCGCCGGGTTGTCGCTGTTCTTCAGCATGTTCACCCGGATGTAGCGCGCCTTCGTGGGCGCAAACTGGTGCATCCGGCCCTGGGTCGTTTCCGGCGTATTGTTCGTGGTGGCGTCGACGACTTGCGTCAGCTTGTTCGTGTCCGTCCCCACCGAGATGGTGTACTGGTAGTAGCGGATGCCGTCCCAGTACGGGAACACCCGGATGCGGTCCAAGTTGTACTCGCCCTGCAGGTCCACCTGCCACCACTGCGGCGCCGGGATCGTGCCCCAGTACTTGCCGATGTCCACCCAGCCGTCCACCGCGGCGGCGGCATCCTGGCCGGACGAGTTGGTCGTGGGCTTGCCGGTGGTCAGGTTCTGCTCGAACCCTTTGTAATGATACTTCGGCGCGAACGTGTAGCCGCCGACAAGCTCGCCGTCCTTCTCGAACAGGCCCGCGCGCATCCGCAGCCCGCCGGTAAGACTCAGCGGCCCGGTGTAAAGCGCCGTCTTGACGCCGGGCGCCGATCCGTCGGTCGTGTAGTGGATCGAGCAGCCCGCGGGCACATCGGCGACCAGCGAGACCTTCAGCGTGTCCTGGTACTCGAAGCCATCGAAGCCCGGGGGCGCGTTGGTAATCGTGCCCTCGACCTTGAACTGGACCGGCGCGACGATCCTGCGCAACTGTTTGACGCACTCCGCCTCGCGCGCGCGGATCTCGGGCATCTCGGTCGTGGCCGTGCTGTCCGCCGCCCACTTGCCTTCCTGGAAGAACCCTTCATACAGGGTGCCGATCACGTAGGATTCGGCGCCGCACTCCCACGCGACGCGGCAGCCGCCCAGCACGCTGTCGGTGCGCTTGAGCGTGTCCTGATTGCTGCTGTAAATGTTCCATTTCTCCCACGGGACGATGATGTCCCACGGCACGGTGATCGTGGTGAACCCGTTGTCCTGCGCCTCGCGCGCGCCCCGGTACCATGAGTAGACGATGCAGTCGTTCATCTCGCGATCCTGCGGCGGGCCCTGGTAGCCGCCCCAGTACAGAGTTTTCTTGCCGCGCTTTTTGATGAACTCGTTCAGGCGCAGCACGTGCTGCTTCAGGAGCGCCTCCATGCCGCCATGGTCGACGTCCGGCATGTTGTGGTCCTTGAGGTATTTCGCCGTGTGCGGGGAGCCCTTGAGCCGGTCCAGCTCGATCTCGTCGCCGCCGATGTGAAAGAAGGGCGTGCTCTTGAAGACGTCGCACATGTCGTTGATAATGTCTTCCAGGACCGGGTAGATGTTGTCATTGGCGATGTCCATCATGCGGAAATTGCAGTCGCCCAGCTTGTCCCCCAGCGCGGCCTGATACCCGCCGCAGTGGCCCGGGGTCTCCAGCTCCGGCACAATCGTCACGCCGCAGGCGTCGGCGAACTCGACCAGCTTGATCAGCTCGTCCCGGTCCCAGACCTTGCCGGGGTCGCCGTTGTTGATGGCG
This sequence comes from uncultured Victivallales bacterium, assembly GCA_964635825.1. Taxonomy (GTDB): domain Bacteria; phylum Verrucomicrobiota; class Kiritimatiellia; order UBA8416; family JAIOPI01; genus CAZWQJ01. The sequence continues at coordinate 4,283 of CAZWQJ010000180.1, read as the reverse complement.
CCGTTGAACTTGGAAGCCTCAGGATATTTCTTGAGCGGGAACATCATCGCGCTTTCGTCCGACAGGTGCAGGTGCAGATACCGGCACTTCCAGAAGCGCATGGCGGTCACGATGCTCCGGAGCGCGGGGATGGACACATCCTGACGGGCGCAGTCGAACATCCAGCCGACGTAATCGGCGAACGGCCAGTCCTTGATCTCCATCTTCGGCAGGGACGCCTTCCCGTCCCTGGCCTTCACGGCCTGCAGCAGCGTCGCGGTGCCTTCGCAAACCGCCCGGTAGTCCCAGCCTTCCACGACGCAGGTGTCCGACACCTTGATCGTGTGGGCATAGTCGCGGGTCTTGACCACCTTGCGGTCCTGCAGCGCCGTAATATCCGCGTCAGCCCGAAGCTTCGGGTTGATCTTGAGGATGATGTCCCCGGCCTTCCCCTCCCCGACAACCGGCTCCATCCGGATCGTGGTGAAAGCCAGCAGTTCGCGGGAGAAGATCTCGGCCAGCGGCTTAAGCTTCGGGTCGGTCGCCACGATGCGTGTCGCGGCCGTCAGCTTCATTTCGCCGCCCAGAACCTTCACGCTCTTGGGCGTGGGCAGGAAGTTGAGCTTCTCGGCGGCCGCCGCACGGCCAGCGGCCAAACCAAGCGCAACGACAAGAGCCAGCACGATCGAACTCGATCTTCGCAACATCTCTTCAGTTCCCAACTTCTTTCCCAATCTTAATCGTAATCTCCCTCCCGGCAGGAGACGAAAGAGACTAGGATTAGGATTAAGACGTAAAGGCGGTCACTTATCCTTGAGCGGCGGCGGCGCGGGCAGCTGCACCGTCTTGCCTGCCTCGTACGCCCGCACTTCCACAAGGTGAACGGCCTGGTTGTCGCTGTTCTTCAGCACGTTCACCCGGATATAGCGCGCTTTCGTGGGGGCGAACTGGTGCATCCGGCCCTGGTCTGTCTCCGGCGTGGTGTTGCCCGAGGCGTCGACCACCTGCTTCAGCTTGTTCGTGTCGGTGCCCACCGAGATGGTGTACTGGTAATAGCGGACGCCGTCCCAGTACGGGAACACGCGGACCCGGTCCAGATTGTACTCGCCCTGCAGGTCCACCTGCCACCACTGCGGGTACGGGATCGTGCCCCAATAATGGGCCAGGTGAACCCATCCGTCATTCGCCAAATCGGGCATTTCCGAAGGGTTCTTGCCGCCCGACGATTGCACCGGCTTGCCGGTGGTCAGGTTCTGCTCGAAGCCCTTCCAATAGTATTTGGGAGCGAACGTGTAGGCGCCCACGAGCTCGCCGTCCTTGTCGAACATCGCCGTGCGGAACCGCAAGTCGCCCGTCAGGTTCAGCGGCGCGGTATACTTGGACGACTTGACGGTGGGCTCCGAAGCATCCGTCGTGTAGTGGATGGTGCAGCCGGCGGGCAGGTCCGCCTCCAGCGTGATCTTCAGCGAGTCCTGGTACTCATAGCCCTGGAAGCCGCCGGTCGCGTTGGTGATGACCCCTTCGGCCTTCACCTGAACCGGCGCCGCGATCCTGCGCAGCCGCTCGATACAAACCTTCTCACGGGCCTTCAGTTCGGCCCCGTCGGCCGTGGCCGTGCTGTCCACCGCCCACGTGCCTTCCTGCCGGAACGCGCTCTCGTACACGCAGCCGATGACGTACTGCTCCGCGGGCTGCTCCCAGGCCACGCGGCAGCCTCCGAGCACGCTGTCTCCGCGCTTGAGCATCTCGTTGTTGCAGCTGTAGATATTCCACTTCTCCCACGGGCCCTTGATTTCCCACGGTACCGTGATGATCGTCATCCCCTTGTCCAGCGCATCCTGCGCACCGACGTACCACGAATAGACAATGCAATCCTTCAGCGCGGGATCCTGCGGCGGGCCCTGGTAGCCGCCCCAGTAGATCGTCTTCTTGCCGTTCTTCTTCACGAACTCGTTCATGCGCAGCACGTGCTGCTTCAGGAGGGCGTCGATCCCGCCGTGGTCCACGTCGGGCATGTTGTGGTCGGCCAGGTACTTCTTGACGTGGGGCTCGTCGCGAAAAATCTCCGTCTGGACCTCGTCGCCGCCGATGTGGAAGTAGGGCGTGTTCGTGAACACGTCGCACATGTCGTTGACCATCTCCTCCAGGTTCGGATAAATGGCGTCATTGGCGATGTCCATCATGCGCAGGCGGGGATCGCCGAGGGCCGGCTTGACCGCCTCCTGATAGCCGCCGCAGTGGCCCGGCGTCTCGATCTCAGGCACCAGCGCAACGCCGCGCGCGTCGGCGAACGCGACCAGCTTCTTCAGCTCCTCACGGTCCCACACCTTGCACATGTCGCCGTTATTGATCGCTCCGTTATACTTGCCGGCCTCGGGGAACTTGCGGAAGGGGAACATCATCGAGCTGTCGGACAGGTGCAGGTGCAGGTACCGGATCTTCCAGAAGCGGCAGGACTCCACAAAGCTCTTGAGCGCAACAATCGGCACGTCCTGGCGGGCAACGTCGAGCATGAACCCGGTGTAGTCGGCGAACGGCCAGTCCTTGATCTCCATCTTCGGCAGGGAAGCCTTGCCGTCCACATACTTTACGGCCTGAAGGAGGGTCGCCGTGCCTTCGCAGACGGACCGGTAGTCCCAGCCCTCGACCACGCACATGTCCGACACGCTGATCGTGTGGGCGAAGTCGCGCGTTTTGACGACCTCGCGTTTCTGCACCGCGATGATCTCGTTGTCGGCGCGCAGCTTGGGGTTCAGTTTGAGGACGATGTCCCCGGCCTTCGGCTCGCCCTCGGCGACCTCGAACTTGATCGTCGTGATGGCAAGCAACTCGCGCGAGAAGATCTCGGCCAGCCGCTTCAAGTCCGGATCCGTCGCCACGATGCGGCTCGAAGCCGTCAGCTTCATTTCGCCGTCCCCAACCTTCACCACCTTGGGCGTGGGGCAAAGGTTGAGCTTCTCGGCAGCCTGTGCGCCAACGGAGGTCAACCCGAACGCAATGATAAGAGCCAGCACCGTCGCGGTCGCTTTTCGTGTCATGAATTCAGTCCTCTCTGTTTACTTCCCAGTCCTGATCTTGCTCTTAATCTCTCCCCTCTCCGGCGGGGAGCCGGAAGAGATTAAGATTAGGATTAAGATTACGATTAAGACGTGCCTGCGATCACTTCTGCGGAATCGACGGCGGCACGACCAGCGGCACTGTCAGGCCCTTTTCGTACGCCCTTACTTCCACCAGGTGCACCGCCGGGTTGTCGCTGTTCTTCAGCATGTTGATGCGGATGTAGCGTGCCTTCGTCGGGGCGAACTGGTGCATCCGCCCCTGGGTCGTCTCCGGGGTGGTGTTCGTTGTGGCGTCCACGACCTGGGTCAGCTTGTTCGTGTCCGTCCCCACCGAGATGGTGTACTGGTAGTAGCGGATGCCGTCCCAGTACGGGAACACCCGGATGCGGTCCAAGTTGTACTCGCCCTGCAGGTCCACCTGCCACCACTGCGGCGCCGGGATCGTGCCCCAGTACTTGCCGAGATCGACCCAGCCGTCCGCGGCCCAGTCCGAGTGCTCGCCGTGTGAATCGCACGTCGGCTTGCCGGTGGTCAGATTCTGCTCAAAGCCTTTCCAGTGGTACTTCTCGGCGAACGTGATTCCGCCGACAAGTTCGCCGTCCTTGTCGAACATCGCCGCGCGAATCCGCAGGTCGCCGTTGAGGGTCAGCGGCTCGGTGTACTGCGGCGTCTTGACGCTGGGCTCGGCCCCGTCCACGGTGTAATGGATGGTGCAGCCGGCGGGCACCTTCGCATTCAGCGTGACCTTCAGCGAATCCTCGTACTCAAACCCCTGGAAGCCGTTCTGCGCATTGGTAATGACGCCATCCGCCTTGACCTGGACCGGCGCAGCGATCTGGCGCATCCGCTCGATACAGGCCTTTTCGCGGGCCTTCAGCTCGGTGACGTCGGCCGTGGCCGTGCTGTCCACCGCCCATGTGCCTTCCTGCCGGAACGCACTCTCGTACACGCAGCCGTTGACGTAGGCCTCCTGGCTGCACTCCCAGGCGACGCGACTGCCTCCGAGCACACTGTCTGTGCGCTTGAGCATGTCGTTGTTGCAGCTGTAGATGTTCCACTTTTCCCACGGCCCCTTGATTTCCCACGGCACCGTAATGATGGTCATGCCCTTGTCCAGCGCATCTCTCGCGCCGACATACCATGAGTAGACAATGCAATCCTTCATTTCGGGATCCTGCGGCGGGCCCTGATAGCCGCCCCAGTAGATCGTCTTCTTGCCGTTCTTCTTGACGAACTCGTTCATGC
>CAZWQJ010000179.1:0-9255 GCA_964635825.1 uncultured Victivallales bacterium | reverse complement strand
TGGCGATCGCGGCGGTCTTCTCGGCATCGTTCGCGGAAAACATTGCGGCGGGGTCGATGCCCTTTGAAAGCCTGTACCTTCTGGTCCCGCTGCTTTTCCTTGGCGTGGCGGTCCTGTTCGTCGGCCCGCTCTTCATCTTTTCACCTAAGCTCTGGGCCTGCCGCGTCACCGGGTGGAGCGACTACATGGGGATGGCCTCGCGCTACGTCGGCGCTTTTGATCGCAAGTGGATCCGAGGCGACAACCCGACCGGCGACGCGCTGCTGGGCACGGCGGACATGCAGTCGCTGGCGGATCTGAATAACAGCGTCAGCATCGTGCGTGAGATGCAGTGGGTGCCCGGCAGCCGGCGGCTCCTGCTCGGACTCGCGGCCGCCGTCGTCGTGCCGATGCTGCCACTGGTGCTGCTGAAGTACCCCATCGACGAGCTGATGGTGCGTCTGTTTCAGACGCTGACAGGGCTGTGAAGAGCGGTCGGGGTTCCGTTGTCAGTAGAGCCTCTGGCGCAGAGCCGCCAGATGGAACGGAGCATGAGAAACAATCCTCCATCTTTGTCGCGAGCGTTGCCGCGAGCTTCGTCGAAGGAACCATTTGCCCCACAGCATCTTTCGACAAAGCTCCCGACAAAGCTCGAGACAAAGTTTCTCAGACGAGTACAGCCGCCGGCCCGCGGCGTGGTCTTGTGGCTCGCCGCACCCAATCCGGATTTGCTATATGTGATTGAAGGTTTGCCCCTGGGAGAAAGCCTTAGCGACGAGCGCAAGCAGGAGCAAGACGAGATGAAGAACACCAAGTCCATGTCGCTGCCGGAGCTGACCTTTCAGGGCGGGACGAAGGCGGCCGGCAAGGTCTTCAGCCTCGTGAAGCCGCGCCTGGCCGGACTCACGCATACGCTGTTCAAGCCGGTCCAGACCCCCTCCCGCCTGGTGGGTGGAGGCGCTCATCCCGATTGACGGAGGGGATCGACCGTGAACATGGATATGGCTCCGATTTGGGCGATTTTCGTGGGGACGATTCTGGTCGTATTCGCTTCTATCGAGGCGGGTTACCTGTTGGGACGCCATGCCCACCGCCGGTCGGAGGATGAGAAGGAGTCGCCGGTCTCCACCATCGCGGGCACGGTGCTTGGCCTGTTGGCGTTCATCCTGGCATTCACGTTTGGCATTGTCTTCAACCGGTATGATGCCCGAAAGGAGCTGGTGAAGCAGGAGGCCAATGCGATCGGAACCGCGTGGCTTCGGAGCGACTTCCTGCCGGAGCCTGATCGCGCCGAGGCCAAGACTCTGTTCAAGGAGTATCTGGAAAAGAGCCTGGCTTTTGTTCAGGGGCGCGACGCGAGCCCGGAGCGCGCCAGGACCGTCATCGGCGAAACGCAGCAACTCCTGAACCGCCTGTGGGAGATGGCGGTCGCCAACGCGCGCAAGGACATGAATTCAGACGTCGCCGCCCTCTATATCGAATCGATGAACGAGGTCATTGACCTGCGTGCGTTGCGGATCGCCGTTGGACGTCAGGCGCGAATGCCGGCATTCATCTGGGTTATGCTGTTTTCCCTCACGTGCCTGGGCATGATGAGTGTGGGATACCAGACGGGCATTGCGGGGTCCAAGCGATCCATGGTGCGGCCGATTCTGGCCGTGGCCTTTGCCCTGGTCATTGCGCTGATCGCCGCGCTTGATCGTCCGGACTCGGGAGTCATAAGGGTTTCGCACCAGTCGCAACTCGACTTGCTTTCCTCGATGGGAACGCAGGACGAAAACAAGAGATGAGGAAATGGACATGAAGACAGAAACCATCATGGCGATGGTGGCGGTCATCGTTTCAATGCTGGCAATTCCGGCGGGCGCGCAGGAAGCGGATCCAGCCGCGGAGCTGGCCAAGAAGCTGGCGAACCCGGTGGCGGCGTTGATCAGCGTGCCGCTGCAATACAACTACGACGAAAACATCGGCCCGACCGACGACGGATCGAAATCCGTGTTGAACGTCCAGCCGGTCACGCCATTTTCGCTGAGTGAGGACTGGAACCTGATCGTGCGCACGATCGTGCCATTGGTGGATCAGCAGGATATCCCGGCGCAGGGCCAGGACGAGTCGGGCCTCGGCGATGTGGTGCAGAGTTTCTTCTTCTCGCCCAAGGCCCCGGTCGGCGGTTGGATCCTGGCGGCGGGCCCGGTCGGGCTGTACCCGACAGCGACGGACGAGGTGCTGGGCGGCGAGAAGTGGGGTGCGGGGCCGACGGTGCTGGCCCTGCAGCAGACTGGCCCCTGGACGTACGGCGTGCTGGGCAATCACCTTTGGTCAGTCGCGGGCGATGATGACCGCGCAGACATCAGCCTGTCCTTTGTGCAGCCATTCCTTTCATACATCACCGCCACCAAGACGACCCTCGGGCTGAACACGGAATCCACCTATGACTGGGAAGGCGAGGCGTGGGCCGTGCCGGTGAACGCCACCGTGGCGCAACTGCTAAAGGTCGGGCCGCAGATTATCCAGCTTTCGCTCGGCGCGCGCTACTGGGCGGAGTCCCCCGACAACGGCCCCGAAGACTGGGGCGGCCGGGCCGCGTTGACGCTCTTGTTCCCGAAGTGACTGGAAGTGTAGCGTGGTAGATGGTACGTGTTAGTAACGCAACAAGGAGGTCAGTATGCGCAGGATCGGTATGGCCGTCGTGGCAGGTGCGATGTTGGCAACGGGCGCGGCGTGGGCGCAAGTGACGCCGTCCCAGATGGAGTCGGCTCCCAGCGGCTGGAAGTTTGAGATCACGCCCTACGCGTGGCTCGCGGGCCTCGAGGGCGATGCCACGGTGGGCGGGAACAAGACCGAGTTTGATAAGTCGTTCACCGACTTGTTCGATGCCGTGGACATGGCCGGCTCGCTGCTGGCGGTGGTGCAGTACGACCGCTATCTCGTCTGGGGCCAGGTGGATTACTTCTCGCTGAGCACCGACGAGTTGGACGTGGAAGATCAGCCGGCCGGCGGCAAACTGGACACCAAGACGGTGCTGGCCGAGGCGGCCGTGGGCTATCAGTTGGATGGCTGGGCCGATGGCCAGACCTTCGACGTCCTCGTGGGCGCGCGCACCATGCACATCGAGAACGATCTCGAGATCTACGGCCACGGCGAGGTTAGCAAGGACAACGACATCACGGACCCGATCCTCGTGGTGCGGCCGAGCATCCTGATCTTCCCTTCGAAGATCGATGGGCTGCGCTTCAACCCGACGCTGGCCATCGGCGGCGGCGGGGACTCGGAGCTGGTCTATGAACTGCAGCCCCAGCTTCAGTACCAGATCACCGAGAACATGGCGGCTCGCGTCGGCTACCGCACGGTCGGCTACAAGTTCAACGGCGACAACGCCAAGAACGACAACCTGAACCTCACGAAGGATGACGAGCTGAACTTCAACATGTCCGGTCTCATCGCCGGCCTCGGGGTGACGTTCTAACCCGGAATCCGTCGGGCCGCTGCGGCCCAACGTAGTCCGAAAAGCCGGGGATGGCGCCACGCCAGCCCCGGCTTCTTCATTTGAGGATGCATCATCTGGACGAGGGCGGTGCGGTGTTGCCCACGGCGGTGGCGCGATAAGTGGCGGCCGACGGCTGTCCCCTGAGGAGTGGAACCATGGACTGGCTCAAGAAACTACTGGGACGTGACAAACCGGCCGCGACGGTGACGGCGACGCTGCGCAAGGAGCTTGGCAACCTCTACGTGCTGCGGATTGGTGGCTTGGTGAACAAGGCCACGGTCGATAACATTCAGGCGGTTGCCCGGCGCGACATCGAGGCCGGGGCGAAGGGCCTGAAGGTGCTGTTAATCCTTCAGGATTTTCGGGGCTGGAAGCGTGGGGACGACTGGGGCGACCTCGAGTTCTTCGCGACATACGAGCAGCAGATTGCGAAGCTCGCGGTGGTCGGCGAATCGCGCTGGAAGGATGAGACGCTTCTGTTTCTGGGCGCCGGCCGGCGCACCGGCGAGGTCCGCTATTTCTCGGACGGCCAGGAGGCCGCCGGGCGAGCCTGGCTGGCGGGCGGTGCGTCAACGTGATTGGCGCCGGTGTCTGGTCCTCAGGTCTTTGGCGCCGCGCGGTTCTGACGGCCGTGGCGCTGCTTGCGGGTGGTGCGCCCGGCCTTCGCGCCCAGGAAGTCCTGCTGCACGAAGGCCAGACGAACGCGCTCCCAGGGACCTTCACGGTCCCGTTTGTGTTCTCCAGTGACACGCTGGGCCCGTCCGCGGGCGCGAGCATCGGCAACCGCGGCTTCATCCAGCCGCAGGCATCGGCCTTCGCCACGGTGGTGGGATCGGCGGGCGGTTCGATCTACGGATTTCTCGCGCTGCGTGATCTCGAGGTGCCCCAGACCGATCGCCTGTTCATCAATGGCCAACTCAATGTGGGACGGTTCAGCGAGATCGACATCTACCAGGATGGGAACCCGGAGTTCGCCGACGAACGCGCCGGCAGCAACGAGTCCGATCCGGAGAATCGGATTACGGGAGACGGGACCGACACGAAAGCGTGGGCTCTGTTCGGGTATGTGCTGCCGCTGGGCGGCGGGCGCGAGGATCCCAAGTCCCGGATCGTGTTGCGCGAGGGACTTGCCGTGGATGGTGCGCGCGACACGTCGGTCTGGAATCCGCTGCGGAATGGCTACACGTTGGTGGGCATAAAGCCCTTTTATCGCCGGCAGAACGTGGAAGCAGATGCGGTCGGAGACCAGGAGAGCACCACCGCCGGCGCGGAGTTCATCGCGCGCTACGAGAACACCGACTTCCACGAGAACCCGAGCCGCGGCAGCGCCCAGCAGATGCGCTACACGGAAGACTGGGGCGAATGTGGCAGTTCGGCGCCATGGCAGACCATCGATGTTACCGCGGCCAAGTTTATCTCGCTGGCCCCCGGCGCGCGCAGCCGCCAGCGTGTGCTCGCGCTCAACCTGTGGTGGGTGGATACGCCCTCCTGGGACGACGCCGACAATCAGAACGGCGAAGACGTCTTTCACCGCCCGCCCACATACGCCGGCGCCACGCTGGGTGGGCTCGATCGCATGCGTGGCTATCCCGAGGGCCGCTTCCATGATCGCTCCGCCGTGTATTACGCGGCCGAGTACCGGCATATGCCCCACTGGAACCCACTGAAGAATTTTGGCTGGCTCAATCGGCGCAATGCTCATGTACAATGGCTTCAGTATGTGGCCGGACTCGAGGTGGGCCGCGTGGCTGATGCGTTCGAGATCGACGAGCTCCATACCGACATGAAGGTGGCGGGGCTGTTGGGCGTGCGGGCCATGGTGAACACCCTGGTCGTCCGCGCCGATGTCGGCATCACCGCCGAGGGTGGTGCCGTGCAAATGACGATTGATCAACCGTTCTAAGACAAACCCGGTGAGGATGCGAATGCGGATGAATGTGGGTTTGCGGCTTGTGATGGTGGCGTTGGCGGTGGGCGTGGTCGGGCTGGCGGCCGAAGCGGCACCCGAGGGGGATCCGCCGCCGCGGCCGGCGATCGGCCTCGTCCTCGGCGGTGGCGGGGCGTTGGGCATGGCGCATGTGGGCGTGCTCAAGGTCATGGAGGAGCAGCACATCCCGGTGGACTACATCGGCGGCACCAGCATGGGCGCCATCATCGCCGGACTCTATGCCTCGGGAATGTCCGCCGATGAGATCGAACAGCTCCTGCTTTCCGTGGATTGGTGGGACGTACTCAAGGATCAAACCCCACGACGCGAGGTCTACTTCCGACGCAAGAGCGACGACGGGCGCTATTTTGGTGGGATTGAATTTGGCGTGCATCGCGGGCGCCTCGTGGGGCGCCGGGGCACCGCGTCCGGCCAGAAATTCAATAACCTCATGTCGACGGCGACGCTGCGCAGCGCCGGGATCCATCGCTTCGATGACCTGCCCATTCCCTTTCGAGCCGTGGCCACGGACCTGCAGAGCGGGACGGCGTACGTCATGGACCACGGCGATCTGCCCCGGGCCATGCGCGCCAGCATGGCCGTGCCCGGCGTCTTCACCCCGGTGGAAATCGACGGCCATACACTGGTGGACGGCGGCATCGTGAACAACCTGCCCGTCGAAGTCGTGCGGGCCATGGGCGCGGATGTGATCATCGCCGTCGACGTCGGCGGATCCGCCGCCAAGGCGGGCGCCAAGCAGACCTACGCCGGCATCGGCGAGATCCTGGGGCGCACCTATGCCATCGCCCAGCGCCCGGAGCAGGACCGCCAACTGGCCATGGCCGACGTCGCGATCGTGCCGGACCTGGTCGGCTATGCAGCCGGGCAGTTCCACCGCGCGGCCGATATCATCCCGCGCGGCCGCGCCGCCGCCGAGGCACAAGTCGGCGAACTTGCGCGCTATGCGATCGAGGCGCAGACGTACGCGGCCCTGCGGGCTCGCCAGTACCGGCCCGCGCCGCGCGACCTCGCCGTGTCGAACCTGGTCATTACCGGCCTGCAGCGCGTGGACCCGCGCGTGGCCGCGGGAAGAGTCAGCAGCCGCACGCAGGAACCGCTGGACATGAAGCGCGTGCACCGCGACCTGATGCGCCTCTACGCGTTGGGCGAATTTGACCAGGTGGGGTTCCGCTACCAGGCGCCCCCCGTTGGATCCAACACACTCGAGTACGCCGTGCAGGAAAAATCCTGGGGCCCCCATTATCTGCACGCGGGACTGCGGCTGACCAGCGACCTCGACCAGGAGTCCAGTTGGAATGTCCTGCTGAATCACCGCCTGACCAGCATGAACCAGCTCGGCGCCGAGTGGGATACCGACGCGCAGGTGGGCAGTGAGCTCATGCTGAACTCGGAGTGGTATCAACCGCTGGATTTTCAGGGCGTATGCTTCGTGGCGCCGCGGGGGCGCTACCAGGTGGTGAACGAGGGTTTCTACGAGCAGGACCAGCGGGTCGCCGAGTACCAGGTTCGCACGCTGGAGGGCGCGCTCGATACGGGCGTTCAACTGCGGCGCTATGCAGAATTTCGCACCGGCTACATTCTGCGCGACGTGTCCGCGAGCCTGAAAACCGGCGACGCCGATCTGCCGGACTATGAGGCGACCGAGGCCGCCTGGTCCACGCGGCTGACCCTGGACACGCGCGATCGCTCCGTGTTTGTGACGCGCGGACGCCTCATCGGTCTGGAGTCGGAGCAAGGCCGCGACGAGCTCGGTGGCGATGTCGATTACGATCGGATGTCGGCGCGCACGATTCAGGCCATTCCACTGGGCCCCCACGCGTTACGCCTCAGCGGGCTGTATGGCACGGACCTGAACCGGGGACTGCCCGTTCATGCGCAGTTCCAATTGGGCGGAGAAGCGTCGTTCATGGGACTCTCCGAGGGCCAAGTGCGTGGAGACCAACTGGCGGCGGCCTCCATCGGCTACCAGCACATGCTGGGGCGGCTCTCGCCCAACATGGGGCGTGCCACGTACGCCATCGTGCGCGCGGATCTCGGCGATGCGTGGACGGACGACGAGGACCCCGACTGGCTGTTCGGCGCCGGCGCCGGCCTCGGGGCGGATACCAGCCTCGGCCCGCTCTATGCCGGCTACGGCATGGCCGAAGGCGGCCTGCGCAGCTTCTACCTTTCGCTGGGCAATTACTTCTAGCCCGTAGGGCCGAAGCAGAGGCACGTCACTCCGCCGTCCACACCGCGTCGATCAGTCGCAACGTCTCGTCCACAACCTTCTGTCCGCCGGCCGGGCCGATCGGGGCGACGGCGGGGATGGCGCTGTAGCCACCGCCCCGCACCGCCCGGCGCGTCGGCACATACAGCCCGGGCCCCGCCAACTGGATGGTCATCGTCTGCACCGCCGGGCTTCGAGCCTTGATCTGAACGCCGTAGTCCAGAAACAACTCGAAGGGGTTGGTGGCGATCACGAGGTCACCCATACGCAGCGCATGCAAATCCGCCGGCGTCGGCTCGGGACGACGGATGCCATCGAACTCCTCCACGACACGCCTCTGGCTCCGCGGCCACCAGGACGTGGTTTCACCCTTCTCCCGCCCCCATCGGTCCAGTTCCGCCGCCGCCCAATCGCGCTCGGCGCGCGTCGCGCGCCGCGGCGGCAGCATTACCCGTTTCCATCGGTGCCGGAAGGCCACCGGTGGCGACGCCGGCGGTGGGCGTGTGTGTTCCAATGCCCGCAGCACCCCGTCCGCCACGCGCTGCCCGATCTCCTGCCGTTGCGTCAGACCGCGGCGCTCCCGCATCTCCTTCTCCAGTTTTCCATTCAGAAGATGATGCGGCGACTGGTCACCCGCGACCCCGCAGGCGGCGAACACGACAACGTCGGGCGACAGGCGCGCGCGGAGTTCCTGCCGGATCTCGCTCCAAAAGTCAGCGGAGAATTGTTCCAGGTGTTCGGTCACCTGCGAAGGACATGGGACGGCCAGCAGCAAACCCGTCAAGCGGCCGTCCGGCGTCCAGGTGGCCAGCATATCGAGGCTGTGGTCCTCGTAGCCAACGAAGTGGCGAAACTCGCGGTCGTTGGTGTTGGCGTACATCGCGGCGTGCCCGTCCCGGAACTGCGCGAACCGATTGTGGCCCACCACGGCATGGCCGTAGGCCCGACCGACGAGCTGCGGCGTGCGCGCCCGCCAGGCGGCCACCGCCGCCTCGGCCGCGCGGGTGGCCACCAGCGTTCGGCACTCCGCCGGCGTCATCACATCTCCGGCCGGCTGCTCGTAGACATTGTCGATCGTCACCAGGGACTCATGCGTGTGCGTGGCATTCATCACCACGCGTGCTGAATCCACTTCCGGAAGCTGAGCCGCCAGCAAGTCCCGCAGTTCCTGCAGCATGTCGACCGGCACGCCGGCGCCGTCATGCGAGATCAGGATGCTCGCCTCGCGCGGGGTCTCGCCTTCAATCGCCAGCGCCGTAACCGTCAGCGGGTCCAACGCCTCGCGCCCAATCCGGCGGTGCATCTGGCCGTGGATCATCGCCGGCCGCACCGGCGTAAACTCCCGCGTCGCCCACCCGATCTTCAGCATCGCCGTTCTCCTTGTGACCGCGCTCCCGTGTGCCATACCGCCCGCCTATCCTAGGCCGATTCCATCCGCCATGAAGCACATTCTGCTGACATTGAAATCCACTTGTTGTCCGGGCAGGGCGCACCTAGATTGGCGTCATATCTATCGACAGCATTTCCGAGAAGGGCTCCATGAACCACCGCACCGCGCCGATGAGTCGATCGATCCGGTTCCTCACCGCCATCATCCTCGCCATGGTCGTTGGGTTCATCCTGGGCGGGATC
>CAZWQJ010000178.1:0-9330 GCA_964635825.1 uncultured Victivallales bacterium | reverse complement strand
TCGCACGTCCTCATCGCCGCGCGTCGTGAGACCCCGGCCAGAATGGTCATCCCACCCACGTGAATCGTCAAGCCGAAATGGAGCCCGCGGGCAACCGCAAGACCGAACGCGAGGCTTCGTCGCCGCGGGCTAGTCGAACCCCATGTCGTGCATGATCACCGCGATCGTTTCCGGCGTCAGCATGTGCGCAAAGCGCGAGCGGTCCAGGTACACATCGAACGAGCCGGGGCCCAGACGGTTGACCGCCGTGCGCACGACGGGAAGATACATCTCACTCCCAATCCCGCGGAACACCACCTCGTCGAACTGGTTGAGAATCTGGAGCTGCCGGCGGCCCTGGCCATGCGCGCCCATGCAGTAGAGCTCCACGTGCGTGGCCAGGCGGTACAGCGGCATGTGCACCTGCTCGAAATCCCCCCACCCATCCTCAATATTTGTGACCAGGTAAAATGGCAATGAACCGGCCACCGGGTAACTCCACCGCACGCGCGGATCGACGGCGGCGTAGATCGTCGTCGTCCAGCCTCCACCCGAGAATCCCACCATGTGGATATCCGTCACCTGCATCTGGCGGATCGCGTAGTTCACGCTCCGCATCACCGGCTCAAAGAAGAACTGCATGGGGTCATCGAGCATCGCCATCTGGTTGTGGCTGTAGAGTTCAAACACGCCAAAGCGCGGCAAACTCACCACCGGCTGCGAATTGGGCGGCTCCAGCGGCATGTTGATGAGCATGACGCTGCACCCGCGATCCAGGATCTGGCTGATCAGCGGCCAGCTTTCCTTCGAGGTTTCTTCGTGCCCCGCATGGTAGATCACCAGTGTCGATCCGGGCTGAGGCGGGTGAAACACCAGGATGACCGAATTGATACCGTAGGCCATGTTCACCGTCAGGCGGTCGATTCGGCCGATCTCCGGGAAGCCACGATAACGGGCATCGCGAATATTGCTCTCCACCACGTCCGGCAGTCGGGCGTCCGAGAATCCGTCGCGCGGCCACAAGAACGCCGCCAACTGGCCCCGCCGCTCCTCAACCTCAGCCGCCGTGCGCAGCGTGATCTGCGCCGCCACGTCCGTCTCAAGCTGGTGTTGGCTGACGCTGCTATAGCGCGGATCCCGCAGGCGTTTCGCACTAGCCTGGCGCTGCGTATCGAGTGCCCAGCGCGCCAGGTAGCCCTGCCGCAGCGCATCGAGCTCCCCATTCAACCGCAGCACATGCCGGGCGAGCAATAGCGCCACCCCCAGAATCATGACGCCCACAATCCACGCCCACGGCGTGGACCGGCCATAGGGTCCCGTCTTTTCTGGAGAGGTGTCACTCATCATGGATGGACATTCGGACGATCCCGCCGGGATCTCGGCACGTCAGCCAGTTTCCCGTGTGGGCGGGCACCGGTCAAGCCTGCGTGTGCGCACGGCGCGCTTGCGCTGGTGCAACATGCGGGCTAGGATGCCGTCGTGACGTACGAACAATTCATCGCGCATGTGGCCAGTCACGAGGCGCCACCGGCGGAATGGTCGGCGGGTCTTGCCGCGCTGTGGCATGCCCAGAAAGGCAACTGGGCCGAAGCGCACACCGTGGCCCAACACCTGCACGACTCCTGCGGCAGCTGGATCCATGCCCACCTGCATCGCGTCGAGGGCGACGAGGACAATGCGGGCTACTGGTATGCGCGGGCATTCAAACCGCTTTGCGCGGACAGCCTCGACACCGAGCGCGAATCCCTGATCCGGGAAATGCTGACGATGCGCGCGGGCAGCGGGGCCTGATGCGGCTCGCGGCGTTTATCTCGCCCCACGGGTTTGGTCATGCGGCGCGTGCCGCTGCCGTGATCACCGCCCTCCGACAGCGCCGGCCCCGGCTCGACGTCACACTCTACACACGCGTCCCCTCTTCCTTCTTCGAAGACTCGCACATGGGCCCCTTCACCGCCGTGGACCTGGATTGCGACCTGGGCATGGTGCAACGCAGCGCCATCGACGAAGACCTCCCCGCCACACTGGAGCGCCTCGCCACGCTGCCGCTGTTTGACGAGTCCCGCGTCCGCGCGCTGGCCGCTACCCTACAGGCGCGCGGGTGCGAGGCCGTCCTGTGCGACATCTCACCCCTCGGCCTCGCGGTGGCGCGGGCCGCCGGGTTACCCTCCCTGCTGGTCGAGAACTTCACCTGGGACTGGATCTACGACGGCTACGTGGCGCGCGACGCCCGCTTCGGCCCGTTCGCCAATCGCATGCGCGCGGCCTTCGCACTGGCCGACTGGCGCGCGCAAACCGAGCCCGTCTGCCATACGGTCCCCGGGGCCACCGCCATCCCGGTCGTCAGCCGCGCCCCGCGCGAGGACCGCGCCCGGGTCCGCGCCCGACTCGCCTTGCGGCCCGACACACCGGCCATCCTCATCACCGGCGGCATCCTGCCCGGATCCCGGGCGGACCTGGCCCGCCTCCTGCGCCGCGTCCCCGACTGCGACTTCGTCGTCATCGGCGGCGCCGAAGCCGAAGCGCGCGACGGGGCTGTGTGGTTCCTTCCTTCGCGCTCGGCGTTCTACCATCCCGATCTGGTCCATGCCTGCGATGTGGTGGTGGCCAAGCTCGGGTACAGCACGGTGGCCGAGGTCTACCACGCCGGCACGCGCATGGCCTACCTGACGCGCCCCCAGTTCCGCGAGTCCCCCATCCTGGAAGCCTTTGTCCGCGCCCGCATCCCCTCGCAGTGGATCGAGGCGCAGGACTGGGAGTCCGGCGCGTGGCTCGAAGAGTTGCCGCGCCTGCTGGCGCAACCGCGGGTGGTACGCCGCGAGCGCAACGGAGCGGAGGTCCTGGCCGAAGCCATCGACCAAACATGGCCCGCTGCGTAGGGGTGAACACGGTCGGCGAGCCGCCGACCCTCCAGGGAAAGTCCCTTTTCTCAAGGCGGGCCGTCACCCGCAGCCCAAGCTTTGTCGCGGCGGAACGGTCTAATGCGTCCGATGGAGGGCCGCCGGCCCGGCGGCCGTCTGTTTGAATGCGAACGACTCGCTCACCACACTAGTCCCGCGCGTTCCAGCGGGCGCGCTTGGGAAGGTCGCCGGGCGTGATGAAGCAGGCCTTCATCCGGCGGTACAGGGTCGCGCGCCCAATCCCCAGCAACCGCGCCGCCTCGTCGCGCCGCCCGCCCGCCGTCTCCAGAGCCCGGAGAATCTGCTCCTTCTCGGCGTCCACATCCGTCTGGGTGTCTGCGCTGCGGCGCGCCGAACCATCAGTTAATTCCGGCGGCAAGTCCACCATCCGGATGCGGGTTCCCTTGCAGTGAATGGCCGAAAACGCCAGCGCGTTCTTCAGCTCACGCACGTTGCCGGGCCACCCGTAATCCAGGATCGCACGCATCGCGATCTGGTCGATATCGACGATCTTCTTGCCCGTGGCCTCGCACGCCTGGCGCAGGAACAGCTCCACCAGGGCCGGCAAATCCTCGCGCCGCTCGCGCAAGGTCGGCAACCGGATGCGCGCCACCCGCAGCCGGTACAGCAAATCCGCGCGAAAGTTCCCCTGCGCGACCTCCGCGTTCAGATCCTTGTTCGTCGCCGCCAAGATGCGCACATCCACCTTGCGCGCCTTCGTCTCGCCAATGCGCGTAACTTCCTTCTGCTCCAGCGCGCGCAAGATCCGCGTCTGCGTGTTCATCGGAATGTCGCCGATTTCGTCGAGGAAGATGGTGCCTCCATCCGCCGCTTCAAAAAAGCCTTCCTGGTCGGAAACGGCATCCGTAAAGGCGCCCTTCTTATGGCCGAAGAGCTGGCTGTTGATCAGCGAGTCGCTCAGCCCGGCCGCGTTGACCACCACCAGCGGCTTGTCCCGGCGGGGGCTGCTGAAGTGAATCGCCCGGGCCACCAGGTCTTTGCCCGTCCCGGTTTCACCTTCGATCAGCACCGTTGCATCCACCGCCGCCACATCCCGAATCAGATCGAAGACGGCGCGCATGGACGGGGTTGCGCCCACCATGTCGTGAAACACCGCGCGCCCCTCGAGTTGCCGGCGAAGATCGAAGATCTCGGTCACATCGTACATGTAGAGCAGGTGATGGCCCGGCTCGCCGGGGTCGTCGCGCACGTCGATCTCCAGCGCGAAATGCCGGCCATGCGCCGTCACCGCCGCCACCGTCAGCCGCTGGCGCTTCTCCGGCGAGGTCTTCATCAGCGTGCGCAGGCGCACCTTGTCGGTTTCCGCCAGCGGCAGCACCCGCTCCCAGGGTCGGCCCAGCGCCTCCCGCGGCGGCATCGCCAGCAGGCGCTCCGCGTTGTCGCTCAGAAACGTCAACTGCTCCGCACCATCGACAATGGCCGTCACGATCTGTAGCTGGTTGAGGATCGAGAGCAGGGCCGCGTGGCTCCGGCGAATCTGGGCGATCATGTTCGTCTGCTCGCGTCGCAGCAGGGAAAGCTCGTTCGTGTTCTGCTGGACATCGAACAGGCGCATGGCCAGCGCGGTGGAATCCAGGAAGAGCACCCATTCGCCCTCATCGGTTGAGAACAGGTGCAGGTCGGCGTAGACCTCGTTGGCCACCTGCACGAACGGCAGCACCACGCTCTCGCCGTTCAACGGCAGCGCGCCTTCCAGAAAATCCAACTGGTGCCCAACGGGCAGCGCGGGGTCCAGCGGGCCAAAGCCGTAGCGCTCGCACAGGCCGCCCTGCCTCAAAACCCGCCCCGCCGCATCCGTCAGCAGGTACGCCGGGCTGCGCGTACGCACGCACAGCGCATCCAATTTCCCGGCAATCGCCTCCGGCATGGTGGTCGGCATCATGGCCTCCTGTCGGCTGCAGGCCGGCGTCACCGCTCGATCAGATCCCGGGCCAGGCATTGGAAGGCCTCCTCGACTCCCGCACCGGTCTTGGCGCTGGTTCGCAGCATCCGCCACCCGTGCTTCTCCAAGTCCTCCATCGTCGCGTGGTCGACTTCCCATTTGTCCTCAAGATCCGCTTTGTTCAGCAACAGCAGCGACGGCAGCGGACCCAGGTCCGCCGTGATCCGGCGCGCAATGGAGGTGGCCACATCGACCGTTTCGCGCCGCGTGCCGTCGGCCACCAGAATGTACCCCGAGGAGCCGCGCAGGTAGCTGGGGGAAATGTCCTGCGTCACGTCCTCCCCGTGAATATCCCAAATGAGAAGATCCACTTCGCGATCCCCCACCATGACGGCCTTCTTGTCGACCTTCACCCCAACGGTGGTCAGGTACTTTTCGGAAAAGATGCTGCGGACAAACTGCTGCACCAGGCTCGTCTTCCCCACGGAAAACGCACCCAGCAGACAGATTTTCTTTTTGATCATGACGTTGCATCTTGAGTCATGCCCCCGCCAAAAGCAAGCCAACAGCCCCCCGCGCGCTGTCCCGTCCCTCTTCCAGAAAAAAAAGCCAAGCAGTCGCAAGCGACCACCTGGCTTTTTGTGCCCTCGGCCTTTGACCAGTCGGGTTTCTTTGGTTACGCCGCCAGTATCTAATCGGCGGAGCGCCCTCTCGTACCCAACCAGTCTCGGTCAGCGCCTTTCCTATCTAGCAACCCGTGTGCCAAGTGCCCGTTCCCGGGCGCGCAGAAAAGACGGTTGCAGAAAACCACGTGCCCGCAGGCCCTTTTCGCGAGGAGTCCTCGTCCGGCGCCGCGGATGTCTCGTATCATCCGGTGTTCGTCTCAATCCGGCGAGACGCTACTCGATCTCCCCCAGGATCACGCGGAAGGAGACGAGCCGGTTGCCGGACTGGCCCTGTCCGGGCTTGCGGTTGGGCGGCGGTTGCGCCCCCATGCCGCGCGTGGTGAAACGCGCCATATCGATGTCGCGCCCCCGCAGGGACTCGTAGCAGCTCTTGGCCAGCTCCTCACTCTCCTGCTGGTCACGGCGCGGGTCGCCCGAGGAATCGGTGTGGCCGCGGATTTCGATCTGGAACGCATTCCCGCGACTACCCAGGGCCTTGCTCAGTTCATCGATGGATCTGATCAACTCGGTGATGGTGTTGCCCTCGCCCGGCCACAGGTCCGGAGCCCCCACCAGGTACTGCAGCACCACGCCCTCGATGCGCTCACGAATGGCGCCCACCGCCTCGACATCCGCGTCCACGAGGTCATCGGTATTCAGCGCGCCCACGCCCGCCACGGCACAGGCCACCACGCGAGCCCGCTCGATCCAGCGGTGGGTCGCGCGGCCGCTGGCATACAGCACGTCCCCGCGAAGATCGAGCGTGACCTCCGCCGACGGCTTCAGGGCCAGCCGCGCGCGCTGCAAGGTGAAGGAGGCGCTGAGTGCCTGGTACGGCTCCCAGCGGCTGTTCACCGAGTCCAGCGCGATGCCGAACTGGGCGATGATCGTGGCGGGGTCGCGGGCCAGCGGGTCGCGCAAGCCCTTCACGTAAAGCTGCCCGTCGCGCCGCCCGGCGTCCAGCACCACCAGGCCCGGTTCCCGCTCCAACTGCGCCACGCAACTCTCCCAGCGGCGCGACTCCGCCAGGTCGGAAACCACCACGCTCTCCATCCGGTAGCCACCCAGCCCCGGCATCCGCTTGAGCAACTGCGCCGTCATATCCAGCCAATCCTGGGTGGCCGCCCCGCGCAGGACCAGGACCCCGTCCTCAAACTCCATCGCAATCGCATCCGGCGGCTTCACCGCCTCGCGCACTTCCGCCAGCGTCGGCGCCTGCAACAGCATCTGGAACGGTGCCCAGCGCGTATCGACCTCGTTCACCACAAAGCCGTTCTCCGCCATGATGTCCAGCGGACTCGGCGCCGCCGGATCGCGCAGGCCATAGACAAACGGCCGCCCCCCGCGCCAGCCATGCTCGACCACCACGATGCCGGGCTCCTTCGAAAGCGCGTCCAGGCAGGCCCCCCAGCGCAGGTGCGTCCGCACCGTCAACCCCGCCCAGGAAAGGATCAGCAGCGGCGCCAGCACCGCCACCAGCCAGGTTTGGGGCAACAGGCGCACCTGATCCGTGCTGACCAAGGTCTGCAGGCACGACTCCAGGAACGACCGGCTCTTGTCGAAAACCGCCGTCTCGCCGTCAAAGGTCTCCAACTCGTGCGCAAATTCGGCGTGGATGCGCCCCAGCGCCGTGCGAAACTGCTCGCGCAGATCCGGCGGCACATCGCCACGCAGCATGCCCGCCAGCGCGGCATGGCGCCCCTGCTCCACCAGAATCGTCAACTCGCCCACCCGGATCGTGTCGAGCTGGTCGTCCTTCCCCACGCTGAACGAATCGTGAATGAAATCGCCGATCGCCGTCAGCATGCCCGACACCACGTCGCCATCCTGCGATCCATCCAGGTCGCTCTGCGCCTGCTGCAGGAGCAGCCCGGTCTCGCGATGGATCAGAAACACCTGTTTGACGGGGAGCCGCCGCGTATGCTCCAGGTAGACTTGGGTGAACGGCTTACCCGCCCGACGCGCCTCCAACCGCCAGGCCATCCCCGTCACCGAGACATACTTCAACATGAACCGGTTGAGGTGGACGATGCCGCGGCGCAGGCTGGCGCCCCCCGCCCGACGCAGGGCCGACCCCACCACCGGATGCAGCGCTTCCGCCAAACCAGCGGGGGTACGCTTGCCACTCACCGCGATCGCCCGCTCCACGGTCGGCGCCAGCGCTTCCGCCAGGCCCCCGCCCTGCGCACTCATCGTGACCGCCCGCGGCAGCAGCCGGCTGATGTGGCGGGCTTCTTCTGTAATCGCGTTCAGCCTCGCCTGCAGCACCTGCGCCGGATCGGCCGCGTCCACGCTTCGCGCCGGTGCCGGACGACCCGCCACCTCAGGGCCCTTTGCTTGTTGCGCGTTCTCCGTCATGTACGCCATCCGCCCCAGCCGACGTCACTCCGCAGGCCACCGTTTGTTGACACACGTCACAGGTGCGCAGCACAACGTGCCCTCACATTCTATATAGCGGCCAGTCCCCGGAAAGCAATCCCATAGGGCCGGGGGGCAGGGACGGGGCGCATCTGAGATTCGGGGCATCGATGCGAAGACGGCTCACCCGGAGGGTTCACCCTACCCGAAGCATGCCGGCCGGTAGGGCGAACCGTCCCGGCGAGCCGCACGCGCGTAGGGGTGGCGCCACCCACGCCGGGCGTGTACACTCCGGCCATGCAAACCCTGCCAGCCACCCTGATCCTGCCCTCCCGCGTGGTGGCGCGCGCAGCCGCTTCCGCCACCCTCCTGGCGGAATGCCTCCCATTGGGGGCGCGCGGATTCTTGATCCATGGGCGCTCATTCGCCGCCAGCAAATCCCTGTCCCGCCTGCTGGCGGCAACCCCGCCGGGCCTCGCCCTCTCTCGCTGGGAACACCCCGGCGGCGAACCCACCCTCGCGCAGTTGGACGAGGCCCTGGCGGCCGCCCGCAAGCACCGTCCGGACTGGATTGCCGCGGTCGGGGGCGGCAGCGTGATGGACATCGGCAAGGCCTGCGCCGGCCTGCTGGAGGCCCCACTCCCGGCCCGCGACTACCACGCCGGCGCGGCCATCCCCGCCACGCGGATTCCTTTTGTCGCGGTGCCCACCACGGCCGGCACCGGCGCCGAGGCCACCATCGTCACCGTCCTCACCGACACCCAGCTCGGTGTAAAAAAATCCATCCGCCACCCGTCCTTCATGGCGCGGCTGGTCATTCTCGACCCCGATCTGCTCACCGGGTGCCCTCCGTCCGTGATGGCCGCCTCCGGCATGGACGCCTTCACCCAGGCGGTGGAGTCCTACATCAGCAAGGGTGCCACCACGCTCACCGACGCCTTGGCGCTCGAAGCCGTCCGCATGACACACACCGGCTTGCGCACCCTCGCGGCCGGCACCGTCGACAGCGAGACCCGCCGCCTCATGTTGGAAGGCAGCTTTCTTGCCGGCCTCGCGCTGTCGCACGCCCGCCTGGGCCTCGTGCATGGGCTGGCCCACCCCCTGGGCCTGCGCTACCACGCCGCCCATGGCCTCGTCTGCGGCATCGGCCTCCCGCCCGTCCTGGCCTTCAATCGCGCCAGCACCGCCGACAAATTCGCGACCCTGAGCCAGACCCTGGGCGCGGATCCGATCGCCTGCGCCGATGGACTCCTGCGGGATCTGCGCCTGGTCTCCCCTTTCCGCGGGCAACCGATTCTCGACCGCGAGGCCATCGTCCGCGAGACGCTCGAGTCCGGCTCCACCGCCGCCAACCCCCGCCCCGTCACCGCCGACGATGTCCACCACCTGCTGGACCAACTGTTCGCGCCGTAGCCACGCCGCCGCCGCGCGTGCGCCGACAGCCCCAGCTCCCTAAATGTGGCTAAGGAGTGGCGCCCCATGAGTACGGCCCTGTGGACGCGGCTCAGCCGGAGGCTTCGCCCTACCT
>CAZWQJ010000177.1:0-9541 GCA_964635825.1 uncultured Victivallales bacterium | reverse complement strand
GCTTCGCGCGCCTCGCCCAGCTCCGCTTCTTCCGCCACAAACCGCAGCCGGTCAAAATTCATGTTGGCGCCGGACGCGATCGCCACCAGCGCCTCGCCGCGGATCCCCGTGCGCGCCACATACGCCTTGGCCCCGGCGATCGCCAGCGCCCCCGCCGGCTCCAAAATCACCCGCGTGTCCTCAAACACATCCTTCAGAGCCGCGCACATCGCGTCGGTGTCCACCAGGATCACGTCGTCCACCAGCTCGCGGCAAATCCGAAACGTCTCCACCCCCACCTGCTTCACCGCCACGCCATCGGCAAACAGGCCTACCTGGTCCAGCGTCACGCGACGCCCCGCCTTGAGCGAACGCGCCATCGCATCCGCATCCGTCGGCTCCACCCCGATCATCCGCACCTCCGGACGCAGGCGCTTGACGCACGCCGCCACCCCCGCCATCAGCCCGCCGCCGCCAATGGGTACAAAGATTGCATGCAGCGGCGCCGTGTGCTGGCGCAGGATCTCCAGCCCGATCGTCCCCTGCCCGGCAATGACCTCCGGGTCGTCGTACGGATGCACAAACGTCAGCCCGCGCGCCTTCTCCAGCGTCCGCGCTTGCGCGTAGGCATCGCTGTAGGAATCCCCATGCAGAACCACCTTCGCCCCCCGCGCGCGCACCGCATCCACCTTGATCTGCGGTGTCGTCACGGGCATCACAATCGTCGCCGTGCCGCCCAGCTTCTGCGCCGCCAGCGCCACCCCCTGCGCATGGTTGCCCGCCGATGCCGTGATCACGCCCCGCCGCCGCGCCGCCGCCGAAAGCTGCGCCATCTTGTTGTACGCGCCGCGCAGCTTGAACGAAAACACCGGCTGCAGATCCTCGCGCTTCAGCAGCAGCGTATTCCCCAGCCGCCGGCTCAGCGCAGGCGCCACCTCCAGCGGACTCTCGATCGCCACATCGTACACCCGCGCATTGAGAATCCGCTCCAAATAGTCCGTCGTCTTCATGACGGCTCCAGCCTAACAGGATCACGCCGCCTCGGGAATTGCCGATTGCCGCGCCCCCAGCGCCTCGCTATACATGCCCCTCATGAGCCGCTTCCTGGTATTCAATGACATGCACGCCCAATGGGGCGATGCGACGCCGGCCCATGCTGGCTACCCCGGTGCCGAACAGCGCGCCGAGTGGCTCATGGCCCAGCTCGCCACGCCCGGCGCGTTCGGCGGGCTGGATTTCGCGGTCGCCGCCGGCGACCTCATCCATGGCGTAGGCCTTCCCAGCATCGAGGTCCAGCTGCGCAGCCTGCGCACCCGCTTTGACCGCCTGCCCATTCCCATCTGGCCCTGCGTCGGTAATCACGAAATCACGCAGATGGAAGGCAACCCCGCCTGCGAAGCTCCCTACCGCGCCATCTTCGGCGGTGACCGCATGGATTATGTCATCCCGGCCGGTTCGACCGAGCTGATCGTCCTGAACAATGCCGGCTGCTTTCACGTGACGCCGGAACGGCGCGAGGCCCGCTACCTTTTCCTGGATCAGGCCCTGCGCAACCGCCCCGACGTCCCCAAGATCCTGGTTTGCCACATCCCGCTCATCCCGCTGCGCGAGCCCGATATCCTGCGCGAAAGCTTCGGCTTCCTCTCCTGGCACAACCTGGAGGCCGAGTTGCTCGACCGTCTGGACGCCAGCGGGCCGTCCGTGAAGCTGGTGATCTCCGGCCACCTGCACCTCACCGGCATGGTCATGCGCCGCGGTATCGCCCACCTCGCCACCGCCGGCACCGCGTCCTTCCCGCACGACATCGCCGTCGTCGACGTTCGCGAAAACCGCATCGACGTCGAAGTCATCGCGCTGCCGGCCGACCTCCACGAACCCGCCACCAATCTCCACGGCCGCCCGCGCTTCCCACACGATTACACCGACCCCGCCCATCCCGACCACCCCACCTACCTCCGCGGCACCCCCTCCGAACGCCGCTTCACACTCGCGTTCTAAGCAGGCGGATCCCCGCCTTCGTCCTCGTCCTCGTCCTCGGAAACGTCTGACAGGGCAAGTAACCGTCGAGATCGAGGACGAGGACCGCTGCGCTGAGGACGAGGACGATTCGGCAATCTGCCCGCGAATGCACAAGCGTGGTAGATGGTGTCCATACCGGGGATTCCGATGGAGGGCCCGGCTCCGTCCGGGCCGTACGGCCTGCGCCTCCCCACTTGCCTACCGCCAAAATTTCACACATGATGCCGCGGGTTCACTGGGTGGGAGGAATCTTCTGATGCATGTGCGAAGCGTGTCGGCCTTTGGGGTGTGGTGTGTCGTGATGTGGGCGGCGGCGGGCGGGCGGGCCGCGGAGGTTGACACGAACGCGCCGTCCCCCGAGGTGGTGACCACAGTGACCAACAACCTCGCGCCCATGGTGGTGCTCGCGCGTGAGATTGCGCCGTCGTGGCTGTATGGGCAGTTGGATTCCTCGTCCCGCGCGTTGGCGGCCATCCCGGGGGTGCGGATCGATTCCCAGGGCGGCTACGGCGCCCAGAATGACCTGTCGATTCGCGGCAGCAGCTTCAGCGGCGCCGGCCTCTCGCTGGCCGGACTCTCGCTGCGCAACCCGCAAAGCGAGCACTTCAACACCGAGCTTCCGCTGCCGGCCAGCCTGTTCACCGGCCCGCGCGTGCTGACCGGCCTGGCCCAGGCCCTCCACACGGATGGCCATCTGGTCGGCAGTGTGGCCCAGGACTTCGCCCCCGTTCGCGCCACGCGCCGGCTGTCGGGCGGCGTCGGCGAAGTCGACCGCCAGTGGCAGTCAGCCCTCGTGCAGCAACCGCTGCAGGCCACCGCGTCCGGCGGTCAGTGGGGCGCCGGCGCCTTCGGCTCCCACGAGAGCGCGGATGCGATCGACTACACCGACAACGACCTCGACCTCTGGAATGCCGGCGGGCAGATGCAGTTCGCCGCGCCGGACGCCCAGTTCGATCTCGCCGCCGGCATCCAGAACAAAGAGTTCGGCGCGCGCGGCTACTACGGCGTCAACGACGCCCTGCCGGCCAAGGAGGAAGTGGAGGATGTGCTCGTGCTGGCCTCAGGCCGCCGCGGCGCCTTGGACGAAACCTTCGTCCGCACCACCGTCGAATGGCGCGAGACGGACGACGAGTACCGCATCCTGCCCGCTGTCTTTCACAACCAGACCGATACACGCGTCTTCGCCGCCTTCGCCGACGGCCGCGCCGCCGCCGACTCGATTCCCGCGCTCGCCCTGAACTGGCGCGCCGGCTTCGAGGACGAGACGCTCGACGGCATCACGCTCGGCAATCAAGACCGCCAGCGCGGTGTGGCACAACTGCTCCCCGCTTGGACCGCCGGCCCTGTCACGCTCACCGCCGGCGCACGCGGCGAAGTCTTCACCGACGACGAGCCCGCCGTACTCCCGCAGGCCGGCATCGATTGGCAGGCGACGGACGCCACCACCTTCTACGCCAGTTACACCGAGACAGTGCGCCAGCCCTCCTACACCGAACTGAACTACGACTCGCCCGGCAGCCTCGGCAACGCCGGCCTCGAGCGGCAGGAAAGCCGCGCGGTCGAAGCGGGCCTCCGCCAGCAACTGTGCAACCGCCTCAGCGCCCACGCCGCCGTCTTCCAGCAGTGGAGCGAGGAAAGCGTGGACTGGGTCAAAAGCACCACCAACTCCACCCGCTTCGAAGCCGTCAACCTAGACCAAGTCGATACCTTCGGCGCGGAGTTCGGCTTGCAGGGCGATTTCACCGACCGCATCGGCCTTGCCGGTCAGTACACCTGGATCGACAAGGAGAGCGACGAGGACGTCTATGCGAGCCGCTACGTGCTGGACTACGCACGCCACCTGCTGCAGTTGTCCGCCACCTGGCAGGTCATCGAGGCCCTGCGCCTGACGGGCACCCAGACCCTCCGTTGGCAGGAGGAAAACCCCCTGCGCGAGAGCGACGATTTCGGCGCCACCGGCGGCGTGGCCGCCCACGTCACCGTCCCGTCACTCCCCCACGCCACACTCACCGTGGCCCTCGACAACGTCTGGGACGACGACTTCCAGCCCTTCGCCGGCCAGGAAGTCGCCGGCCGCCGCGTGTCGGGCGGGCTGACTGTAGATTGGTAACCCTGGAAGCACAGGGGCGACCACCGATGGCGAGGATAGCGGAGCACGAGCACAGACTTGGATATCCGCGCGATCCGTGAAATCCGTGGTTGCAGCTTCCGGTCCGGGGTGGCCCGTGCGCTCCGTCGCGCGGGCAGGCCGCGCGCGGAGCGCACGGCCCACCTTCACCGGGCACAAGCGGAGCCTGACGGGCAGCCCGTCAGATCCCTTCGAACAGGACCGTCGAGAGATAGCGTTCACCCGCGTCCGGCAGGATGACCACGATCGTCTTCCCGGCATACTCGTCGCGCTGCGCCAACCGCACCGCCACATGCGCCGCGGCCCCGCAGGAAATGCCCGAGAGCATCCCTTCTTCACGGGACAGGCGACGCGCCATCTCGATCGCCTCATCGTTGGAGACCTGCTCCACCCGATCGATGACCGAGAGATCCAGCGTCTCGGGGATGAACCCGGCACCGATGCCCTGAATCTTGTGCGGCCCCGGCTTCAACGGCTGCCCGGACAACTTCTGCGTGATCACCGGGCTGTGCGTCGGCTCCACCGCCACCATGATCACCGCCTTGCCACGCGTCTTCTTGAGGTAACGCCCGATCCCGCTGATGGTACCACCCGTCCCCACACCCGAAACCACCACATCCACCGCGCCATCGGTGTCATTCCAGATCTCGGGGCCCGTCGTCTGTTCGTGAATGAGCGGATTGGCCGGATTCTTAAACTGCTGCGGCATGTAGTACTTCTGCGGGTCCGAGGCGGCCAGCTCCTCCGCCTTGGCAATCGCCCCCGGCATGCCCTTCGCCCCTTCCGTCAGAATCAGATTCGCCCCAAAGGCCGCCAACACCCGGCGACGCTCCAAACTCATCGTCTCCGGCATCGTCAACGAAATCTTGTACCCGCGCGCCGCCGCCACATACGCCAACGCAATACCCGTGTTCCCGCTCGTCGGCTCGATGATCTCCATCCCCGGCTTCAAGGCACCACTCGCCTCGGCATCCCAAATCATAGCCGCCCCGATCCGGCATTTCACCGAATAGGCTGGGTTGCGACCCTCCACCTTCGCCAAAACCGTCGCCTTCGCCGGGCCCATCACATTCTTCAACTTCACCAGCGGCGTGTTCCCAATTGACCGACTGTTGTCCTCAAATACCCGTGCCATCGCAACCTCCTGCTCCACCGCTCGACAAGTTGACATACCCAGTCGTAACCAGCCCCACCGCCGGCCCAACCTCTACCCACCCGCACCCGCATCCTATTATCGGTTTTCCCATCGGTCTAGTGATAAATGAACCCGCGGCGCCTTCACGCCCTCTTCAACAGGCCCCCAGATGCCTTTTTGCCTGTCCCCAGTGCCCCCGCCAGCATCCCCTCGCCCTTTTCACCTGTCCCCAGACACCCCAGCCAATTCACCCGTCCCCAGACACCGACGCCAGGGCCCGCTCGAAGCGCTGCCACAGCTCTTCCGGGTCCTCCACCCCCACGGACACCCGAATCAGGTGGCGGGAGACGCCGCAGGACTCGGCCCAGTCGAGCTCGCCATAGTGCGCCAGCAGCGTGAAGGGACAGGCAAGCGTGAAGATCGTCCCAAGTGTCGGCCCCTTGCAGATTTCCAACGCGTCATACACGCGCGGGGCGTTGCGCGCCGGGTCGCGCGGCAGGAAGCTCAGCAGGTTACTCCAGCCCCCGCCGGGCCGCCGCACGAGTTCATAATCCTCCCCGCACTGCCACTTCGGATACCAGACCTGCTCGACCGCCGGATGCGCTCGCAGGCGTTCCGCGATCAATAGCCCGCCCGCATTGTGCCGCCGCATGCGCTCCGGAAATCCGCGCGCCTGCAGTTCCAGCACTTCCGCGTCCTCGCCCCACAGCACGTCCTCATACTCCGACTGCATCGCCCGCTGCAGGACCGCGTAGTGCGGCGAGCGCGGATTCAGCATGACCGCGCCCCCCATCACATCACCTGTCCCCGCAAAATACTTCGTCAGGCTCGTCACCACCACATCCGCCACGCGCGTCAAATCCACGTTGTACGGCGTGGAAACCACATCATCGACGATCAGCGGGATTCCGCGCTCCCGCAGCCACGGCGACAACGCCGCCAGCGGCGGGCATTCCAGCAGCGGATTGCTGGGGACCTCGCAAAAGCAGGCCGCGAGCGGCTGGCGGCGCAAGAGGTCGGTGATGGCCTCCGCGCCGGTGGCCGTCCGATACGGCACGAACACCACGCCGGAACCAAATTGCTGCTGAACCTTCAGGCTGTCGACGTAAGGGAACCCAAGCTGCGCGGTGGCGCACCCCGGCTTGGCGACACCGGCCGCGCGCAACGCCGTGTAGATGGCCGCCATGCCCGAGGGCAGAAGATACACATCCCCCGCCTCGCAGCCGTAATGCCCCGCCAACTGCTCGCGCAGCTGCGCTTTCGCCTCCGCGCCCGCCACCACATCCACGCGCCGCGCCTCCAGGTGCGCTTCCGCCTGCCGGCTGGAGAGAATCAGTCCCGTGTGCTGCCAGAATGCGCGCAGCGCCTCGTTGCCAGCCGGGCTCGTGACCACCCCCGTGAGGTCCCCCAGCCGCACCAGCCAGGCCGGCTCGCCCGATCGCCGCGAGACATATTCCGCCGCCCGCTCCGCCGTACGCACGGACGGAAAGGGCAGGCACACCTCGCCGGGCGCCAGGTCCGCCGCAATGTCCGCCACATACGGATGCACCACGAAACGCGGGTACCCACTGCGCATCCGCGCCACCGTCTCCGGCCGCTTCTCCTCGTAACCGATCACATCCTCCCACCGCGGCAACGACACCGATACCGCATGCGGCGATTCCGGAATCGGCACCCCCATCTCCTCCGCCCGCCAAATTGGATTCGTCAGCAAATCACGCATGCCTACACTCACCATTTCTACCGCGGATCATCCGCGTCCATCCGCGTCCATCCGCGGTTCCTGATCCTCAGTTGGCCGCCAGCGCCTGCTCCAGGTCCGCCTGCAGATCCTCGACCTCTTCAATCCCTACCGAAAGCCGCACCAGCCCGTCCTCGATACCCACGCGTTGCCGCACCTCGCGCGGCACGGAGGCGTGCGTCATGCTGGCCGGATGGCAAATCAGGCTCTCGACCCCACCCAGACTCTCCGCCAGCGTGAACAACCGCAATGATCGGCTGACCGCCAGCGCCCGGGCAGCGTCACCATCGAACTGCGCCACAATCAACCCCGACCCCGCCCGCATCTGCCGGCGCGCCAACCCCTGCTGCGGATGACTCGCCAAAAAGGGATAGCGCACCGCCCGCACGCGTGGATGCCGCTCCAGCCACGCCGCCAGTGCCAGTGCCGACGCACAGTGCCGGTCCATGCGCAGAGCCAGCGTCCGCACGCCTCGCAGCGTCAGCCAGGCATCGAAGGGCGACGGCTGCAATCCCAGCGCCTTCTGCGCAAACACCATCTGGTCATGCCACGCCGCCTCATCCGTAATCACGCACCCGCCCAGGCAATCGCTGTGGCCGTTGATGTACTTCGTGGTCGAGTGCAGCGACAGCGTCGCCCCCAGCCGCAGCGGCTGCTGCAAGTAGGGCGAGGCAAACGTGTTGTCCACCAACACCGGCACCCCCGCCCCTCGCGCCACCGCACTGATCCCCGCAATGTCCACCACCTTCAAAAGCGGATTCGTCGGGCTCTCCAACCACACCAGCGCCGGCGCCACCAACCCGATCTGGCCCCAGTTCTCCTCCCGACTCAAGTCCGCATACACCGCCTTTACCCCAAATTTCGCGAAAACCCGCTCAAAGAGCCGGTACGTGCATCCATACACGTTCTCTTCCGCCAACACCGTGTCGCCACTCTTTAACGTCGACACCACCGCCGTGATCGCCGACATCCCACTCGCAAACGTCGTCGCAAACCGCCCACCTTCCAGCCCCGCCAACGCCTGGTCCAACAACCGGAAATTCGGATTCCCAGACCGCGTGTAGTCAAACCCGTCCGCATTCCCGGACGCAAAGGTCGAGGTCAGATACACCGGCGGCATCACCGCCCCCGTGTCCCCCACATACCCCCGGCTCCCATGCACCGCACGCGTCGTAAACCCCGCCCCCGACGCCCCCCATTCACCTGTCCCCACTCCACCCATAATTCACCTGTCCCCACGCAGAAGCTTGATCATCCCGCTGGCCCAACGGGGATTTCTGGTTGACACCCGGACCCCGAAACTCTAATCGTTCACTATAGTCGTGGCAACAACTCGGTCGCCCGCCTGAAGATCGGGCACTTCAACCACGCCGCCCTCATTTGCATTTTGTGCTGGCGGTTCGTTAGGCGCGTGTGTACTATAGTTTCGCAATCGAGATAGTAAAGATGAAAGTCTCCTCCAAAACACAGTACGCGCTGAACACGGTCCTCGACTTGGCCCTGCACCAAAACACGGGTGTCATCCGGGTGGCGGACATCTCGCGGCGGCAGTCGATTCCACAAAAGTTCCTGGAACAGATCCTGATGGTGCTCAAGAGCGGCGGCGTCGTGGGCAGCAAACGTGGCGCCAAGGGTGGCTACTTCCTGTTGAAGTCGCCCTCTGAGGTCACGCTCGGCTCCATCGTGCGCCTCACGGAAGAGGCGATGCTGTCGGAAGACGCGGCGGGCAATACGAATGCGCGCCAGACGCCCTTCGAGCCGGTCTGGAAGGAACTGAACACACACGTGGCCGCCAAGCTCGACAGCCTCACCATCCAGCAGATGTGTGAACGCGCGGTGGCCATGGCGCGCGTGCTGGAATATTCCATCTAGTCCGCGCGGCTCCGCAAACGGTGGTGGCCCGGCCGCTCCGCGGGCGGGCATCTGATGATCCATACCCCACCCACCAGAAACCGACATGCAGAACAGCACCATTCCCACGCCGACGACCGATCCGGCGGATGTCACCTTCGGCTACGCCGGCTCCGGTGAGGCCGAGGACATCCTGCGCTGGGCGGTCGATCGCTTTCACCCGCGCCTGGCCCTCTCCACCAGCTTCAAGGACGCGGCCATCATCGACATGCTCAGCCGCATCCGCACCGACTTCCGCGTCGTCGCCATCGACACCGGCCGCCTTCCCGAAGAAACCTACGAGTGCGCGGACGCCATCCGCCAACGCTACGGCGTCCACATCGAGTGGGTCTTCCCCCGCCACGAGTCGGTCGAGCGCCTCGTGCGCGACAAGGGCATGTATTCGTTCCGCGAGAGCCTCGAGAACCGCCAGGAGTGCTGCTACCTGCGCAAGGTCGAACCCCTTTCGCGCGCACTCTCCGGCCTCGACGCCTGGATCACCGGCCTGCGCCGCGATCAGGGCGCCGCGCGCGGAGCCGTCCGCAAACTCGAGCGCGATCAGGTCCACGGCGGCATCCTGAAGATCAACCCCATCGCCGATTGGGACATGGGCCGCCTCTGGCAATACATCCGCGACAACAAGGTCCCC
>CAZWQJ010000176.1:0-9560 GCA_964635825.1 uncultured Victivallales bacterium | reverse complement strand
GTCTTCGTCGCGGGCGCGGCGTCCGACCTCGTGCTTCGCAAGCTGCGCATTCATGGGATCGAGGCCAACTACGACGATGGCGGCGCCGCCGTCTCCGGCGCCGATGCGCATGGCCTTGCGGTCTATGGATCCGATGGCGTGCACGCGATATCCAACCTGCTCATCGATGCCGTCGAGATTTGGGATTGCCGCCTTGGTTCGTCCGAAGCCATGGTCCTCAACGGCAATGTGGACGGGTTCGAGGTGCGCGATTGCCGGGTGCATGATGTCAACAACATCGGGATCGATTTCATCGGATTCGAAGGTGTTTGCCCGGTTCCCTCGCGGGATCAGGCGCGCCATGGCCGCTGCGTGGACAACCGTGTTGAGCGCGTGAACACCACGGGCAACCCGGCCTATCGATCGGCCGGGGGCTATGATCGCAGCGCCGCCGGAATCTATGTCGATGGGGCCCGCGACATCGTGATCGAACGCAACATCGTCGCCGACTGCGACTTCGGTTGCGAGATCGGCGCCGAGAACGCCGCGGCCACCGCAACGGGGATCGCCGTCCGCAACAACGTCTTTCATGGATGTCACGGTCCCGGTCTCGCGCTCGGCGGCTATGATGCCCTGCGGGGCCAAGTCACCGACTGCACGGTCCTCGGCAACACGTTCCATGGCAACGATCGGGGGCTGGCCTGGAGTGGTGAAATCCATCTCCAGTGGCATGTGACCGACTGTGTGTTCGAGAACAATGTCCTGTTCGCTCTGGCCAACGCCGGCGGCAGCACGGCCGTCCTGGTGGGCGGTCCCGGCGAGGCGTCAGCGCTGCCTCAAGGGGTGAGCTTCGACTACAACCTCCACCAGGCCTCCGTTGTCGATCGCGTCTGGTCCTGGGGCGCGCAGGAGTTTTCGACCTACCCGGAATGGACGAGCAGCGGGCAGGACGCGCACGGGTTGGCGGGTCTAGATCCGCAGTTCCTCGACGCGGCCGCGGGTGACTTCCACGTGGCGCCGGGATCGCCGCTGGCGGGGCGCGGTCATGGGCGCCCCGACCTGGGCGAGCGGGATCTCGATGGCGAGCCACGTGTCGTGTGCGGTGGGGTGGACATGGGCGCCGATGAAATTTTCCAGCCGCGCGGAGCCCTGCTGGAAGGGGCCGTTGATGTCGGCGGGGGGTGGCAGTGGTCGACCTGGTTTGGCTTCGTGCACGCGGGCGCGTGGCCCTGGCTCTACCACGCGGAGCACCACTGGCTCTACACGTTCTGCGATGATGCGGCTGGCGCGCTCTTCTGGGATGCTTCCATGGGCTCCTTCTGGTGGACCGAACAGGGCCTTTACCCCGCTCTCTTCCGCTTCGCCGATCAGGCCTGGCTCTGGTACCTGCCCGGTTCCGCCAACCCGCGCTGGTTCTTCAATTTCTCCCGCGGCGACTGGGAAGTGGACTGAGCGGGCCGCGATCGTTCTTTCGGGCCCATTTCGGACACGCGGCCGACACGGAGGTCGGCCCTCCAAACCCACGACAGGCCTTTAGCACTGGTGCACGCGCCTTTGCAGTTGTCTTGCACCCGGGGTTACGGCATACTCCGGCGATTCGCTTGTCCCGCACTTCGCGGGGCGCACACAGGGTGCGAAGAAATCGGTTGATGCGGAGGGTGCCATGGGCGTCGGAAGAATGTGGCGGAAGAAATCAGTGCGGCGTCCCAAGAAAACGGGCACGGCCCGCCGACGTCGTCAGAGTGAACATCGCAAAGATGTGATCGCGCAGGGGACTACCCCGGCGGCGGTGAAGCACATGACGCCGGCGCAGGTGCGCAGCCTGCGCAATGAGCAGCGCAAGGCGACGGCCAAGGCCGCCCGCAAGGCGAAGCCCGCGAAGGCGAAACCCGCCAAGGCCGCCAAGGCTGCGCCCGCAGCCAAGCCGGCGAAGTAGCGCGTCGCTACTCCCAGCGTGAGCGGATGCGTTCCGCGATGGGCTTGACCGGCACCGCGTCGCTGACAGCATCGTCGCGGCTGCCGCCGCCCACTTGGATTCCCTGCATGGTGCGCCGCACCTCCTCGCTGAAGAAGCGGGAGAGCTGCGCGTACGTGTGGCGATCCGTGTGCCGGTGCCAGGAATGGTAGTAGCGCACAGGCCATTCCACATAGAGGAAGTTGCGCGCCCGCGTCATTGCCACATACGTCAGGCGCAGTTCCTCTTCGATTTCCGTGGCGGAGCCGGTGGCCATGTCCGATGGCAGGCAGCCGTCGGAGGCGTGAATGACATGCACCACATCCCACTCGCAGCCCTTGGCCGAGTGGATCGTGGATAGCACCAGCCAGTCTTCATCCACCACGGGCGGACCCGCCAGGTCGCTGGTGGACGTGGGCGGATCGAGCTGCAAATCGGTCAGGAAGCTTTGGCGCGAGCGGTACGAGGTGGCGAGCTGTTCGACCGTGTCGAGGTCGCGCTCGCGCGGCGCCGGATTCTCGTAAAGTTCTTTCACCAGCGGCGCGTAGAAGCGGCGGATGCGCTCGATCTGGACGGCCGGCGTACTGGCCGGCTCTGCGTTGAGGTCAGTCACCAACGCCGCCAGCGCCTTCAGCCCCTCGCGCGCGGGCGGCGGCGCGGCGAACTCCGCGATCGAGCGTGGGTCGCGCTGATGTTCGGCGAGGTGGCGAAGCGCGCGCGCGGCCACCCCGGGCCCGATGCCCGGCAGCATCTGCAACACGCGAAACCAGGCCATGTCGTCGCGCGGGTTCTCCAGGATACGCAGGATCGCGATCACGTCCTTGATGTGGGCGAACTCGAGGAAGCGCAGCCCGCCGTACTTGTGGTAGGGGACGTTGCGCCGGGCCAGTTCCAATTCCAGCGATGCCGAATGGTGCGCGGCGCGGAAGAGCACCGCCTGGCGCTTCAGTGCCACGCCGGCCTCGTAGTGCTCGAGCACGCGGTCCGTCACGTAGCGGTCCTGGTCCGCCTCGTCGCGGCACGTCACAAGCAAGGGCCGCTGCCCGTCACCGCGCGTCGACCACAGGTCCTTGGTGAAGCGCTCCTTCGCCTGCGCAATCAGGGCGTTTGTCGTCTTCAGGATCGGTGTGACCGAGCGGTAGTTCTGTTCGAGCGTGACCACCGTGGCTCCCGGATACTGTTGCGGGAAATCGAGCATGTTGCGCACATTCGCGGCGCGGAAGCTGTAGATGCTCTGGGCGTCGTCGCCGACGGCGGTGATGCGGGCGCCGGCGGTGGCCATCCCGAGGAGGATGCGCGCCTGGAGGCTGTTGGTGTCCTGGTACTCGTCGACGAGGATGTGTTCGAAGCGCGCCCCAATGTCGCGCGCCAGCGCCGGATCGGCCAGCAGCTCGGCCCAGTACAGGAGGAGGTCGTCGTAATCCAGTACGTTGCGCTCCTGCTTGCGCGCCACATACTCCTGGAACAGCCCCTTTAATTCGGCTTCCCAGTTGGCGCACCAGGGAAAGTGGCGGCGCAGCACGTCGGCGAGCGGGTCCCCGCTGTTGACGCAGCGCGAGTAGACCGAGAGGCAGGTGCTCTTACGCGGGAAGCGCTTCTCCTTGGCGGCGAGTCCTCGTTCCTGGCGCAGCACGTTGAGCACGTCCTCGGCGTCGGCCTGGTCCATCACGGTGAAATCGTTGGAGAGTCCGGCGGCCTTGGCATAGATGCGCAGCAGGCGGTTGGCCATGGCATGAAACGTTCCTCCCCAGACGCGGCCGGAGGCGGTGGCGGTGCTGGCGACGTAGGACTCCGCACGCTTGAGCATTTCTTCGGCGGCGCGGCGCGTGAAGGTCAGGAGCAGCATGCGGCCGGGCGCCACGCCGCCGGCAATCAGGTGCGCCACCCGGCAGGCAAGGGTGGTGGTCTTGCCGCTGCCGGCCCCGGCCACGATCAGCAGGTGCCCGCCGTTGTGGGTGGCCGCCTCACGCTGCCGGTCATTCAAATCCGCCAGCCAGGGCGGAAGCCCGTCTGCAGGAGAAGGGGTGGGGGGCGTCGAACTGGCAGTCATGGCGGCAGTCTAGCCGGATTCACCCCGACCGGCAAGCGGTGAACGAACGTTCATCATGGCGACAACAGAAGAAGAAGGCGTAACCGCAGATGGACGCAGATGGACGCAGATAGACCCGGCTCCACCAGGACGCTCCCCGCGACACGCGCAGATGAAGACGGCCGCACGGTGCTCAACGAGCGATCAGCGTTCATCCGCGTCCATCAGCGGTTCCTTGGCCTTTCGCTTCGTCTTGGGTCGGATTTTGCTGTCCGCGGTTCGCGGTTCTGCGGTTCAATGGTCGCGTCGGAGAACATCTACGATGTCCGCTGTCATCGAACTGCTGGAAACACTGCGCTGGACGCCGGCGGATGGGTTCTTTCTTTTGGAGGAACACCTTACCCGCGCCCAGTGCTCGGCTGCGCATTTCCGGATCCCGCTGGATTCCGCCCGCGTGCGCGACGCGTTGCTGGCCGCCGCCGCCGGCTTTTCCTCTGAGGCCCAGCGCGTGCGCCTGGTGATTGGCGACGGCGGCATGCCGCGTGTGGAGGCTGTCCCGCTCGCGGCGATGCCGCTGCCGAACCCCTTGCGCGTGGCGCTGGATGCCGAGGCGGTTGACGCCGCGGATCCGCGGCTGTTCCACAAGACCACGGACCGCCGCCGCTACCAGCGCGCGCGCGCGGCGCGGCCTGGGGTCGACGATGTCATCCTGTTCAACGCGTACGGCGAAGTGACGGAGTCCACCATTGCCAACGTGGTGTTGGAGCGCGGCGGGGTGCGAGTCACGCCGCCCCTGCGCTGCGGGCTCCTGCCGGGGCTCTATCGTGCCCACCTGCTCGCGCGCGGCGAGATCCGCGAGGACGTGGTCATGTGCGCGGAACTGCTCCCGGGCACCCGCCTGTTTCTGATCAACTCCGTGCGCGAATGGATGCCCGCCGTGATTGAGTGAGCGTGCGACAAAACATCGAACACCCAACATCGAACGCCGAACATCGAGGCCCAGACTTCCGAACTTCGGGGTTCGATGTTCGTTGTTCCGTGTTCGATGTTCATTCCAGCATCGGGGATGCGGAGACTCGGCCGCTGGCGCTTCCGTCTCATGCCTCCAGCGCCCCCTCCAGGTAGCGGCGGAAGGCGTCGTATTCGTAGGCCAGGTAGCCCAATCCCATGGACGGCAGGCGGAAGGGATCGGAGGCTGCAGTGATGTAGCGGCTGGCGGTGGGCGGGCCGCCATCGGCTTCGTCTGGGCCCGGTTGCCGCATCACGTCCTGCACCCTCATCAGTTGCCCATCCGCCCAATACACTTCGCCGGTGATCCAGAGGCGAGCGAAGCGATAGCGCGCCTTGACCTCCACCTCCGCCAGCGAGTGGAACGTTTCGCCGGTGTAGGCAAACGCCCGTGGCGCGATGCCCAGGCGTTCGCGCAACTGTGCGTTGCAGGTGTCCAGTTCCCAGCGGATCTTGTCGCCGGATGGATCGGCCATGCAGAGATCGCAAATGTTCGGGTGCGTGTGCGTATGGGCTCCGATCTGCCAGCCGCCCGCCACCATCTCGCCGAGTTCCTCCCAGGTCATCGTGATGCGGGCGGGGTCGTGCTGCTGGCCGTCTGTATACAGCTTCTCCATCTGTCCGGTGTTCACGAACAGGTTGCCCGTGAACCCGTGCGCCTTCATCACCGGCCACACCTGGCGATAGAGCGAATACTCGGGATGGTCAAAGTCGAATAGGATTGGCCGCGAGGGGAGTTCTCCGCGCCCCTCCATCCACGCTTCCATCTGGTCGTAGGAGATCGAATGAAACCCCATCTCCGCGGCGATGCGGAAGTAGGTCTCAAAGCGGTCGATGGTCATCGGCAGCTTCCGCTTCGGATCAACCGAGTGGGCAATCGTGATGGGGATACGCATGCGGGCCTCCTGCGACTGGTTTCCGGAAGAATCCGTCACCACGCCCCAACGGGTCAAGCGGGGATCCGCCACGCGCCGCGGGTGCCGCCACGCCCGATATTGACTTCGCTCCAGCGAGGGCGGAGAATCGGCGGCCATGTTGTCCATGCTCAGGGATATTGTGCGTCGCCGGGAACTGGTAGCCATTCTCGTCGGGCGCAACCTCAAGATCCGTTACAAGAATTCGGCGCTGGGCTTTTTCTGGTCGCTGCTGGCGCCGCTGTTCATGATTCTGATCTACGCCCTTTTTCTGCGCCTGATGCGCTTCACGATGGACCTGCCCATGCTCGTGACCGGCATCATTGTGTGGCAATTCCTTGCCATGAGCCTCGGCGACTCGCTGCACGCCATCGTGGGCAATGCGAACCTCGTCACCAAATCCAATTTTCCGCGGGTGATCCTGCCGGCCAGCACGGTTCTTGCGAACTTCGTCAATTTCCTGCTCTCCTCCTCGGTGCTGCTGGTGTACCTGCTGATCGAGCGCGTGGACTTCGGCCCGCCGGGGTGGCTGCTGCTCGCTGTCGGCGCCCAACTGGCGCTGGTCTTCGGAGTCGCGCTGCTCTTCAGCGCCACCAATGTCTTCTTCCGCGACACCGAGCACATCGTCTCGATGGTCATGCTGGCCTGGTTTTTCACCACGCCGGTGATCTACCCCGACAGCCTTGTCCTGGATAATGCCTCCTTTGTCGGCAACATTCATGCGGCCTTCTTCCTGAATCCCATGACGGGGATTGTCACGCTCTACCGCATGGCCCTGCTGTCGTGGCCCAATCCCGGCTGCGCGTTTCTGACGCTGTCGCTGTGCAGCGCGGCGGCGGTGTTGCTGGCCGGGCTCTGGCTCTTCTGGCGGGTGCAGGACCAATTGGGGGATGAACTCTAATGGGCACCGCCGCCATCCAGGTTGAGGGCGTCTCGAAGTGCTACCCGATGCGTGGCGGCAAGCGCACGCTCAAGCAGGCCGTGCTGGATACGGTCCGCCCCGGAGATGGACGCCGCCAGGGGCGCGAGTTCTGGGCCCTGCGCGACATCGAGTTTGCCGTGGCTCCCGGCGAAACGCTGGGCATGATCGGGGCCAACGGCGCCGGCAAGAGCACGCTCCTCGCGCTGCTGGCCGGCACGAAGCGGCCCACCACCGGCCGCATCACCACGCATGGCACCATCTCCTCGCTGCTCGAGCTGGGCGCCGGCTTTCACCCGGACCTCACGGGCCGCGAAAACGTCTTCCTGGCGGGCGCGGTCATGGGGCTCACGCGCAAGACGATGCAGACCCGCTTCGATGCGATCATCGCCTTCGCCGGCATCGAGGAGTTCATCGACCAGCCCGTGAAGCACTACTCCTCCGGCATGTATGTCCGTCTTGGGTTTGCCGTCGCGGTCGAAGTGGATCCCGACATCCTGCTGATCGACGAGGTCCTCGCCGTCGGCGACCTGGTCTTCCAGCGCAAGTGCCTCGACAAGATGGATGAGTTCCGGCGCCGTGGGAAGACGATGCTGATCATCTCGCACGACCTGAATACGATCCAGTCCATCAGCGACCGCATCCTGCTGCTGGACGCGGGCCGCGTGACCGGCATCGGCGACCCGCCCGACATGATCGCCCGCTACCAGGAGCATTCGCGCATGGAGCGCATTCGTGCGGCGCGGCGGGAGTGGGGGACCGGCGAGGTCAAGATCACCGGCGTCGAGTTCCGCAACGCGCAGGGCGTCGCCGGCAAACGCTTCCGCTTTGGCGAAGCGGTCGAGGCCCGCATTTCCTATGAGGCGTCCCGACGCATCGAGAATCCCGTCTTCGGCTTCAGCATTGCGACGGAGCAGGGCGCGCGCGTCTACGGCAACAACACCCAGATCGAGCAGCACGCGATCCCGGTCATCGACGGCCGCGGCACGCTCACGTTGCGGCTGCAGCCCCTGGCACTCGGTCCGGGAGCGTATCTGTTCTCCGTCTCCGTTCATTCCAATGACCATCAGCATAATTACCATAGAATCGATCACGGTTTTCTGATGGAAGTCGAGGGGGACCGGCTCTTCGAGGGTGTCTACATGCCCATCTCCTGGAGCGGGCCGGCGTGACGAGGTCGGGAATGCGCAGGTGCCACGGAAGAAAAGTGTCAACCGCGGATGAACGCAGATGGACGCTGATTGAAAGCCCGTTGCGGCAAGGGACACCAAACGGAACTCATGCATATGACGAGTAGCATTGATGCCGGTTCCATGCTCCTCCCATCCGCGTTCATCGGCGTTCGTCTGCGGTCAAACTCCGGGGAGTTGGTGCGGTCATGACGGTTGACGACATCGCGGCAGTGCCCGAGGTACAGGACCTGATCCGACGTGCGCTGGAGGAGGACGTGGGGCCGGGCGACGCCACGTCGCTGGCGCTGGTGGAAGCGGGGCGCCAGGTGGAGGCCGTCATCCAGGCGCGGCAGGATCTGGTCGTCTGCGGCGGACCGGTCGCCCGTGCGGTCTTCGCGGCTGTGGATCCCGCACTGGTTTGCACGACGGTGGTGCCGGACGGCAGCCCGGCCGGGGCGGGGGATGTGCTCATGACGTTGCGCGGCTCCGCCCGTGCCGTCTTGACGGGCGAGCGAACGGCGCTGAACTTCATGCAGCGCCTCAGCGGCATTGCCACGCTCACGCACCGTTTCGTCGAGCGCGTCTCCGCGCACGGGACTGTGATCCTCGACACGCGAAAGACCACACCGACGCTGCGCGTTCTGGAGAAGTACGCGGTGCGGATGGGTGGCGGTCGCAACCATCGCGTCGGGCTCTATGATCGCGTGCTGATCAAGGACAACCACCGTCGCCTCGCGGCCGGCCCGGGCGGGCTGGGCCTTGATGCGGCCGTGATGCGGGCGCGGGCGCAGTATCCATCCCTCGAAATTGAAGTGGAAGTGGAGTCGCTCGAGGAATTGGAGCAGGCCCTGAAAGCGCGCCCGGAGTGGATCCTGCTGGATAACATGCCACCGCCGGCCATGGTCGCCTGCGTGCGCCGCGTGGCGGGCGCGTGCCGGCTCGAGGCCTCAGGCGGCATCACGCTGGCGAACATCGAGGCGGTCGCCGCGACGGGTGTGGATGCCGTGTCGCTCGGTTGCCTGACGCACTCGGCGCCGGCCGCCGACCTGTCCCTCGAAATCACCGCGGACCTGGGCCTGGCATGAACGCGATCGTCGTCAACATCGGCAACACGCGCACCACGGTGGCACTGGCTCGAGGCGAGCGGATTGGCCGCCGAGTCAGTATGCCCAGCCATGGGGTGACGGCGCTGGCTGCCGAGCAGGCGATCCGGCGTGTGCTCGGGCGCACGCGCGTCGATGGATCGATCGTGGCCTCGGTGGTGCCGTCCTGCACGGCCCGGTGGCGCAGCGCGCTGCGGCGCGTGACGGGCCGACCGGCGCTGCTGTTTTCCCACCGGCTTGACCTCGGCATCCGCATCCGCTACCCGCGCCCCGCGAGCATCGGGGCCGACCGGCTCGCCA
Organism: uncultured Victivallales bacterium; assembly: GCA_964635825.1. Classification (GTDB taxonomy): domain Bacteria; phylum Verrucomicrobiota; class Kiritimatiellia; order UBA8416; family JAIOPI01; genus CAZWQJ01. The sequence continues at coordinate 182 of CAZWQJ010000176.1, read as the reverse complement.
GCGCGGTCGGTGCCGTTGCCCGCCATGGCGCCCCGGTCATCATCGCGGATGCCGGCACCGCGCTGACCGTCGACCTGGTGGATGGCGATGGGGCGTTTGTGGGCGGCGTGATTGCGCCGGGCATGCCGATGATGACGGACTACCTGGCCGAGCGCACAGCCTTGTTGCCGCGCATCCGCGCC
>CAZWQJ010000175.1:0-9654 GCA_964635825.1 uncultured Victivallales bacterium | reverse complement strand
TTGTGGCTGAAAATCTTCTCAGGAAAACAAGAAGTTGCCTGATAGTAGTACGAGGGGCTCGTCGCGTCCTGGCCATCGCCCCTACCGGCCCGCCTTGGGAATCGCCGCCGCCCTCCAGGAAATCACCGAACACCGCGGAACGCTCTATGACGCGGACGCCGTAGCCGCCTGCCTCCATCTCTTTCACGATAAAGGCTTCGCGTTCCCCACCAGCGCCGGCGCCACCGGAGCCCGCACCCAGAGCCCTCAGGAGAACCGTGTGCAGGACGCACGCCCCGAGGGTGCCCCGTAAATGGTGTTGGGCCCTGGTGTTGAGCCGCCCGTTGAACCCTGAGCCCCGCGGCACCGCCAGTCACCGTGCGCCGAGCGCAGCGAGGCGATCTGGTGACTGGCGTGCCCAGAGGGAGTCGAACCCCCAACCTCCTGATCCGTAGTCAGGTGCTCTGTCCAGTTGAGCTATGGGCACATCGAGCTCCGGACCATACAGGACTCCTCCCCCAGATGCAAACCCCAAAAGGGACTCAGGGGCGACTATCGCCACAACCGCCACAAGGACGCCCCCAGCGAGAACAGGGCGACCAGGATGATGGCGATCTTCAGAAGCGTGTCAGGACGGATCGAAAGGCGGGAGGAAAGCGCGGCGTAATGCGCATCGCACCAGGCATCGGAAAGCGGCAACGAGGGATGAGCCCGCGTGTGTCCCGGTGCCCCGCACACCGAACACACGCCGCAGTAGCCCGGCGGCAATTCCTTCAGCAGTTCCGTCATCTTCGGATTGCGCTGGCGTTCTTCACAGTAGCACCCCATCTCCGCCCCCTCTCCGTTTCCACGACCATACCCCCTTCTCCCCTTTCATTCGATATTCTCCGGTTGGATATTCTGCGGTTCTGCTGTTCCTCTGGAAAAGCCAAAGTCGATGTCCAGCGACCCTTTGACGTCTCGCCCCCCTTTTGCAAGACTCCAGCCATGGCCAAAACACGCACCAACAAGAAGGCGCATCCTCTCACGCTCCTCGGCAACCAGCGCACCGTCTATCCCACCCGCCCGGAGGACGCGATCCTGGAGTCATTCCCGAATACCCATCCCAACCGCGATTACTGGATCACGTTCGACTGCCCGGAGTTCACCTCCATCTGCCCCATCACCGGCCAGCCCGACTTCGGCCACCTCACCATCCGCTACGTCGCCAACAAGGCCTGCGTGGAGAGCAAAGCCCTCAAGCTTTACCTCTTCTCGTTCCGCAACCATGGCGCCTTCCACGAAGAAGTCGTGAACCAGATCCTCGACGACCTCATCCGCGCCATCCGCCCGCGCCAGGCCATCGTCCGCGGTGACTTCCGCCCGCGCGGCGGCATCGCCATCTCCGTCGAAGCCTCCTACCCCAAACGCCGAACCGCAGATTGACGCGGATGAACGCTGATGGACCATGCGCCCGTTCTCGCTCCTGATCAAGCCCGCCTCCGGTGACTGCAACCTCGCTTGCCGCTACTGCTTCTATCGCTGCAAGCGCGACTTGTTCCCTGACACCCCACGCCATCGCATGTCACCGGCGGTTCTCGAGCGCCTGGTCGCCTCCTTCATGGCCACCCCCCAAGCCACACACGCCTTTGGCTGGCAGGGCGGCGAGCCCACTCTCATGGGGCTCGAGTTCTTCCAACAGGTCGTGCGCCTCCAGCAACAGCATGGCGCCCGCGGCACCCGCGTCTCCAATGGCCTCCAAACCAATGCCACCCTGATCGATGACACCTTCGCCGCCTTCCTCACCGAGTATCAGTTCCTTGTCGGCTGCAGCCTCGATGGCCCTGCCGACCTCCACGACCGCTACCGCCTGACCCTCGGCGACCGCGGCTCGCATGCCGATGTCCTGCGCGGCATCGACTGCCTCCGCCGCCACCACGCCGAAGTCAACATCCTCGTCCTCGTGAGTCAGGCCAACGTCGCCTCCGCCGCCACCGTCTACCGCTACCTTGTCGACCAGGGCTTCCTCTATCACCAGTACATCCCCTGCGTGGAGTTTGCCCCCGATGGCTCCCTCCAGCCTTACGCCATCACCGCACCCGAATGGGGGCGCTTCCTGTGCGAGCTCTTCGACGCCTGGCACCCCGCCGATGTCCGCCGCGTCTCCATCCGCCACCACGACGCCATCCTCGCCAAAACCGTCGATCGCCAGCCCATCGTCTGCACCATGAGCCGCCGCTGCGACGGCTACCTCGTCGTCGAACACAACGGCAACGTCTACCCCTGCGACTTCTTCGTTCAGCCCGATCTCCAACTCGGGAACATCATGACCGACGATTGGGCCGCCTTGCTCGATGCCCCACGCTTCCAGCAATTCGCCGCCCGCAAAACCGATTGGACACCCGCCTGCGCCGCCTGCGCCCACCTCGACTGGTGCGCCGGCGATTGCATGAAGCACCGCCAGCCCTTCGCCCAAAGCCCCATGCCCCGCAGTTCCCTCTGCGCCGGCTGGCTCCAGTTCTACAACCACGCCGGCCCTCGCCTCCACGCCCTCGCCAACGACATCCGCACCCAGCGCCGCACCGCTGCCACGCTCGTCGGCGAATCCCTCCCCACCGCCATCCCCCGCTCGCCAGCCCCCGCCAGCCGCAACGCCCCCTGCCCCTGCGGCAGCGGCCGCAAATTCAAACACTGCTGCGCAAACCGCCGGAATTGAGTCTCCACCATCAAGGCGGACGCGTCGCGTCCACAAATTCACGGAAGCGGACGCAAGGATTAAGGGCCCACCCCTCCATCTTGTGAAATTAGCGGCTCTCTTGAGGATTCTGGAGGGTCGGGCTCCGTCCCGACCGCGCACCCGAATATTGCCACCGCGTAACAGCGGGGCCCGTAGGTGCCCAGCGAAGGTTGGTGGTCCCAAGGTCCCACAGTCCCAAGGTCCCACTCCGCTCCCATCACCCCAGCGCGCGCCTGGCAAGTCGTCGGGTCCGCTTGCGCCTCAAGCGGGCCCAGGCCCGCAGCGCGGCATCGCGCCCATCGCGCCGCTGTCGCCGCAACAGGGGCAGCAACCCCGGCGGCGCCATACGCTCCCCGCGCACACGCACCAAGGCCACATCCAGATCGTGCACATCTCCCAGCGCATCGGCCGCGCGCTTCAGACGCTGGGACAACGCCACCGCCGCCTCGCCCAACACCGGCATGGCAAACTCCGCCCCATAGCGCGCCGACCGGCACCGCCGCCGCGCCTCATGCAGCGCCTCCACGTCGCGCCCATCTCCAAGCTCTTCTTCCCGCAGCGCTTTCATCGCCCGTCTCAGCCGCCGCCGCAGATACGCCCGCGCCTCCGCCCCCCGCCGCAACTTCGCGTGCGCCGGCAACTCCACCCGCAGAAAATGCGCCAGGCCCGTCGTCAGTTCGCGAAAGCGCGGCGCCTTCACCACCGTCCGCAAATGCCGCCGCGCCTGCGCCACCCGTCGCCGCTGACGGCTGACGTACGCGCCCCACCCCCTGCTGCCCCCCAACGGCTCCGCAATCGGCGGACGCCCGAGGCGCGTGAGCCACACATCCTCGTCACGATCCGGCCCCAGCTCCGTGCACAGCCACCCCAACCGCGCAATCAAGTCCGCCGCCCCCGCCGGCAACTCCGGCTGAAACCAGCGCAAAAGCGCCCGCGCGCGCCGCGCCGTCACGCGCAGATCGTGCAGCGGATCCGACGTATCCAGCACCAGCGCATCCGCCGCCTGCTTCTGGATCGCCCGGTACTGCATGAACAGCAGCCGCCGCGCCGCCTCGATCGCCGTCAGCTTCCCGCCCCAGCGCACCGCACCATCCCCATCCGCATCGTCCACCACAAAGCGGATCCCGCCCGGCATCACGTGCCGCCACAACTCCGCCTTCGCTTCCGCCTTGAGAACATTGCCCGCATACACCGGGCTGCGCAGCCGCACCACCAACCCCTCGCGCCCCCATCGCGCTTGCCGGATGTCCGTGTTCTGGATATGCCCGTAATCCAGCCCGTCTGCCACCCGCAGGATCGCCCCCAGGCGCCGCGTGCGCCGGTCGCTGGGCAGGCCCGCCCCCACGCGCCCCGCCAGCACCTCATCCAGGCGTGCGCCATGCAGTTGCATGATCCCGGCAATCGCCCGCCGCTCCGCCGTTGTGAATCCCGCCAGCGGCGTCTCCAGCACCCGTGCGACCGCTCGCGGCGCGTGCCCCATCCCGCCCTCGGCATAGCCAATATCGTGCAGCCGCCCGGCGGCCTCCAGCAAGCGCCGCTCGCGAGCCCCCCAGCCCAGGCGCGCCGCCGACGCGTCGAACATGCGCAGCGCCAGTCGCGTCACCCACTCCGTGTGCACATCCTCGTTGCGGCATTGCGCGCACAGCACCTCGATCGTCGTGCCCTTACTCACCGTCCACCCTTCAGTTCGTGCTCGCCGGCGACCGGTGCGGCTCAAACACCGTCGGCCGCGCCTTCTCCGCCTCCGCTCGCTCCTCACACGCCAATTTGTACAGCGACTCCTGGCTGCGCACCGCGTCCTTCCGGCCCTGCGGCGTCAGGCGCTCATAGCGGCCGTCCGGCCGCAACACCCGCGCCTTCACGTTGTCCGCAAAACGCATTTCCAGCACCCGCAACAATTGGCGCCGGCACTCCGGATCCAGCACCGGCACCAGCAGCTCGATCCGCCGGTCCAGGTTGCGCGGCATCCAGTCCGCACTGGAGATGAACAGCCGCTCATCCCCCCCATGCCGGAAATACAAAATCCGGTCGTGCTCCAGAAACCGGTCCACGATGCTGACCACCGTGATGTTCTCGCTCAGCCCCGCCACGCCCGGCTGCAGGCAGCAGATCCCGCGCACGTTCAGCTTGATCTCCACCCCCGCCTGCGACGCCGCATACAGCGCCCGGATGAGCTCCGGATCCACCAGCGAGTTCAGCTTCGCCATGATCAGCGCCTTCTCCCCCTGCCGCCGCCGCTCCGCCTCGCCATCGATCAGCGCCAGGATCGCCCCGCGCAGCCCCAGCGGCGCCTGCTCCAGCCGCGTGTACCGCCCAGGCTGCGAATCCCCGGTGATCGTATTGAAGAAGGCCGATGCGTCCGCCCCCAGCTCCGGGTTGCACGTCAGGTAGCTGATGTCCGTGTACAGCCGCCCCGTCACCTCGTTATAATTACCCGTACCAAAATGCACGTACCGCCGGATCCCCTGGCTTTCGCGGCGCACGACGATGCACACCTTCGCGTGCGTCTTCAGCCCCTTGATGCCATAGATCACCTGCACGCCGGATTCCTCCAGCGCCCGCGCCCACTCGATGTTGCGCTCCTCATCGAAGCGCGCCTTCAGCTCCACGATCGCCGTCACATACTTGCCGCGCCCCGCCGCCCGCGCCAGCGCCGCAATGATCGGGCTCTGCCGGCTGGTCCGGTACAGGATCTGCTTGATGGCCAGCACATCCGGATCGTCCGCCGCCTCGTCCACGAATCGCACCACCGGATCGAAGCTCTGCTGCGGGTGAAACAGCAGCAGGTCCCCCTGCCCGATCGCCTCCACAATCCGCATCCCGTCCGCCAGCCGTGGCGACGCCTGCGGCGGCCATGGTGTCTCCCGCAGCGCATCGAACCCACCCACCTTCGTCAACTCCATGAACGACGACAAGTCGAGCGGCCCGCGGATGTCGTAGGTATACAAATCCTCCGTATCGAGCAGCCGTTGCAGCGCCACCCGCATCGCGCGCGTCGTGCCCGCCTGCAGTTCCAGCCGCACGCAGTCGCTGCGCTTGCGCGCCGTCAGCACCTCGGCCATCCGCGCCATCAGGTCCGCGGCCATGTCCTCGCGCACACTCAGGTCGGCGTTGCGCGTCACCCGGAACACCGCCGTCTCCGCCACCTCCTCGCCCGGGAAGAACTGCTCCACGTGCCCCGCCACCACGTCTTCAAGCGTGATGTACGCATAGCCCTTCGTCGTCCCCGGCAGCCGCACCAGCCGCCCCAGCGCCTGCCCGATCGGCAGCAGCACCAGCCGCGGCCGCTCCCCACCCTTCGCGCCTTTGGCACCCTTGCCCGTGGCCGCCGCGCCCGCCGCCCGCTCCACCGGCTGCTTGAGGCGAACCCCCACATACAGCGTCCGGCTCGTCAACAGCGGCGCCGGCGCTTCCGGATCCACCGCCATCGGCGTCACCACCGGATACACGCTCTCGCTGAAAAACTCGTCGACGTGCTCCTTCTGCCGGTCGTCCAGCGCCGACATCGTCAGCCGGTGGATCCCCGCCGTCCGCAGCGCCGGCTCCAGATCGTCCATGAAACACGCGTACTGGTCGCTCACCATGCGGTGCACCCGCGCCGTCACCGCTTTCAGCTGCTCGCCCGGCGTCATGCCCGCCGGATCGCGCGCGCGGCTGCCGTCCTCCACCAGCACCTGCAGCCCACCCACCCGCACCATGAAAAATTCGTCCAGGTTCGAGCTGGTGATCGACAGGAACTTCACGCGCTCCAGCAGCGGCGCCCCCGCATCCTGCGCTTCCTCCAGCACCCGCTGGTTGAATTCCAGCCAGCTTAGCTCCCGGTTGAAGAATGGCTTCGCCGTCATGGCGCCCCCACCGTCATGCCCGGGTGCAGCTTCCGCAACACCACCCGCAAGCCGAATACATCCTCGAACATATTCCCCTTCTGATGCATGGCCACCTGCTCAAGGCTCAAGTCATCCACATCCGGAATCCCAATCACAAAATCCCCGTCCTGAATCGCGCAGGAAATGTTGGTGATGCGCTGCACGTGCGCCCGCTCCAGCGCATCCGCCACCCGCAGAATCGCCGCCAGCTTGCTGACCAGGATCCGCCCCTCGCGGTCCATCGTCGCATAGACCTCGTGCTCCGGCTGCGGTTCCGCACGCCGGTGGTAGCGCGCCACCAGACCCGTAATCTGCAACTCGCGGCTGCTCATCCCGAACAGCTCGCTGTTCAGAATCAGGTACATCGAATGCTTATGATGCCCCTGCCCGCCCACGAACCCGCCAATCTCGTGCAGCAGCGCCGCGATGTGCAGCAGCAACCCGAAGCGCGGATCCAAGCGGTGATTCGGACGCAGCATGTCAAAAATCACCCGGCACAGCGTGGCCACATGCGTCGCGTGCGCTTCGTCGTATTGATACTTGCGCCCCAGATCCATCGCCGAGCGCACGATCTGCTGAAAGAATTCACCCGACCACCGCCCGCCCGTCGCCATCTCCACCAGCAGCCCGTCGCGCATCGTCGCCTTGGACACCAGCAGATGCCGCACCTTGAACGCGCGCCCCATCTGGTGATACGCAAACAGCGTCGGCCCCAGCGTCTCCGCTTCCGCAAACAGCAGCTTGTACTTCCGCACCACCTCTTCCACCGGCAGCTCCAGAATACCGTCCACAAAGGTGCCCAACTGGCGCATCGGAATGCGCGCCAGTTGCCCCATGTCCCATTCCTTGTTGAACTGGTCCGCCGCCTGGCGCGCCTCGCCCCCCAGCATCACGATGTTCGGCGCGTGCGTCATCTCCACCGTCTGCCGCACCTGCTGCACGATCACCTCAACCTGACGCTCCATCAACCGCCGCAACCGCGCGTCCACCAACCCGTACTTCTCCAGCATCTCGCGCACCCGCCGCGATCCGAAGCGATAGTTGTGCGAGAACAGCACGTCCTTGCCGCGCAGCATCAGCACTTCCGTATTCCCGCCGCCAATTTCCACCACCAGCGTCGGCGAGGCCGCCAGCGCCTCGTCTCGCATCACGTACGGCACAATGCTCTGATACGTCAGGCGCGTCTCTTCCGCCGCATCGATCACTTCCACCTGCAGCCCCGTCGCAATGTACACCCGGTCCAGAAACGAGTCCCGGTTGCGCGCCTCCCGCACCGCGCTCGTCGCCACCGCCCGCACCTGCTCCGGTTGCGTCACCCCGTACTGCTCCATCACCGCCCGGTAACGCTTTAAAATCTCGATCACGCGCGCCAGCGTCGGCCGCTCGATCACCCCGCCCGTAAACGTGTCCTGCCCCAGGCTCACCTGCTGCGTCAGCGCATCCAGTGGACGCACCACCCCCACCCCGTCGATCTCGGCGATGTTCACCCGGATCGAGCTGGTGCCAATATCGATCACCGCCACCGTTCGCACGGCGCTCGTCGATGCGTCGCCGGAGCGCCGCGCCGGAACCGGTGGGCTGGCATTGGGCTGGGCCGCTGTCATTTGCGTTCCTTGGCTTCCTTCACCACATGCTCCACCCACGCCGCCGCGCCGGTCGCATTTGCGTCGTCGCCCAGCTTCGCGATCGTCAGTTGGTATTGCCCGCGGAACGGCGGCATGATCCCCGCCTCCACGCCCTTGGCGACCTCCTTTTCAAACAGCTTCGGCATCGCTTCCACCAGGCCGCCGCCCAGCACCAGCACGTCCGGTGCCATCAGGTTCACCGCCACCGCCAGCCCGCGCCCAATCCACCGCGCCGCCTGCGCCACAATATCGCGGATGCTGTCGTCACCCTCCTCGATCGCCTTCGCCAGCATCCCGCTGCGGATCTTCTCGATGTCCGTCCCCGCCAGCGCCAGCAGATGCGGCGCCTCGCCACGGTATGCCGCCTGTGCCGCCGCCCCCGCAATCGCCAGCCGGTTCGCCAGCGACTCCACGCAGCCCCGGTTGCCGCAGCCGCACAGCGGCCCGTCCGGCAGCACCTGCACGTGCCCGATCTCAAATGCCGAATACACCTTGCCGCGGATCAGCTGCCCCTCATACACGCAGCCACCGCCGATCCCCGTGCCCGGAAAAATCCCCACCACGCACCGCGCCCCGCGTGCCGCCCCGAAGCGGTACTCCCCATACACGCCCGCATCCACGTCATTCAACACCGCCGTCGGACAGCCAAACGCGTTCTCCAGTTCCTTCCGCAGCGGCACATCCTTCCAGCCCAGGTTCGGCGTGTCCACGATCAGCCCGCGGTTCAGATCCAGCGGCCCCGGCGATCCCACCCCGATCCCCGCCAGCTCGCTCTCCTTCACCTGCGCCTGCTCCAACACCGACTTGATCAGGTTGATGATCCGCTCCAGCCCCGCCACCTGGCCCTCGTGTCCCTTCGTCTTCTTCCGGTCCTTCGCCAGCAGCTTGAACTCCGCATCAAACACCGCCGCCATCATCTTCGTGCCGCCCAAATCGAAACCAACCCAGTACTTCTTACCGTTTGCCATGGATACCTCAGGGAAGAATGTTGCAGCCAAGCCACTCATGCTAGCCCGCCTGTTGCACCAGCGCAAGCGCTGACCGGACTTGCGGGCCGGGGCGTAGCGTGGTAGCTCATGGACATGCACCCGCCTGTGGAAGCGCTGAACCATGCCCATAGTTGGGAGGGCGCGGTGCCACCCGCGCCGCTCTGTAATGCTTTTCACGGCCGCTAGTGCATTGAACAAGGAAGACTATGTTTGAACAGGCCTTCAGAAACATCGACGACGTTCTCTGGAAAGACGCGGGCTGCACCAGCGAACTTGACTACACCGAGCAGACCTCCTGGCTGCTGTTCCTGAAATACCTCGACGCGCTGGAGTCCGACAAGGCCACCGCCGCCGCCCTCGGCGGAAAGCCCTACACGCACATCCTCGATAAGCCCTACCGCTGGGCCACGTGGGCCGCGCCCAAGGGCAAGGACGGCAAGATCGACCGCAACACCGCCCTCACCGGCGACGACCTCATC
>CAZWQJ010000174.1:6280-9679 GCA_964635825.1 uncultured Victivallales bacterium | reverse complement strand
GAAGGGCACGAAGAGCACGAAGGGGGATCTTCCTTCGTGGCCTCCGCGCTCTTCGTGGTGAAACGCGCGGTTCGTTGCGTGCTCGTGACGATAGCGGTGAAGGCGGGCGCGTGGCAAGCGCCGCGCCTCGCGCGTGTGAGGGACAGTTAGCCGCGGGGTAGCGCGGGGCTCCTGTCCCGCGCCTCCGGACGCACGCGACAGAGCCGCGTGCCACGCACGATGGGCGTACACACCCGCATACGCTTTCAGCATTGAATTGCGGGAGGGGACACGCCAGACTCCGCCCATCACGGTGCCCCGCCGCCGCGGGCGCGGGCGCAAAGGATTTGGCCATGATTGCCTTTGTTGACGGGTTGCTCGTGGAAAAACAGCCGACGCATGTCGTGCTGGATGTTGCGGGTGTCGGCTACGAGGTCCACATTCCGTTGTCGAGCTACGACCGCCTGCCGGCGGTCGGGGCGCGCAGCCGCCTGCTCACGCACCACCATGTGCGTGAAGACGCGCAGTTGCTATATGGCTTCGCCACCGAGGGCGAGCGGCGCATGTTCCGGCTGCTGCTGGACGTCAGCGGCATCGGCCCGAAGCTGGCCCTCAGCGCGCTCAGCGGCCTCTCGGTGCGCGAACTCAAGGCGGCGATCGTGACGAATGACATCAAGCGCCTGAGCGGGGTTTCGGGCATTGGACGCAAGACCGCCGAGCGCATCAGCATGGAGTTGCGCGACAAGCTGAGCGAGGGCGAGGCGCTGGAGGCGCTGGCCGGGCCCGAGGATCTGACCGATGGCGACCTGCGGCTGCGGGATGCGATCGCGGCGCTGGTGTCCCTGGGCTACAAGCAGGAAGACGCGCGCAAGCAGGTGCTGGCGGCGCGCAAAGCGCTCCCCGCCGACGCCGGCGTGGAAGCCCTCATCAAGAAGGCGCTCAGCGCGTAGCAGAACGGAATGGAACCGCAGATGGACGCAGATGAACGCAGATCCGGAACGGAGTGGATGGCTATCTGCGTCAATCTGCGCCCATCAGCGGTTCTGAAATCCGAGGGGTTTTTCCATGGCTGATCGGTTGATGACGGACACCTTGAACCGCCCGAATGGGGAGCTGGACCTTAGCCTGCGGCCGGGCCAATTCACGGATTTTGTGGGGCAGGGGAAGGTGCGCGAGCGGCTGGAGCTGGCCGTCCAGGCGGCGAAGCAGCGCAACGAGGCGCTGGATCATGTGCTGCTCTCAGGCCCGCCGGGCTTGGGCAAGACCACGCTGGCGCACATTGTGGCGCAGGCCATGGGCTGCAACATCAAGGTTACGTCCGGCCCCGTGATTGACAAGCCTGGCGACCTGGCCGGGCTGCTGACGGGGCTCGAGCGCGGCGACGTGCTGTTCATCGACGAGATCCATCGCATGCAGAAGACGGTGGAGGAGTATCTCTACGCGGCGATGGAGGACTTCGTCATCGACATCATGATCGACCAGGGCGCGAATGCGCGCTCGGTGCGCCTGGAGTTGCCGCGCTTCACGCTGGTGGGCGCCACCACCCGCAGCGGGTTGCTCTCCGCGCCGCTGCGCTCGCGCTTCGGCATCTCCAGCCGGCTGAATTACTATGGGGCCGACGAACTCAAGCGCATCTTGGAGCGCTCGGCGCGCATTCTGAATGTCGAGATGGATGCGGACGGCGCCGACGAGATCGCCCACCGCGCGCGCGGTACACCGCGCATCGCGAACAACTTGCTGCGCCGTGTGCGCGACTACGCCCAGGTGCGCGCCGACAACCGCATCACGCGCGAGGTTGCCGACAAGGCCCTCACCATGCTCGACATCGACCGCCATGGCCTCGACGAAATGGACAAGCGTATCCTCGACACGATCCTGCACAAGTTCGCCGGCGGCCCGGTGGGGTTGGGGTCGCTGGCCGTTTCCGTGAGCGAGGAGACCGACACGATCGAGGATGTCTACGAGCCCTACCTGATCCAGGAGGGCTACCTGCGCCGCACACCCAAGGGCCGCATGGCCACCGACCTCTGCTACGAACGCTTCGGCCTCAAGCCCAAAGCCCACGACGGGGAATTGGGGTTGTAGCAGCCCGCTGAAAATGACCCGGCTCAGCCGGAGGCTTCGCCCTACCTTGCCCAAGTCGGCCCTCTGGGTAGGGCGAGGCGTCCCGCCGAGCCGTCTTTGATGCCATGGCGTCCCTTTTCAATGGGCTGCAAACGTCCTCCTTATCGAACCCGCGTGGCGTGGGAGGGTCCTCCGGGTCGTCCGTTCTCGAGGAAAGATTGGGGGACAGCGCGGGAGCACCGTCCTACGGCGGAACCTGGGTGACGGCGGTTGACAGCAATATGCAGTCAGAATTGTGATGACGATATGAAGACGCTGACGGTTCGCGAGGTTCCGGATGAGGTCTACACGGTGATCCGCCGCGAGGCGGAGGCCAACCACCGCAGCATTCAGGAGCCAGTGCCGCACGTGCTTGACCGCCGGCCGCGTTATTACTAATGTTATAACATGACGATGAAGACCAAAGTGCGCAAGATCGGGAACTCGCTGGGGATCGTGCTGCCGAAGGAGGCCATTCACGCGCTCAAGGTTCGGGAAGGGGCGGTGCTCTACCTGACCGAGGCGCCGGATGACTCGCTGCGCGTGACGGCGGGCGCGGTGCGGTTCAACACGATGATGCGTATTGCCGAAGATGGCATGCAACGCTATCGCAACGCGCTACGCGAGCTGGCGAAATGAATGAGCCGGTCTGGCTCACGCGCGACGTCGTTCTCGCGGTGCACGAGGAGCTGCTCGCGCGGTTCGGCGGGCTGGCGGGTATCCGTGACGACGGGTTGCTGGAGTCCGCCCTCCATCGGCCTCTGCATCGTCATGCCTATGAGAAGCCAACGCTCTTCGAGTTGGCCGCGGCTTACGCCACCGGCATCGTCAAGAAGCACCCCTTTCTGGATGGCAACAAGCGCACTGGCTTCATGGCGGCGTTCACGTTTCTGGGCGTGAACGGAGAGGCGTTCGCCGCGTCCGAGGAGGAAGTGCTGGTCATGACGCGGGCGCTGGCGGCGGGGGAGGTGCCGGAGGCGGGGTATGCGGCCTGGCTGAAGGATTCGTGCAAGCGCCGGCGGCGGAAGGCGAAGTCCTGATGCGGGACGTGGCGACCGTGGCCGGTGGTGTGCCGCCGCTGGAGGTGCGCGACGTACGCAAGACGTATGGTGCGACGGTGGCGGTGGATGGGGTGTCGTTCGCGGTGAACCGCGGCGAGATCGTGGGGTTGCTGGGGCCCAACGGGGCGGGCAAGACGACGACCATCAACATGATTCTGGGTGTGCTGGCGGCGGACGCCGGAAGCATTCACATTGCCGGCGTGGACTTGGCGACGAAGCGCTCGGCGGCCCTGACGCACACGAATTTCGCGGCCGT
>CAZWQJ010000174.1:3871-6180 GCA_964635825.1 uncultured Victivallales bacterium | reverse complement strand
GGCAGCCCGGCGCGGGTGGTGCCGCTCTTTGCGTGGGTGGCCGTGGACATCCTGCTGTGGGGGTTCATGACGCGCTACCTCAACAGCATCGCCACCGACGCGCGCAACTTTGTGCCGTCGCTGCTGGGGGCGGTGCTGCTGTGGGACTTCTTCATGCGCGTCATGCAGGGCGTGACCATGGCGTTCTTCGAGGATGTGTGGTCGCGCAACTTCTTGAACCTGTTTGCCACGCCGCTGAGGCTTTCGGAATACCTGTCCGGGTTGGTGCTGTCGAGCATCGCCACGAGCACGTTGGGGCTGGTGGTCATGCTGGTGCTGGCGTCGGGTGTGTTCGGGCTGTCGTTTGTGTCGTATGGCCTGCTGCTGATTCCGTTTCTGCTGGAGCTGTTTGTGTTCGGCATCGCCCTGGGCATCGTGGCGTGCGCGATTGTGTTGCGGTTCGGGCCGGCCGCGGAGTGGTTCATCTGGCCGATCCCCGCGCTGATCTCGCCGTTCGCGGGCGTCTTCTATCCGGTCTCCACGCTGCCGGCGTGGATGCAGGTGGTGTCGTACCTGCTGCCGCCGACGTACGTCTTCGAGGGCATCCGAACCCTCGCGGCCGGCGGGCACATGGCCGCGGGCTCCCTCGCGGCCGGTGCCGCGCTTGCCGCACTGTCGCTGGTGCTCGCGTGCGCCGTGTTCACCCGCGTCCATCGCCACGCCGTCCGCACCGGGCTCATGGCCCGTTACAGTGCCGAGAGCGTGAGCTGAGCGGGAGCGGTTAACGAGCGCATGCCCGTTCGCGGCTCGTCCGCCGAAGCCGCCTGGCGAAGGCGGAAGCGGCCGGGCCACCTGTTGTGGCGCGCATCGCTGATGATCCCATGCGGCTCGGCCGGAGGCCTCGCCCTACCCGTGCACCGCTTGTCGTCAACCGGTAGGGCGAGGCCTCCGGCTGAGCCGGTTGACTCAGACCTTCGCTTCGCCATCGGTCCAGGGGTTGACGGTTTCGGCGGCGAGTTCCATCTGGCGCTGCATGGTGGCGGCGGCGCCGGCCAGCACAAAGCCGATCTGGCGGCCGGCCGCATCGCGTGCCCGTGCGGTCACTCCATCGGACGTCGTCTCGACTTCCCAGGTTGATGGGCCGGAAGGTGTGGCGACGATCACCGGACAGATCGGGGTTTTCACGACCACGGGCATGACGGGGTAGGCGACCGCGGTCGGCTGCCCGGCCAGCGTGGCGCCGACCGCGCGCGCAGCGCACATGATGGGCATGATGTAGGGCATGATGCGGCCCTCGGTTTCCGCGCAGTCGCCGATCGCGTACACATCCGGCGCGCTCGTGCGCAGGTGGCGGTCCGTGCAGATGCCGCGGTTGATGACGATGCCCGCGGCCTGCGCCAGTTCGGTGCGCGGGCGCAGGCCGGTGGCCGCCAGCACCGTGTGTGCTTCGACGCGGCTGCCGTCGTCGAGTTCCAGCGCGGAGCCCTCCGGTGCCGGGGTGACAGCCATCGCTTTGCGCCCGAAGATCCAGGTGACGCCCATGCCCGCCATGGCCGACTGCAGGGTGCGGCCAGCGGCCTCCGGGATGAGCGTGGGCAGTGGCCAGCCCAGTGGCTCCACCACGGTGACGCGATGGCCGGCGGTGGTGAGGTCGTGCGCGAACTCGCACCCGATCAGTCCGGCGCCGATCACGGCTACGCTGCAGCCCGGCGCCAGCGTGGCCCGAAAGTGTTCGTAGTCGGCGAGGCTGTTGACGGTGCGAATGCGATCGGCGCCGGGAATCGGCAGGTCGCGCTGGGCCGCGCCCACGGCCAACACGAGCTGGCTCCACGTCCGCGTGGTGCCGTCCTGCAACAGGACCGTCTTCTTCTCGATGTCCAGTGCGCGTACGACGGCGTGCGGCAGCGCCTCGAGTTTCTGCTTGGCGGCGAAGGTCGCGAGGTCCTGCATCACCAATTGCGCGGGCGTCTTGCCGTCCTTGAAGGCCGAGGAAAGAGAGGGTTTGGAGTAGACGCGCCCGTCGTCCGCGGTCAGCAGGAGGATGGGGGCGTCGGGCGCGCGGCGGCGCAACTCGCGCGCGACGCTGCAGCCGGCTTGGCCGGTACCGATGATGATGGTGGTCATAGAAAGTAAGAAGGAAGAAGTGAGAAGGTAGAAGTTTCGGAGTTGGAGGATTTACTCTTTTGAGCGTTTAACGATGGTGGAGAAGATGGCGGTTAGTTCGTCGGCTTCCTGGCGGAGGGATGCGAGGCGTTCAGCCGCGACGAGTTCGCTATCGGCCATGAGTTCCAGCCAGTAGGCGGTTTCGTCGATTTCGCGAAGACATTCGC
>CAZWQJ010000174.1:0-3771 GCA_964635825.1 uncultured Victivallales bacterium | reverse complement strand
CTTCTGCCTTCTCACATCTTCCTTCTGCCTTGTCAATCGAAGTGCTGGACCACGAAGTGCTCGTTGATGTAGGTGACGGCGCCCTCGAGGGTCGGCAGGATCTTGGTGCAGAAGCGCACCATCCAGGGGCTGCAGTCCTTGAAGGTGAATGGCGAGAAGGCGATCACGAACTTCTGGAGGACATGCGAGGCATAGAAGACTTCCATGGCCGTGCCGATCGAGGACTTGTTGTAGTTGACCAGGATGATGTCCGCATCGCGCACGTCCTGGAGATCGAACTCGACGATCTCGTTGGCGCTGTCGACTTCGCGATCCTTGAAGTTGCGGCGCATCGGATTCAGGATCGTAAACTGCTTGCTGAGCTTCTTGGTGGCGACGGTGCGCCACTCGCGCGCCTTGCCATCGGATTCGTCCATGATGGGGCCGCAGAGATAGATCTTGCGGCGCGGGGTTCCGTTGGCGCGGTCACGGGGCGACGACTTCGAAGGGGTGTTTTTCATATGGACTTCGGATTGTAGTCCGGAGGCGCGGCGCGTCACGCAGATTCGTGTGCAGGCTTGCTCCCGCGCGTGGGCGCGATCCGACGCTCTGGCGCGGGGCGCGCGACTGCGCCAAGCTGACGCCACAGCGTGGCTCAATACCCAGACGTGGGACACAATGGCGCTATCGCGGCGGGAGGAGTGAAGCGTTCTCTGATTTCTAAATATTATATAAACACTTGTATGTAAATGGATTACGAGCATGGTTAAGCGTCATGCGCATCCTATTGGCACGCTCCCTGCTTGATAGGAGCTGCGCTTTCAAGTGTGCCTTCAGTGAGAGAGAAAGGTGAGCGGCCATGTCCAAAGTATTGGGTATTGATTTGGGGACGACGAATTCCTGTATGGCCGTCATGGAAGGCGGCGAGCCGGTGGTGATTCCGAATGCCGAAGGGGCGCGGACCACGCCGTCCGTGGTGGCCTTCACGAAGAGTGGCGAGCGCCTGGTGGGTCAGGCGGCGAAGCGCCAGAGCGTGACGAACCCGCGCAACACGGTGTACTCGATCAAGCGGTTCATGGGCCGGAAGTTCGACGAGGTGGCCCACGAGATTTCGCTGGTTCCTTATGAGGTGGTGCGCGCCAAGAATGGCGATGCCCACGTCAAGATTGGGGACAAGGTATATTCGCCGCCCGAGATTTCCTCGATGATTCTGCAGAAGCTGCGGGCCGACGCCGAGGCCTACCTGGGTGAGACGATCACGCAGGCGGTGGTGACGGTGCCGGCGTACTTCAACGACAGCCAGCGCCAAGCCACGAAGGATGCGGGCAAGATCGCGGGTCTCGAAGTGCTGCGCATCATCAACGAGCCCACGGCGGCCTCGCTGGCCTACGGGTTGGACAAGAAGAAGGATGAGAAGATCGCCGTGTACGATTTCGGCGGCGGCACCTTCGATATTTCGATCCTCGACATCGGCGACGGCGTCTTCGAGGTCAAGGCCACGAACGGCGACACGCACCTGGGCGGCGACGACATGGACCAGGCGGTGATCGAGTGGCTGAACGCGGAGTTCAAGAAAGAGCACGGCATCGATCTGACCAAGGACACGATGGCGCTGCAGCGTCTGAAGGAAGCCGCGGAGAAGGCCAAGTGCGAGCTCTCGACGGGCCAGCAGACGGAAATCAACCTGCCCTTCATCACCGCTGATGCGGGCGGGCCGAAGCACCTGAATCTGACGCTGACCCGCTCCAAGCTGGAGCAGTTGACCGAGAAGCTTGTGGACCGGACGATGGGCCCCTGCCGCGCGTGTCTGCGGGACTCCGGCATCAGCAAGGTGGACGAGGTCGTGCTGGTCGGTGGCCAGACGCGCATGCCCAAGCTGCAGGAAAAGGCGAAAGAGCTATTCGGGCTCGAGCCGCACAAGGGCGTGAACCCGGACGAAGTGGTGGCGGTTGGCGCCGGCATCCAGGGCGGCATCCTCAAGGGTGAAGTCAAGGATGTGCTGCTGCTCGACGTGACGCCGCTGTCGCTCGGCATCGAGACGCTGGGCGGCGTGTTTACCACGCTGATCGAGCGCAACACGACGATTCCCACGAAGAAGAGCGAAATCTTCAGCACGGCCTCGGATAACCAGCCGTCGGTGGAGATCCACGTTCTGCAGGGTGAGCGCAAGATGGCGGGCGACAACAAGAGCATCGGTCGCTTCCATCTGGAAGGCATACCCCCGGCGCCGCGCGGCGTGCCGCAGGTGGAAGTGGAATTCGACCTCGACGCCAACGGGATTTTGAATGTGTCGGCCAAGGATCTCGGCACCGGCAAGCAGCAGAAGATCACGATCACCGCTTCGAGCGGGCTCAATGAGCGCGAGATTTCGCAGATGGTGAAAGATGCCGAGCAGCACGCCGAGGAAGACCGCCTGAAGCGCGAATCGGTGGAAGCGAAGAACCAGGCCGAAAACCTGGTGTACCAGACCGAGAAGCTGCTGAAGGAGCAGGCGGACAAGGTGGCGGCCGACAAGAAGGCGGGCGTGGAGAAGGCGGTTGAAGACGTGAAGTCCGCGATCAAGGGCGGCGACACGGCGGCGATCAAGAGCGCGGTGGAAGCGCTCAACACGCAGATGCAGGCGGTTTCGGCCGATCTCTATGCCCGTGGCGCGCAGGCGGGCGGTGCGGCGGCCGGCGGGGCGCCGGGCGGCGCAGCCGAGGGCGCGGGTGAAGCGCCGGCGGGCGACGAGCCGAAGGCCAAGGATGGCGGCCCGGACGATGTGATTGATGCCGATTTCGAAATGGTGGATGACGACAAGAAGAAGCGTACCTGACGGTGCGCGGCGTCTTCCGAGCTCACGCAACACAGAGGAGGAGTAGTCGACGATGAACATTAAGCCACTTGGGGATCGCGTTCTGATCCAGCCAATCAACGAGAAAGAGATCAAGAAGGGCGGGATCATCATTCCCGACTCGGCCAAAGAGAAGCCCACCGAGGGCAAGGTCGTGGCCGTCGGCGCCGGCAAGCGCGATGATGCGGGCAAGCTGATCCCGATGAACGTCAAGAAGGGCGATCGCGTCCTGTTGCCGAAGTACGGCGGAAGCGAAGTCAAGATCGACGAAGTCGAGTATCAGATCGTGCGCGAAGAAGACATCCTGGGCATCATCGAGTAACAAGCCGCGGCGCCCATTGGGCGACCACGCGAAGGAGCATTGATTATGGCTGACAAGGGTAAAATGTTGAAGTACGACAGCGAGGCGCGCCAGGCCATTCTGGCGGGCGTGACCAAGCTGAGCAACGCGGTGAAGGTGACGTTGGGCCCCGCGGGCCGCAACGTGATTCTCGACAAGAGCTTCGGCTCGCCGACGATCACCAAGGATGGTGTGACGGTGGCCAAGGAAGTCGAGCTGCCGGATCGCTTTGAGAACATGGGCGCGGCGATGGTTCGCGAAGTGGCGAGCAAGACGAGCGACGCCGCGGGTGACGGCACCACGACGGCCACGCTGCTGGCGGAAGCCATCTATCGCGAAGGCCTGAAGAACGTGACCGCGGGTGCGAACCCGATGAGCTTGAAGCGCGGGATCGACAAGGCGGTTACCGCCATCGTCGAGGCCGTGGGCAAGCAGTCCAAGAAGGTCAAGGAGCACACCGAGATTGCTCAGGTGGCGACGATCTCCGCCAACGGGGATGTCGAGATCGGCGAGAAGATTGCCGAAGCGATGGACAAGGTCGGCAAGGACGGCACGATCACGGTCGAGGAAGCCAAGACGATCGAGACGACCTGCGATGTCGTGGAAGGCATGCAGTTCG
>CAZWQJ010000173.1:5625-9683 GCA_964635825.1 uncultured Victivallales bacterium | reverse complement strand
GCGACGGGATAGAGCAGCCACGCGTACGCCAGCGAGGCACCGAGCAGCACCAGCAGCATCTCGACGGCGATCATGCCGGCGGCACCTCGTCCGGCGCAAGCGAAGCCACGGCGCTGCCGCGCTCGATGTTGCGCGCGGGAATGCCGACGGCGGTGGCGTCATCCGGCACATCGCGAATGACGACGGCGTTGGCGCCGATGCGCGTGCGGCTGCCAATGCGCACGCTACCCACCACCTTCGCCCCCGCGCCGATGAAGACGTCATCCCCGAGCGTCGGCGCCGCCTGTCGCTCGGCCCCGATGGTCACCAGGTGCTCGATCTTCACATCGCGCCCGCCCCGGACCGCGCTGTTGATCACGACGCCGTAACTATGCACCAGAACAAAGCCGGGACCGAATTGCGCGTCGCGCCCGATGATGCAGCGGCTACCAATGGCATTGATCTTGTTGCAGAGCATGGCCAGCGGGGCGAGGCGCCGGCGCTGCGCGGCCTGCATAAGCCGGTAGACGATCATGGCGGGCGTGCCATCGGTCAGCAGCGCCTTGAGGCGGGCACGGGGGGAATCGGAACCATAGAGCCAGCGCGCTTTGGCGTGCAGATCCGCCCGCAGCAGGTCCAGCAATCCAGAGGCGTCGGCCACGTGGGTCATCGGGCACCTCGGGGCGGCGATGCGTTGTCGATGCGGGCCAGGATCTCACTCACCTTTGCGGCCCAGGTCTCCTGCTGCATCGGGGCGCTGAGCGCGAGGCGCGCCGCGCGTTCGAGCGGACTGGCGAGCACGTGCCGGACCGCCGCCACGAAGCGGTCGGCATCGGCCGCCACCTGCACGCCTCCCCTGCCCGCGTAGCGCTCAACTTCCGGCAGCGCGGTGGAGACCACCGGACACCCCGCCGCCAGCATCTCACGCAGCTTGATGGGATTCACGGCACGCGTAAGCTCCGACACCTGAAACGGGATCAGGCCCACCGTCATCGCGCCCAGATAGGCAGGCAACTCCGCAAAGGGGCGCGGACCCAGAATGTGAATATTCGGCTCCGCTCGCAAAGCGTCGATGGGGACATCGGCCTTGCCGATCAGAACGAGAGAGGCAGGTTGCACGGCGCGGGCCAGGCGCACGAGCAAAGCCTGGTCGATCCACTCGGAGAGCAGCCCGATGAAGCCGACGAGCGCGCCGGGCGGGCAATCGGCCGGCCGCGGCAGGGCGGGCTCCGCCAGCGCGCGGGCGAAGTGCGGATAGTCGACGCCGTGGTCGACGATGTGCACATTCGTGTGATCGGCCCGGCAGTGGGCACCCAGCGCCATGGAGGATGCAATGACCACTTCCGCATAGGCGCGGCAGTTGCGGTCCATGGCCGACATCAAGGCCGTGTCGTACATGCCGAACTGGTCCCAGCGATCCACACAGTGGTAGACGACGGCACCGCCGGCGGGGCGACCGCGCCGCCAGTGGCGCATGACGCCGGCCAGTACAGGGACGTAGTTGATGAGGACGGGGCGCTTGAAGTCGAGGCGGCGGCACCAGGCGCGGGCGATGGCGCGGAACAGCCAGGCGTTGAAGGCGCGCACGGAGGCGTAGCGCGGCAACGGAATCAGCAAGGGCGCCAGCACCCACAACGCGCCGGTGGGCGCCGCCGCGCCGGGACGCCCCAAGTCGGCGCCCGGGATGCGCTGCGCGCCGCGCAAGGAGGCACGCAGCTTGCGCACGATGCGGCCGCGGTCCTGACCGGAACCGAGGCTTGGGCGACGCATGCCGGCCCCTTCGAGCCAAAGCACGCGATGGCCCGCCAGCACCAGTTCCCGTGCGATCTGGTGCTTGCTGGTGGGGTTGTCGCGGGCGGCCGCCCAGGCGTTGGCGATGATCACGATATCCATGGGAGCCCGTTCAGTTCGCAGAATGCAGGTCAACCGCAGATGAACGCAGATCAACGCAGATGCGGCACGTGCGGTGACGTATCCGCGTCCATCTGCGTCCATCCGCGGTTCTCAGGTTCTTAATATTCACGCTCGGTGTTCCCGCACGCGGATAACGCCGACGTGCAGGCAGTGTGGGCACCAGATGATTTCCGGCCCGTCGATCGGCGCCGCGCCATCCGCGCGTTTGATGAGGGTCACGGCCCACATGAAATCGTGCAACACGCGGTGCTTGCGCGGATCGTGCACGATCACGCGCGAGAGCGGCAGCTCGCCGACGGCCGCCTGCAGATCGGGCCAGGAGAATTTTCGCAAGCCGCGCTCGAGCGGGCGACTGGCGCCCTGCGTGTGGGCCTCATAGAAGTGGCGGACATCCGCCGGCGGCAGCGAACGGCGGGCCAGATAGAGGGCGCTCTTGGCGGCGGCCTCCCACCAGGGGAACGCGCGATTGGTTTCGACGAGTGCCACGCCGCCGGGGCGTACCACGCGCACGATTTCGGCCAAGGCGCGGCGCCAATCGGGCAACACCTGAAGCAACCCGAAGGAGGCCGCGCAGTCTACCGCTCCGTCTGCAAGCGACAGTTGCTGGGCATCGTCGGTGCCGAAGGTGCAATCCGGATGCGCGGCGCGGGCGTCGCGGATCAGCGTCGGGGCGAGATCGACCCCATGCGCGCGAAGCCCATGGTGGGCAAGCAAGGCGGTGTAGCGGCCGCCATTGCAGCCGACATCGAGCGCGGTCGGTGCGGGTGCCTCTTTCGCACGCGGCGGCAGGCGCGACATGACGTCGCGCATGAGGTGGCGCAGGAAGTACTCGCGGTATTCGAAGAAGCGCCGGTCCGGGTACTGGGCACGGACGTGATCCGGGACGGGGCTCGCGGTCTGAGGCTTGGGTTCCATGATCGCTGCTCTTGTGTTCGGCGGCGGGCGCATCCGTCCCAACCACCCGGCCATCGAACTTTGCTTGCGCTACGCCGAGCGTACACCTAAAACAGTCCGGACGTTATCATGCCGCAGGACGGCATGGACGGCCAGCATTCAGTGATGAGTCCATGAACGGAACGATCCAGACGCGGGTGGAGCGGGGAAGCGGCGGGGAGCTGCCCCCCCTGGCGGCGGCGTGGCAGGAGTGCCTGGCCGCCTGCCCCCCGGAGCAGGGCCTGTTCACCTATGCCTGGTATGCCGACTGGGTGCACGCGTACGGCATGCGCGCACCGTGGACGGGCAACACCACGGTGGTCACCGCTCACGATGACGCCGGCCGGACGGTGGCGATCCTCCCCATGATCGAGCGGCGCTCGCAGGGGCTGCGCTACCTCTCGCTGGCGGGGTTCTACCAACCACTGCGCTCGTTTCCCTGCGTGCCGGCTCAGGCCGATGCCGCGGCGGAGGCCCTGGTGCGCGCACTGTTCCACGAGGTGCCGGGATGGGACGTGTTGCGCTTCGGACCGCTGGACGATGCCGCGCCGGAGCGGGCGGCTCTGCTGCGGGCACTGTCGACGTACGCCCGCCACCGCATCTCGCTGCCGCGTGGACGCACGATTGTCAATCCGCTCGAGACCGCCTTCGAGCCCTACGCGGCGTCCAAATCCGTGAAGCGGATTGAGTCCTACACGCGCAAATTTCTGCGCGAGCCCGGCGCGGCGATCCGGCACGTGCGCAATCCGGATGCGGCGGCGGCGGCCGCTTTGTACGCCGACCTGGGAACGGTGGAGCGCCACTCGTGGCTGGCACGGGAGGATGGCGATTTGCGCTTCGCCACGGACACAGATCGCGCTTTCTGGGAGGCTCTGACCGCGCACAGCCTGACGCCGGGCGGGCAGCTCGATGTCTGGGTGGCCTCGCTGGGCGAGCGCCCGATTGCGTTCCGCTTCGTGCTCACCGCCGGCACCGCCAGCTTCATGCTGGCGAACCAGTACGACGAGGAATTCGCCGAGTTCCGCCTCGGCTGGGTGCTGTATCTGGAACACCTGCGCGAGGCGGTGACGCACGGGGTCCGCACGATCGATTCGGCGCCGGGCGACATCCATTACAAGGGCCGTCTCGGCGGCGAAGAAGCCCAAATGCGGACGGACGAAGTCGTCTTCCGAAATGGGGCTCGGGGTTGGGCGCTTGCGCGCCTGCTCGGAGGGGTGCGCACCCTGCGCGAG
>CAZWQJ010000173.1:3774-5525 GCA_964635825.1 uncultured Victivallales bacterium | reverse complement strand
GCGCGTTCGTTCGACCACTGGCGCTTGTAGTCCGCATCCCCTTCCCCAAAGTCCAGAATGCGTGGCGTGTCGGCGGCGTAGAGTCGCTCGAGGGTGTGGCGAAAGAGGATGGCGCCCGGCGAGAAGCGCGCGTAGCGGCGGTCATAGCCGAGCGCGGCGGAGCTGATGGTGTCCATGCCCTGATAGTAGAGCGTGAAAGCGAGCGGTTCCTCGCCGGCGAGCAGGAGGAAGGCACGCAGCCAGCCGCGCAGGGCGGTGCCGCGCACGCGGTCGAGGAGGAACTCGTGCCCGAGCAACTGCGCCTGCCAGGAGGCGTTCATCAGGCGCTCGATGCGTTCTTCGTATGGCGCCCAGTCTTCCGGCGTGCGGATTTCAACGACGCGGATGGGGGCCCCGGCTTCGCGGGCGAGGGCATTCTCTTTGGAGCGCAGGCGGCTGAGACTCTTGCCGGAGCGCAGGGCCAGTGCCTCGGCATGAGTCGGCGGCAAGCGCAGCCGGTAGTGAGGCAAGGCCGTGGCCAGGCGCAGGGGCATCGCGCTGCCGCTGCGACGCGCGGCAGATTCGAGGAGGAGCAGGCGCGCGTCATCGGCCACATGCTCAAACCAGATTGCAGCCACGTCCGGCAGTTTCCGGAATCCCTCGCGCAGCGCCTCGGCGACTGCACCGGCGTCCGCGCCGTCGGCCAGGAGGTCGCCCCCGCCGATCTTCAGCGTGTCGAGTGAGCGAGACCACAGGCGCCGGCCCAGCAGCCGGAATTCCATATTCCATGGGCGGCGGATGCCGGGCAGCACCACGCAGGCGCGCGACTGGGAATCGCGGGCCACCAGGGCGGAGACGGCACGGGCATCTCCGGTCATCAGCGCGAGCCACTCGGGGGATCCCGTCAAGGCCCCGGCTGGATCCTGGGCGGTGAGGATGCGCCGCCAAAGCGCCAGCGCATCTTCGGGCAGATCCGCCAGGGTATGAAGGGTGACATTCACGATTGCACGGATCGGATGGCCGGTCTACCTGTTGCACGCCAGCGGCAGGCTAGTCGCGGCGCCGCAGTTCACGGAGCAGATACTTCAGGATCTTGATGCCGGTCTTGAAGAAGGGAAAGCGCGACTGGCCGCTGGGGCGCGCGACCTCGGTGGTTGGAAACTCGGCGCGCGGGAGGCGGCGACGGTAGGCGCGCGCGACGCATTCGATGTCGATCGAGAGTCCTTCGGTGCCGGGGTTCATCTGGCGGAAGCCGGCGACGGTGTAGGCGCGCACGCCGTGGAGAACGTCGCGCACGCGGTACCCCTCTCGGCGCCAGAGTAGCGCGGCGAGCATGGCGAGGGAGAGGACCGCCCACTTGCGGGGCTTGAGCAGGCGCGCATCTTCCTCATTGCGGGAGCCGCGCAGGCAGCGGCTGGCGACGACCAGGGCATTGCCCGCCTCCAGCAGTGGCCGGAATTTCAGTACATCCTCTGGAGGGACGGTGCCCTTGGGGAAGTAGACAACGACGGCGTCGGCGGTGGAGACCTCGATGGCATGCCAGTAGGCGGCGTTGA
The DNA here is from genome assembly GCA_964635825.1 of uncultured Victivallales bacterium. Lineage (GTDB taxonomy): Bacteria > Verrucomicrobiota > Kiritimatiellia > UBA8416 > JAIOPI01 > CAZWQJ01. Next base: position 3,990 of record CAZWQJ010000173.1, on the reverse strand, counting down.
GCCCCTTGCGCGGCTGGCGGTGGACGGGAATGCCCTGTTCGCGCAGGTACTCGGCGGTGCCGTCCGTGCTGCCGCCATCGATGGCGTAGACCTCGTCGAACGCGGCCCGCGGCAGACGGGGAACATCCAACTTGCACCCGTGCAGCTCGTTCCAAACCATGAGGCAGAGAGAAATACGCATTGAGGGGAAGCCGGTGTCAGGTGTCAGGTGTCAGG
>CAZWQJ010000173.1:2351-3674 GCA_964635825.1 uncultured Victivallales bacterium | reverse complement strand
GGTGTCAGGTGTCAGGTGTCAGGCGGTCGGCGGCGGCGAGGGCTTCGTCGACGGCGACATCGGAATTCATGTGTTCCCAGCGTCCCCAGCGACCGAGGGGCACGATGTGATGGGCGGCGCTCCATGCTTGCAGCGCTTCGACGGCTGCAGGTTTTCCGCGCGTATTCAATGGGTAGGCAAAGGGGTTGTGATGGCGCCAGCCGGCAGGGGCCGCCGAGCGCCGCGCGTTCGTCTCCGTCCAGTAGCCGCGGCTGCCCGCGCAGAAATTCTGGCGGCCGAGGATGCGATGCGCGGCGGTGCGCTCATCGGGCAGATAGATCCAGTGCGCGCGGCTGCCAGGGTCTTCGGCGTGGTAATCAACATCGATGGCGGCGTATTCGAGCTGGCCGATGGCGGCCTGCAGCTCCGCCGGCAGCGAAGCCGCCTCGCGCCACAGCGTCCAGGGGATGGTGGTGACGAGGGTCTCATAGCGGAAAGCGCCATTGACGACGCGGTTGGCCACATCGATGGTTTGCACCGGCGTGTGGAGCAGCAAGCCATCGCCGAGGTCGGCTCCCATGCGGCGCCAGACTTCGCCGTAGCCGTGGGCGCGCGGGTAGAAGAAGGTGGCGTGCCCGGGGAGGTCCCCAAGCGGGCGCCGCTCCAGACAGCTGCGCAGTGTATCCCGGAACGACACGTTCGGCAGCTTGTGGAGCCAGTAGGTGCCAAGGCGGTCCAGGTCGATGGACCAGATCTTGCGGTTGTAGGGCAGCATGTACTCCTCGGCAATTCTGTCGCCAAGTTTCCATGTAATCCATTCGGCAAACGACTCCGGCATGGGCAGCCCGCGCACGCAGCCGGCTCGGGCGATGGATTCGAGGAAGTCGACCTGGGCCTCGGCCGGGAGTTGCCAGAGGTTGGCCTCGAACGGGTAGTCGATCTCGACGCCGCGCAGCCGGATGGTGGAGATGCGCGAGAAGGAATCCCACTCGGAGCGCGGCATGAATTGGAAGAGAAATTCGAGCACGCGCGGGCGGCGCGTATCGAGGAAGTGGCCACCGCCGATGTCGAGCGGGGCGCCGTCCACGATTTCGCTGCGGCAGAGCCCGCCCGCCACGGCCTCTTTTTCCATGACCAGGACCGACGACTCGCCCCGTTGCCGCAACGCATGCGCCAGTGTCAGTCCGGAAGGTCCGGCGCCGAGGATCAGGTATTTGATGGTGTGCATGGAAGAGGGAGGTGTCAGGTGTCAGTCGTAACCTACGGTACATGAACATCGAACATCCAACATCCAACACCGAAGTCCGGATCTGCGCCTGACTTCGACGTTGGGCGTTCGATGTT
>CAZWQJ010000173.1:0-2251 GCA_964635825.1 uncultured Victivallales bacterium | reverse complement strand
GTTCGATGTTTTGCCGGTCTCATTGCCTGACACCTGAAACCCGACACCCTCTACACCTTAAAGCACCTGGGCGAGCATGACGCCGCGCGGGGTGGGCAGCCACATGGGCGAGATGCGATCGCTGATTTTATCGAGTACGAGTTTGCGGACAGGATGATGCGGGGCGGTATCGTGGATGCCGATGATCTTGCCGCGGATGTAGGGGTAGTACTGCTCAAACTCCTGCACGCGTGTATCGAGGCCGGAGTCCAGCCAGCAGAAATCAACGGGGCCGTTGGGGGTCCATTCGAGCGAGCTTTGATGGCGCACTTCCACAGGCAGGCGGCGGCAGAGGCGGCGCGAGACTTCGCAGAGGGCCGGATCGACCTCGAAGGTGATGAGGCGGCCGTGGCCATTCTTCTTGAGGGACTCGCCGATGGCGAAGGCCATCAGCCCCTTGTAGGTGCCGGTTTCGACCACGAGTTCGGGCTGCAGGGCCCGGATCAGTGCGCCGACCAGTTCGACGACCTCGACCTCGGTGGTTTCGCAGTCCGCGGTGTGCCAGTATTCGGGGTGCGGGCAATACTCGGACGGTTGCGTGTAATCGCTTTCACGGCGTGCGCGCACAATGGATCCTCCGCTTGAAGCCTGATTTCCAAACACTAGGGGCTTTCCGCCCGTCCAACAAGGTCAATTCCGCGGGCCCGACTGGCCGTGCGGGTGCGCTCAGCGTGCCACGCGCGCCTGCAGTCGATCGAGGCCCTGCTCCCACACGCGCAACCACGACCAGAGCGGTCGCGCGCGGACATCGGGAGGCGGTTGCGACGGCAGATCGGTACGGGCGGCCGCCTGCCCCACGGTGACCATGCGCAGGTCCGGCTGGGCGGCGACGAAGGCGAGAACGCCCTCGAGGCGGCGGCGGTTCTTTTCGATGGCGATGGGGCGCCGGCCCCGGTAGCGAAAGAACTCGCCGGGATGCGTGAGAATGCCGGCGCAGGCATAGCCCGCATCAGCCAGGCGGCGCAGGCCGTCGCACATTTCCTGCAGGCCCATCGCCGAGATTTCCAGATGGCGGTAGGGCCCATCCAGCTGAGGCACGGAACTGCGCAGGGCGGTCACGGGGATATCGATGATGCCATCGCGCGCGGAGAGATCGTTGCGCGCTGGGAAGTGATCGTTGAGCTGGCTGCGGATGGAGCTTTTTTGATCGAGGTCGCGGTTGGCGCTGATATGCAGCTCGCAGGCCGCCATGGCCCGGAGGGTGTCGGCATTGGCGCCGAGATCACCGGCCCGGAAGGCGGTGACGCCGGTGGCCCCGCAGGCGCGCAGCTCCTCGAGGGCGCGGCGCATGAGCATGGTCTGGGTGGCGAGGTCGCGATGGCAGAGGACATCCTCTTCATCGCTGAAACCGTCGATGCGGGCGGTGACGGGGTGCAGATGCAGTTGCACCTCCTGGCCGGCGCGTTGGAGCGTGTTGACAATGTGCATCAGCGGCTCGCGCCCCCAGCGGGTGGCCCCGAGGGACTCCACGAAGTACGTACCCACGGCATCATGGCGGCGGCAGGCGTCGATGATGAACTTCAGGCCGAGGCCATCCGCGTGCACTTCGCGCTCGTAGTTGCCGGTGTAGCTTTCGACGTCGATGGTGAGGATTACATCCATGGGGTTGGGGAGGAAGAGGGTGTCAGGGTTCAGGTGTCAGGTGTCAGCGGGCCGGGCGTGTCCCGGCGAAGCTTCTGAGCGAAGCCGGATGGAACGGAGCCTTGGAAACGTTCAACGCTCAACACCCAACGCTCAACGTTCAAGTCCGGAAAATCCGAAGTTCGGTGTTGAGCGTTGAATGTTGGATGTTGGATGTTCAAATCAATTCCTCGTTCCGCTTGGTCCTTGGAGGGCCGGGCTCTGTCCCGGCCGGCCTCATGCGGAGCGCGGCGTGGATGGCGGCGGCGGCGGCGAGGGGCATAAAGAAGGGTTCGATGGCGAAGGCGAAGCGAGAGTAGCCGTAGAACATGAGGACCATGGCGAGGTTCGTCAGGACCATGGCGACCAGGATGACGCGGAAGAGCGGTGCGAACGACGACCAGAAGCGGAGCAGGCCCCAGAGGGCGAAGAGGTAGAAGACGGTGCGCATGGCGGCGAGGGCGAGGGAGGCGGGGCTGACCGTCCAGGGGATGGGGACGTAAGCGCGCACGATCTTGCCGAGCATCATCCAGGGAATGCGGCGCGGATTGTCGCGCAGGAAGGCGACACCTTTGTCGTAGTAGTACTGATC
>CAZWQJ010000172.1:0-9769 GCA_964635825.1 uncultured Victivallales bacterium | reverse complement strand
GGGGCCCATCGCGATCGCCGCAGGCGGCACGCTGAACGTCGGGGTGAACCGGGAGGATTTCGAGTGTAACTGGTTCCTTGAGGGGCCGATCACCGGCGCGGGCGTGCTGCGATTCTACGTGTTTGACACGTATACCAACGTCTTCGGGTTCTCCGAGATCACCGGCACCAACAACACCCACGGCGGCGGGACGCTCGTGGCGCGCTACGGGACCTCCCTGCATCGCGTGATCGCGCGCGGCGAGGGTTCGCTGGGCACGGGCCCGGTGGTGGTCGAGGCCTACACGCGGTTGGAACTGGACAAGATCGCCAGCGCCCACTGGACGCTGACGAACGCGCTGGTCGGCGCGGGGACGCTGCGGGTGGAGGATGGAGCGGGCACGAACACGCTGACGGCGGGCGGCACCGTGATCCCCGGCACGAACACGGCCGGCGAGGGGGCGGCGATCCTGACGGTAGACGGCGACTTGGCCTTCGGCGCGGGCAGCCGGCTGAAGATTGACATCACCGGCACCAACGGGGTGGCCGGGGTGGACTTCGACCGGCTGCGGGTGGATCACGACCTGACGGGCCTCGCGAATGCGGTGCTGGAAGTCAACGTCAGCCCCACCGTGGGTCCCGGCGAGCTGGCGGGACAGGAACTGGTTATCGTCAGCAACGCCGCGGCGCTGGCTGACACGTTTGCCGCGGTGGTCTGGAACGCGCCGTGGGGTGGCGTGGTGAAGGTTGACGATCCCGTGGGCACGGTGAAGCTCACGACGATCCAGCAGAACCCGGATCTGCCGTATGTGCGGACGACGGCGGCGACCGGGGTGGTGGAGACGGCGGCGTGGCTCGATGGAACGGTGACGGCCACCGGCACGTCCGAAACGGTCGTCTGGGCGTTCTGGGGCCAGACCAGTGGCGGGACCAACGCAGGGGCGTGGGCGGCCTCCACGAACCTGGGCGCGTGCGCGTCGGCGCCGCCGGCGGACTTCTCCTTCGAGGCGACCGAGCTGGCGTCGGGCCGGACGTATATCTATCGCTACTACGTCGAGAATGCGTCGGGCGGCACCTGGAGCCCGACGGAGTCGAGCGTCCGCACGCTTGGGCCGCCGCTGGTGGACAACGCCGGCGGGGCGACGGCGCTGCGCGGCACGACGGCGACGCTCAACGGCACGGTGACGGCGGGGCGGTCGTTCCCGGAAGTCTACATCTGCTGGGGCACAAACGACGCGGGTATCGTGAGCACGGGGGCGTGGGAGCACGTCGAGGCGCTCGGCGCGCTAGACGGCGCCTTCGCGCGCGCCATCGGCGGGCTGACGCCGGGACAGACGTATTTCTATCGGTGCTTCGCGACGAACAGCTACGACGGTGATTGGGCGGACACGGCCGCGAGTTTCACCGCGGCGGCCTACGACGACTTCGCGTGGACCGGCGCGGGTAGCAACAACTGGAGTTCCGTGGCGAACTGGAGCCCCACCACACGGGCGCCGACGCAGGCGTGGGACCGGGCCTTGTTTGCAGCCGCCGCACCGCGGCAGCCGACGGTGGATCGCGGGCTGGCATTGCAGGCGATTCAAGTCAGCGGCACGAACGGCTGGACGTGGAGCGGTGCGGCCACGGTCGGCCTGTCGCAGGGCCTGGCCTATGGCAGCAGCGGGACGAGCGCGTGGAACGCGGCGCTGGCGGGCGCGGGCGGCGTGACGGTGGGCGCGGGGCAGCTCACGCTGAGCAACACGAATAACGCCTACGCGGGCGAGACGTGGGTGCGGGGCGGGCGTCTGCACGCGGCGGGGCGCATGGGCGCCGGGGTGCCCGGCGTGCTGGGCGCGGCGGCGACGCCGATCCGGCTCGGCGACACCAACGGCAGCGCGGTGGCGATGCTGTCCTTCACCAACGGCGGGGCGGCGGTGACGCATGATCGTGCCATTACGGTGGTCACGGGTTCCACAGGCCGGGCGGTGCTCTGGTCGCTGCCGGGAGCGGGCGGGCAGACGCTGGGTGGGGCGCTGACACTGGGCAAGGACACGGAGCTGCGGGCGGGCGGCGATTCCGCCCTGACGCTGGGGGCGAATCCGAGTGGCGCGGGCTCGTTGATCAAGAGCGGGGCGCAGGCGTTGTTGTGGAACCGCGCGGACAGCCCCGGCCACACCGGCGGCACGTGGGTGGAGGGCGGGTTGTTGCAGTGGGGTTATACGCAGGTCGAGGGTGCCGACGAGACGCTGCAGTTCGGCGGCGGCGCGGGGCTGCTGACGTTCGACGGCGGGCAATTCGAGTTGAAGGCGACGGTGGCCTCGGGCGTGGCGCGGCTGACCGAAGTGAACCCGGTGACCGTCACGACCAACGGCGGGGCGCTGTGCGCGTGGCAGAACGGGGTGTTCATCCAAAACATCTTCACGGGCGCCATCGGCCTGGGCGGTCCGCTGACGATCGGATCGCTCACGGCGGCCAGCGCAGGCCCGGTGACGTACCGCGGCGCGATCACGCTCGATCAGGGGTCGGGCGGGGTGCGCACGCTGCGGCTCAACCACACGGGCTCGGACGTGGTTGTGAGCGGCGACATCGCGGACGGGCCGGGGGCCGGCGGGCTGCCCTTGCAGGTGGGCATCACGGCCGGCGGGGCCACGGTGACGCCCTTCAAGCTCTCCGGCACCAACGCGACCTACGCGGGCGGCACGGTCTTCACCGGCGGGCGGGTGACGCTGACCAACCCCCGCGCGGTGGGCGGCGGCGCGTTGACGCTCTGGACCAACGCCATCGGCCACCTCGCGCGCGCGAGCGGGGCGACCAACTGGGCGTTCGCGCAGGATCTTGCCGGCGGCGGCACGATCCAGGTGGAGACGGGGACCAATACCTACCAGTTGCTGTCGCAGGGTGCGACGGTGAACCCCGGCGTGCAGGCCGGGGCTGTGGGCACGCTGACGGTCGCCGGCCGCTACGCGTTCGGCACGAATGCGTGGGGACAGGCGAGCCGCCTGTTCATCGATCTGGTGGCGACCAACACCGCCGCCGACGCCCGAGCCGACCTGCTGCGCGTGGACCATGGCGACGCCGCGCTGGCCGCCAGCCTGGCGCAGTGCGACCTGGTGGTGAACATGGCGCTGCCGCCGTCGGTGACCGTCTTGCAGGGCTCCTTCACCATTCTGACCAACACCTACGCCAAGGCCGACTTCGCGGCGCAGCCGTTCCGGTCGGTTACGGTCAACGGCGGCGCGGCGACCGTGCGTTACGCCTCCGGCTACGTCGCGCTCGACGTCGATATCAAGCCCCGGCCGACCGGCGTGATACTGACTGTGTGGTGAGGCGTGGAGAAGGTTTTGTGGGGCCAGTTGCCGACAACTGGCCCTACTGCCAGTGGTACGTCCAGTTGTCCGCAACTGGACGCGCTGAGGCGGGCGAAGACGGCCAACGGCGAAAGGTAAAGGAATATGCCAGGCATCAAACTTTGCATCATTGGCGGCGGGTCCGCCTACATGACCTCCATGTTCGGGAGCATCGCCCGCTACGTCCGCGAGGGGGATCTCGCGGGCAGCCAAGTGACGCTCTTCGACATCAACGAGAAAAGCGTCAAACGCATGTGCGACTGGGCCCAGGCCGCGGTCCGGAACGACGGGCTGAAGCTGAAGTTCTCGTACAGCCTGGACCTGAAGCGGGCGCTGGCGGGGTCCGATTTCGTGCTCTCGTGCATCCGGCCGGGCGGGCTCGACAGCCGGTATCTGGACGAAACCATCCCGGTCGGCCATCGCGAACTGGGTAACGAGACCGTCGGGATCGGCGGCGTCTTCATGGCGCTCCGCACCATCCCGCACGTGGTGCGCCATGCGCAGGCCGTGCAGAAGGCTTGTCCCAATGCCTGGCTGATCAACTACACCAACCCCACCAACATGGTGGTGGACGCCTGCCTCCGCGCCGGGCATGCGAAGTCCATCGGGCTCTGCGACGGCATCTGGGGCGTGAAGTGGCTCTGCGCCAAGCTGCTCAAGATTCCCGTCAGCCGCGCGCACGAGATCGATGCCTATCCCGCCGGAGTCAATCACCAAACCTGGGCCATGTGCCTCGAACACAAGGGGCGCGATCTCTACAAGGTCATGGACCGCTTGATCGCCGACGCCGATCTGCGCCCGCTGGCCGGATACGAAACGATTGACGAGAACCCGGCGCTGAACCAGGTCGAGGCCGACGCGTGCCGGCTCTACCAGTACTTCGGCATCCTGCCGGGCACGGTCTATTATGCCCGTTACTACTACGCCCTCCGCGACCTGTTGGAGAATCACTACTTCGATCCAAAGCACGAGTTCCGCTCGCAATGGATCACGCGGACCAACGAGAAGAAGCTGCAGCGCATCGCCGACCAGATGCGCCGGGGCGCGGCCACCCTCTCGCCGCTCGATCACGAGGACGCCGCGCACGGCGACCAGGCCATCGGCGCCATCCGGGGGATCGCGTGCAATACGGGGGAACTGGAATCGGTGATCATCGCCAACCGGGGGCGGGCGGTTCCGAATCTGCCCGAGGATGCCGTGGTGGAGGTGGCCTGCCGGCTGGAGCGGAACCTCAAGCCGCTGAAGACCCCGCCGCTGCCACTCGCGGTGGAGGGCATGGTGCGCGACGCCTGGGCGTTCGCCAAACTGTCGGTGGACGCCGCCCTGGCCTGCGACCGCCGGCTGGTCCTGCAGGCGATCATGGCGCATCCCGCGCACCGCGATCTCAACGTGGCCGAGAAGATGATGAACGACCTCTTCCGTGCGCACCGGAAACATCTGTCGCCGAAGTTCTACAAATGAATCGTCTGAGGGGGAAAACGATGAAGGCAGTTGGGCGGGGGGGCTTCCGGGTTTGTGGGGGGGATTTTCATGGAGGCTTATATGCTGACCGGCCACGTGCAGACGTCGCGTAAGCGGGCCGGTTAAGGGTATCCGAGTAAGTGTGGCGGTTAAGTGTTTGCATCCCGACGTATGTCGGGGAGTGCGGTGAAGTGCAGGCCTAGGTGTGAGCGAGGCGTGTTCCTGGTTCTTGTTCGCACACGTCGTCGCCACCCTTAACCGGATACCCTTAACCGAACTGCTGCAACGGCTCTTCCGTGCATTGCGAAATTACAAGTGGAGGACGAATGAATAATAGGGGCACGCGTGAAGGGAGGAACGTGAGGCGTGAAACGTGAGGCGTGAAACCCTAATCTTTTTCCCTAAGGCGGGTTGATGTCCGCAACCGACTCGTACTCGCGCTCGTAATCCCGCTCGTCGTCGATTACGAGCGGGATTACGATGTGACGCATCTGCGTCAGATGTTGCGACGGAACCGTTTAATCTTTCACCCTAATCTCTGTCGATTAGGGCCAAGATTAAGGCGAAAGAATAGGGCTGGGGAAAAGTGAAGGAGGGATGCACTTAAGGGAAAACGACGTAGACTGAATACTGAACACAACCGAAAGACATGGCTATGAATCGCTTGATATTGGCTGTATGTACCCTGTTCGCCGTCACTCCCGCGATGGCGCAGCAGACGGATGCCTGGGATGCGGCGTTTGTGAAGATGGATATCCCGGAGACGGTGGAGGCCGATGCGGTTTTCGTGGCGAAGATCACGATGAAGAACACCGGTAGCGAGACATGGCGGGAGGGTCGGGACATCACTCCGAGTTCGCTCCGGTCGCAGCCGGACAAGGACGTGACCTGGGGCACCTTCTTCTTCATCCAGGGCCAGGGAGTGGTGGTCGAGCCCGGCAAGGAGCACACCTATTCGAGTAACCTGCGGGCGCCGAGCGAGCCGGGCCTGCACGGGTTCCAGTGGCGGCTGAGCGGTGGCAAGGGCCTGTTTGGCGAACCGACGCCAAGGCGCGAAATCACCGTGCTGGCGCGAACCACCCCGGATGACCCGCCCCCGGCATTGCCGAAGGCGGACGCGAACGGGAAACGTCCGCTCACGCCCGCGGATGTCGAGTATCTCGGTTCATTCAAGCTTCCCGCACAGGTAGGCAAGGGCGGAGCCGCCTACTCGGAGACCGGCATGACACTGCGCCGATCGAAGGACGGTGTGACGCGGATGTTGATCACCTACAGCCACCCGGCGCGGGCGCTGTTCGAGGCGGATATTCCGGAACTCGCGCGGTTCGAGAAGGGCAACGCCAGTGGGCTCCAGACTGCCGCGGTGATCAAGGAGTGGGACGGGCTCGTGAGCAAGGCCGGCAGGGTCGGGTCGAACGCTGGCATCGCGTGGGACGAGAGCCGGCAGACGCTGTACTGGAGTTATTACAATGGCTACTGGACCGGCGGCGATTTGCACGTGCTGCATGCCACCACCCTGAACGAGGATGGCACCACGACGCCGGTCGGTTCCTGGAAGGTGCCACAGCAGAAATGGCACTGGGGTGGCGTCACGTTCCTGCCGAAGACCTTCGCGGAGCGGTACACGGGCGGCAAGACGCTCGCCGTCGGGTTTGGCGGCTACTTCAGCATCGTGGCGCCCTGCAGTCGCGGGCCGGCGCTCAGCGCGCTTGCGCATCCCGACCCGGCCGTTGAACAGGTCACGGAATTGGTAAACCTGCTGGGCTACCCCCAGCCGGACACGGCGGCACCGCGGCCGGGCGATTACTTCGCCGCGCCCGCCGCCGGCACATTCTGGGCCGATCATCCGAAGAGCCGCGCGGCGGGCACATGGACGCTCTGCGACTGGAACCGGGCCGGGGTGCTGATCGATCTCGCGGACGTCCAGGGGTATCTCGCCTTTCCGAGTCTGGGAACAGGCCGGCTGGGCTACGACTACGGCGCGATCAGTCAAGCCGGCACCTCCCAGTACTGGTACTACCACGACACGCGCGAACTGGGCGCGGTCGCGCAGAAGAAGCGCGAGGTGGGAACGGTGATGCCATACCGCATGCAGGAGGATCCGGACATGGGCGGACTGGCCACGGGCGCCTGGTTCGATGAAACCACCCGCCGGCTCTATCTGCTGCGGATTCGGGCCTACCGCGTGGATCGCGAGTTTCACCCGCTCGTGCATGTCTACCAGATCGGCAGCAAACGCTGAACCCAGTAAGAGCAGTTGCGACCACGGATATCACGGATGACACCGATTTCAGAGGGTGGAGTCCAAATTCGTGCTTCACCTGTTTGGTGAAACATGGAGTTCGCGTCCACCGAAGAAGTTCGTTGACGCGAATCACCGTTGATGGCCAGTCGGGTTTCATCTAGTCTCACGTCTTATATGTGTATCTTCTTGAGGAGTGCCTGATGATAACGCCGCGCGAGAATCTGTTGCGCTTGTACCGGCGGCAGGGGTACGCACAGGTGCCGGTTGGGTTCAACGGAACGCTCGGCACTCAGACCACCATGCCCTTCGGGACCCCCGCGGAAGTCAGGGCCGTGGTGATCCGGAACCTGGAGATTGCGGGATCACGGGGGGGCTTTTCTGTTGCCCCACGCACCTGCTCGAACCGGAAGTTCCATGGAAGAATGTCGAAGCCTATGTGGCGGCTTGCAAGGAGTTCGGAACGGCGGGGGGATAAGGATGGCAGATCGCATGGTAACGCACGAGCGCAGTTTGTCGGCCCATGGCCTTGCGGCGAGGCGCCAGCCCGAACCGGTACGCGGGTTCAGGCCTTCGGGCATATGGCGGGAGCGGACCCATCTCAATTTCGACCGCATGGATAGCGCGCGGTATGCGCCGGTCAGGAAGACCGGCTGCCTGCAGGGCCCGGACTATGCCTGGCCGGGGGATATCGAGGGGCGGTCGTTGCTGGCCTTTGTGTTGCTGGAACGCGCCACCGGCCGCGCGGCGGCGAATCTGCCGGGGCTGCGGGCCGCCTGGGCGGGGCAGTTGAACGGTCATGGCTATTTCGGCAAGCCGCTCGATCCCCAGGCCATCAATGAGCAGCAGCTTTCCAGTCATGGCTGGGTGTTGCGCGGGCTCTGTGAACTGTACCAGTGGAGGAAGGAATCCGGGGTGCTGGAGGAAATCCGGGTCATGGTCCGGAACCTGGCCCTGCCGACACGCGGCGCGCACGCGGTGTATCCCATCGACCCGGCCGAGCGGGTCAGGAACAAGGGCAGTCATGTCGGCGAGGTCGTCCAGGCCACGGGCCGGTGGGTGCTTTCGTCGGATGTGGGCTGTGACCTGATCTTCATGGACGGCCTGATGCATGCGGCCACGCTGCTGGACGATCCCGAGGTGGATGCGCTGTGCGAGGAGATTCTCGCCCGCAACCTGCAGATTGATCTACTGGCCATCCAGGCGCAGACACACGCCACGCTCACCGGCCTCCGCGGGATGCTGCGCTGGGCCGTGCACAAGCAGCGGCCGAGCCTGGTGACCGAGGCGGGGAAGCGATTCCACCTGTATGTCACCGAGGGGATCAGCGAGGACTATCAGAACTGGAACTGGTTTGGACGTCCCACACACACCGAACCCTGCGCAGTGGTGGATTCGTTGATGGTGGCCCACGAACTCTGGCGCCTGACGGGCGAGGCCGGGTATCTGGCCTGGGCGCACCGGATCGCCTTCAACGGCTTCTTCAGCGGGCAGGTGGCCAACGGCGGGTTCGGCTGCTCGACCGTGGTGGGCGCCAACGGCGCGCGGAGCGTCGGCATCTCGGAGGCCGCGCACGAGGCGTGGTGGTGCTGCTCGATGCGGGGCGCGGAGGGCTTCGCGGAACTGGCCGAGCGGGCGCTGCATGTGGAGGGGCAAGCCCTTTACGTGACGGGGCTATGCCCGGGCCGGATCGACATGCCCCTGGGCGCTGGCCGCCTGACGGCCACCGCGACCGGCGGTTATCCACACGAGGGGCGTTGGATGCTGTCGGTGGAATCAGCGCCCGAGGAGCCGGTGACCCTGCACCTCTTCCTGCCGCCGTGGGGCTCGCGGCCGGCGGTGGTGGTCAACGGGGAATCGGTGGAGACGGGAATGGCAGGCGGCTTCATTGCGGTTGTGTTGCGGCTCAAGTCCGGTGATCGGCTTGGCTACACCTTCGAGCAGTCCATTCACACGCAACCGACCTGCAACCGGCATTCGTTGCCGGGCCATGTGACCTACAACTACGGGCCGTTGGTGCTGGCGTTGCCGTCTGCCGCCCCGGAACGTCCGCGGCTGCCTCTTGCCGGTGCCTGGCGCTGGGATGGGACCGCCTGCTGTGCCACGGCGCCCGGGGCCGACGGCGTGCTGTCGCCGCTGGGCGAGCGCTTCCGCATGGCCGACCCCGACCCCGGCCCATACGGGCGGCCGTTGCTCTTCGAATCATGAGGGGAAGGATGCGGGGCGGTGGCGTGGCCGGGAGAAGAAGCTGTCCCAGTCCGGGCCCCAGTCCGCGAGCTCCGGCAGGTTCAGCTTTTGCTGGGTGAAGGCCGTGAACTTCAGCAGGCAGTCGGGGGCCGTGCCATCGGTCCAGAAGAAGCGGTCGAGGGCGTCAGCAGGCAACTCACGCCGGCCAGCGTCGCCGGCTCGCGGCTCCAAAGCGTCAGCCAGTAGGGCTGGATCTGGTGGAGCTTGCAGAACCGCATCAGCCGCCCGAGCCCGCGCGCGAGCTCGGTGCAGTTGTGCGTCCGGTCCCACACCACCAGCACGCCATCAATGTCCACGTACATCTTCCGGGCGCGCGGGCGCACGACGGGCACGGGATCGCTCACCACACAGACTCCTTTCGTCTCTTGACAGCCAAAGGGCGGACGCGGATAGTGCCGCCTCTGATAAGAGTATCATTCGCCCGGTGATGCGCCAATGAGGTTTACGTCCGCATTTCCGGCGTGGAACGTCGTGGGGGGATGATGGTTGGAATTGTGTTCGTAGTCCTGACCGTA
>CAZWQJ010000171.1:0-9794 GCA_964635825.1 uncultured Victivallales bacterium | reverse complement strand
TGATATCCGGCAACGCCGCCACCGCAGCGCCGGCGGCCGCCTCGCTCGTGTGCGTATACAGGCGCGTCATGGCGGGGTTGCTGTGGCCGACGATGGCCTCGACGACGGACAGCGGTGCGTTGGCCTCGCGGCACAGGCTGACAAACGTGTGTCGCAGGGAGTGGAAGCCGACCTCCACCACGGCACGCTTGCCGGTGTGCTCTTCCTTCGGCTTCCCGTCTGCTGCCGTGACCGTCTTGAAGCCGGTGCCGGGGCGGTGCGTGCGAACGCCGCACGCCTCGAAATGGTCCTGGATGCGCTTGGCCATCGCCGACGAATCCTCCTGATAGAGGGCGGCGGTCTCCGGCAGAACCCACACCGCGTCGCCCAGCGGCTTCACATCCTTGAGCATCGTGCCGAGCACGGCGTGTATCGGGATCGAAATCGGCGTCGGCTTGCGGCGTGCGACTTTCGTGGGCACACGGCGGATCATGGCCCGGTGAAGATCCACTTCGCCCCAGCGCAGCGTGGCGCAGTCGCCCAGGCGCATGCCGGTGTAGATGCCCAACGCCAGTAGCAGGCGCGTTTCGCCGGTGGCGGCCCGGCAGATGGCGCGCAGCTCATCCACGGTCAACTCGCGCCGCGACTGCGAGACGAGGTTGCGGCGCCGGATGGTGTCCCAGGGATTGCCGTCGCCGCGCACGCGACTGCGCAGAACCTTCCAGAGCAGGCGCAGGAAGCCGATGTGCTGGTTGTAGGTGCTGGGACTCACGCCGGCCCGGTTGAGCTCCTGCGCGTAGGCCGTGGCGTGCGCGGGCGTCACGTCGCGCATGAGCTGTACGGCCGGGTGGTGCTCCTGCAGCCACTTCGTGAACCGCCGGCATTCGGCCTCGTACTGCTTGAGCGTGCTTTCGCCCGAGTCCGGACGCTCCGGCGCATCGGTGTACGCCGTCCATGCCTTCGCCACCGCGACGGGGGGATTGCCCCGTTCATCCAGGCTGGCCAACTCCGCCTTGGCACCCTCGATGCGCGCTTTCACACTCTGGAGCGTGCGCAGTTCGTTCTGCACGAGGAAGGGCGCCATGATCCGGGACAGTTCGACCTGCGCCTCGCGCCGGTCCGTCTTCCCGGTTGACTTCATGAACTTGTGGCCCGAGATTGTCCAACAAGTGTAGAACTTCTTGCCGCGCTTGATGAGGTAACCCGTGCGCACTTTCATGGTTTCAACCCTCCTTCGCACTCCTGTCTGTTGCTTACGCGAGGGTCGCACGGGGAAGGCCGGGAGTCAATAGCACAAAGGTAGCAAAGGCAATAACAATGCCGTGTTTATTGTGTTATTCGCTGACTCTTAATCAGCGGGTCGTGGGTTCGAATCCCTCCGCCTCTACCATGCTTCACCCCGGGCCGGGGTGAAGCATGCCCCGCGTAGTTCCCAACGAAGCGGGGCCGCACCAATTCCCACCCCCTCCATCCGTTCCCAACGAAGCCGTCCCGCAACAACCGGCTCCGCTTGCCCCCTCCACTCCCCCCATCCCCGAGGCGCCCTTACCCTACCGCACCTACATCCTCCAAAGCATCCGCATCCCTTCCCTGACCTACGTGGGCTACACCCACCTTCCAGTCTCCCAGCGCCTCACCCGACACAACGAAGGCGCCGTCCCCTCCACCGCCAACCACCGCCCCTGGCGCCTCGCCTTCGCTTGCGCCTTCCCCAACAAGCAGCAGGCCCTCGACTTCGAGCGCTACCTCAAGTCCCACTCCGGCAAGGCCTTCACCGCCAAACATCTGCTCTGATCCGCCCTCTCGAACTCATCCCCTCCCCGCATAAGCCAAAAGATACCCCGCGCCGCTGCCCGGCGTAGTCCCACGAAGCCGCGGCAACGCCCCACAGAGCCCGCTCCCGCCCCCGCTCCCCCCCACCTCCGCTCTCACCTCTTCACATCGGCAACTGATACCGCCGGTCCAACGTAAACACGTTCGGCAGATGACGAATCACGGGCTCCCCACCAAGGCGCTCCCCGATCACTTCCACCACATCGAAGCGAAAATAGAGCGGCCGGTAGCGCAACCCCCGTAGATAGTGCACCGCCGCGCGTGACAGCACCCGCTGCTTGTCACGGTCCACAGAAGCGGACGGCCGGCCGAAATCTTCGCTGCGGCGCGTCTTGACCTCGACGAAGACCAGCACCTCGCCATCGCACGCGACGAGGTCCAGCTCCTCGCGCGGGCCGAAGCGCACGCGCCGGCCCAGGATCTTCATCCCCGCCCGACGCCGCAGGTAGCGGGCGGCATGGCGCTCGCCCCACTCACCAACGCGGTGGCTCTCCACCCCGGGTTCTTCACCCTTACGGTTCCACCACCAGCCCCACATCGTCACCGCCTCTTCCCGCGCACGCCTCCTGCTCCCGCCGCCGCACCATGTCCTCCGCTTCCCGCACCGGACGGAACGACCGCCGGTGTATCGGACACGGCCCCAACTCATACAGGGCCTGCATGTGCGCGCTCGTCCCGTAGCCCTTGTGCGCCGCGAAATGGTACCCCGGATAGATTCGGTCCTGCTCCTCCATCAGCCGGTCGCGCAGCACTTTCGCCACCACGCTCGCCGCCGCAATGGACAGGCTCTTCCCATCGCCCCCCACGATCGCCGTGCTGGCGCAGGGCAGCCCCGCCACCGGGCGACCATCCACTAGGGCATGCGTCGGGGCCTCCGGGAGATCCTGCAGCGCCCGCGCCATCGCCAGGTGCGTCGCCCGCAGGATATTGACCGCATCGATCTCCGTGTGATCGGCAAGCCCCAGCCCGATGCGAACCGAGGGGTGACCCTGCAACAGCGCACTGAAATGCTCGCGCTGCGACGCGCTCAGCTTTTTGGAATCGGTCAGGCCCGCGAGCAGCGAATGCTCCGCGTCCTGCGCAAAGGCCGCGTCCAGAATGACGGCGGCCGCCACCACGGGGCCGGCCAGCGGCCCCCGCCCCACTTCGTCCACACCAGCCAGCCGCTGGCAGCCGCTGGCCCAGACGATGCGTTCGTGCTCCAGCATACGGAGGCCCATGGCGAGCCCGACGGGCGCCGAGGCACACACGGAGACGCCCCGCGTCTACCGCTGCTTCTCGCGCAACCGCGCCGACTTGCCCACGCGACGGCGCAGGTAATACAGCTTCGCGCGCCGCACCACCGCCGCCGAACTCTCCACTTCAATCTTCTCAACAAACGGCGAGTGCACCGGGAAGACGCGCTCCACACCCACGCCGTGCGACACGCGCCGCACCGTGTACGTCTCGCGCGAACTGCCATTCTTGCGCGCAATCACCGTACCCGTGAACACCTGCACGCGCTCCTTCTCGCCTTCCACAATCCGCACATGCACGTTCACCGTGTCGCCGACGCGGAACGAGGCCACATCCTTCTTCAGGGATTCTTTGTCAATGTCCTGAATCACGTTCGAGACCATACCGTGCTCCCTTCCTGCGTCGCTGGAGCCCTCTCCGGCCCCCGACCTCTACCACATTCCGTCACTGCGGGGGCATTCCCCGCGCCTTCCACAAATCCGGCCGCCGCTCGCGCGTGCGCGCCTCCGACTGCTCCTGCCGCCAGCGCGCGATCTCCCCATGGTTGCCGGACATCAGCACATCCGGCACGCGCATCCCCCGAAACTCCTCCGGCCGCGTGTACTGCGGATACTCCAGCAGCCCATCCGAAAATGAGTCCTGCTCCGTCGCATCCGGCCCGCCCACCACGCCCGGCATCAACCGCACCACCGCATCGATCACCACCGCCGCCGCCAGCACCCCGTTCGTCAGCACGTAGTCACCGATCGATATCTCGTCGGTCACCAGCCCCTCGCGCACCCGCTCGTCCACCCCTTCGTAGTGCCCGCAAACGAATACCAAGTGCCCCGGCTGTGCCAACTCCTCCGCCACACGCTGATCGAAGCGCCGCCCCTGCGGCGTCATCAGGATCACGCGCGACTCCGGCTTCCTGACCGCCTCCACCGCCGCAAACAGCGGCTCCGGCAACATCACCATCCCCGGACCACCCCCATAGGGCCGGTCGTCCGTCGTGTGGTGACGATCCCGCGTGAAGTCGCGCAGGTTGACGGTCTGAAACGCCACCAACCCCTTCTGGGATGCACGCTTAAGCATGCTCTCCCCGAGGAAGCCATTCAGCATCCCCGGGAAAATGGTGATGACGTCGATCGCCAGCACGACGCTCCGGTCACGCCGGTACGGACGGGGCTTTCGCCCGCGTCTTGCGCACCAGGCTGCAAACCGTGTCCGACAACTGCGCCCCGCGGCTCTTCCAATGTTCGATCCGATCCATCTTCAGGACGCAATTGTCGCCCTTCCGCTTCGGATCGTACCAACCCAGAATTTCGAGGAAACGCCCGTCGCGCGGGGACCGGCTGTCCGCCGCCACCACGCGATAGCTGACCTCGTTCTTGCCGCCTGTGCGCCTTAACCGAATACTGACTGCCATCCGATACTCTCACGCAGCCCCGACGCGGTCCGACCGCCTCGCAGGCTGTCATTGGTTGTTACCCGCTGGCCTCCAAGGCCTCCCGGCCCTCGCCGCCAACGGCAAAGCATTAGATACTGACAGGCCCCCGCCCCGCTGGCAAGCATTCTTCGCAGGGACCACCACGCATTTTCTCACCCCCGCCCGACCTCTCCCGCCTGACTGCTACTCTTGCTCCGCGCCGCCTTGCGCGGCTTATAGGCCCCAAACTTCAGCTCGTCCCCGGCCAGACTCACCTCAATCTCCGCGGTGTCGTCGTGCTTGCCGCGCAGCAACTCCTCCGCCAGGGGATCTTCCAGGAAATGCTCGATCGCCCGGCGCAGCGGCCGCGCCCCCATCGACGGGTCGAACCCCTTCTCCACCAGAAAATCGCGGGCGCTCTTCGTCAGGTGCACCTGCTTGCCGCGTGCATGCAACCGGTCCCGCACCTTCTGCAGCTCCAAATCCAGAATCGTGCCCACGTCCTCACGCACCAACTGACGGAAGACAATGATGTCGTCAAACCGGTTCAGCAACTCCGGCTTGAAGACCCGCTTGGCCTCATCGATCAACTGCGCCTTGAGCTGCAGGTAGTTGCCCTCATCCGCCTTCCCGCCAAAGCCCAGCCCCGCCGACTTCTTGGACGAGTCGTACCCCAGGTTCGAGGTCAGAATCACGATCGTGTTGCGGAAGTCCACATGGCGGCCAAAACTGTCCGTCAGCTTCCCTTCCTCCAGGATCTGCAGCAGCATGTGCATCACGTCCGGGTGCGCCTTCTCCACCTCGTCGAACAGCACCACGCAGTAGGGACGCCGCCGCACCTTCTCCGTCAACTGCCCGCCCTCTTCATGCCCCACGTAGCCCGGCGGCGACCCCACCAGCCGCGACACCGTGAACTTCTCCATGAACTCGGACATGTCGATCTGAATCAGCGCATCCGCATCGTCGAACATGAACTCCGCCAGCGCCTTCGCCAGCAGCGTCTTGCCCACCCCGGTCGGCCCCAGGAAAATGAACGACCCAATCGGCCGCCGCGGATCCTTTAGATCCGCTCGCGACCGGCGCAGCGCCTTGGAGATCGCCGTCACCGCCGTCGCCTGGCCCACCACCCGCTTCGTCAGCTCCTTCTCCATGTCCAGCAGCCGCGCCAGCTCACGCCCTTCCATCTTCTTCAGCGGCACCCCGGTCGACTTCGACACCACCGCCGCCACGTCTTCCTCGCTGACCGTCTTCACCTCAGCCAGGTTGCGCTCGCGCCACTGCCGCACCGTCTCCTCGAGCTTCTCGCGCTCCTTCTTCTCCCGGTCCCGCAGCTCCGCCGCCTCCTCAAATCGCTGCGCCTTGATCGCCTCATCCTTGCGCTTGCGAATCTCCTCAATCTCGGTCTCGCGCACACGCAAATCCGGCGAGCGCGTCGTCGAGAGAATATTCACCCGCGCACCCGCCTCGTCGATCGCGTCGATCGCCTTGTCCGGCAAAAAACGCCCAGGCTGATAGCGCGCCGTCAGTCGCACCGCCGACTCCAGCGCCGCATCCGTGTACTTCGCCCGGTGGTGCTGCTCGTAGCGCTCGCGAATCCCCTTGAGAATCTCGATCGTCTCTTCGATCGACGGCTCGTCCACCCGCACCGTCTGGAACCGCCGCTCCAGCGCCGCGTCCTTCTCGATATACTTGCGGTACTCGTTGAGCGTCGTCGCGCCCACACACTGCAGCTCGCCGCGCGCCAGCGCCGGCTTGATGATGTTCGAGGCGTCCATCGCCCCCTCCGCCGAGCCCGCACCCACAATCGTGTGCAACTCGTCGATGAACAGGATGATGTTCTTCGCCGTCCGGATCTCGTCCATCACCGCCTTGATGCGCTCCTCAAATTGCCCGCGGTATTTCGTCCCCGCAATCATCAGCGCCATATCCAGGGTGATCACCTTGCGGTCCCGCATCAGGTCCGGCACGTCACCCGCCACAATCGCGCGCGCAAGCCCTTCCACCACCGCCGTCTTACCCACCCCCGCCTCACCCAGCAACACCGGGTTGTTCTTGTTGCGCCGGCACAAAATCTGGATCACCCGCTCGATCTCTTCCTTGCGCCCGATCACCGGATCCAATCCGTCGCGCCGCGCCAGTTCCGTCAGGTCGCGCCCAAACGTGTTCAACGCCGGCGTCTTCGACTTCGGCTCCTCGCGCCGCTGCTGCTGCTGCTCCTTTGGCGGCTCCGGCGCCCCCGGCCCCTGCGAGCCCTGCTCCGCCGACTCTTCTTCCATCTCAAAGTCCGGATCCAGCTCGCGCATCACTTCCGTGCGGGCGCCATCCAAATCCACCCCCAGGTTGCGCAGCACCTGCGCAGCCACACCCTCACCCTCGTGCAGCAAACCCAGCAAAATGTGCTCCGTCCCCACATACGTGTGGTTCAGCGCCTGTGCCTCCGCCATCGCCAACTGCAGCACCTTCTTCGAGCGCGGCGTGAACGGAATGTTCCCCACCGTCTTGGTCTCCGGCCCCTGCCCAACCGCTCGCTCCACTTCCTGGCGCACCTTCTCCAGCGAGACCCCCATCCGCTCCAACACATTCACCGCCACGCCTTCGCCCAACGCGATCAGGCCCAACAGCAAATGCTCCGTCCCCACATACGGGTGATTGAATGTATCCGCTTCCTTCTGCGCCAGCTTCACCACCCGCTGCGCACGCGGTGTAAAATTCCCGAACCCGTTCATGCTTTGCCTTTCCGGTTCCCCGCGGCTCGCCACCATCATCCCATAAATCCACTCACACCAGCAGGCTCACGCCTTTCAGCCGGCCCTGCACCACCTGCGCGCGCAATACGTCGCGCTCCTCCGGGCTCAATACCTTGCCCGCGATCTTCTGCAAGTGCCCAGGCTGCGTCAGCAGAACCAACTCATTGATGCGTTCCGTCTTCAAATTCCCGATCATCCCCATCTCCACACCAAGGCGCAGGTCCGACAACAAATCCAGCGCCTCCTGCGACGCCAGGATCCGGCAGTTCACCAGCACGCCGCGCGCCCGCGCCACCGTGTCCGTCAACTGGTTCGCGCTGCGCTCCATCAACCGCGTCCGCGCGTTCTGCTCGTGCCAGATCACCTCGTCGATAATCTCCAGCAACCCGTCGATGATCTCTTCCTCGCCCTCGCCCAGCGTCTGCTGGTTCGAAATCTGGTACATGTTGCCGTGCGCTTCCGTCCCCTCCCCCAGCAACCCCCGCACCGCCAGCCCAAGCTTCTCCAGCCCGTTGACGACCGGCTCCACTTCCTGCAGCAACCGCAGCCCCGCCAGGTGCAGCATCACACTCGCCCGCAGCCCCGTCCCCACGTTGCTCGGGCATGCCGTCAGATACCCCTGCGTGTCCGAGAACGCGTACTCCACCCGCTCCTCAATCTCACTGTCAATCGCGTCCAGCTCCTGCCAGATCTGCTTCAGGTTCAACCCCGGCGACATCGCCTGCAGCCGCAGGTGATCCTCTTCATTGATCATCAGCGCCAGCTCTTCGTCCTGCGCCAGCGCCACCGCACTGCCGCGCCCGCGATCGCTCAGCTCCATGCTGATCAGGTGCCGCTCCCGCAAAATCTCTCTCTCGATTGAGTCCAGCGTCCCCATATCCAGAAACACCGGGTTCGGAAAACTCGTCAGGCCGCCGAGCACGTCCTGCAGCCGCGCACAAAGCTGGACGCGCTCTTCCTCGCCCGCCCACCCCGGAAAGGCCACGCCCGACACATTGCGCGCCAGGCGCACACGGCTGCTCATCACGATGCCCGTCGCCTTGCGCATCGATAGCCACGAACCCGGACTCTTCACCAAGTCATCGATAATCATGGGTGAATCTGCTTGGCCGCCGTGGGCGACCGCACCTACTCCAGCGGCAATTCCGCCGCTCCCGGGCTCGCTCCTGCCGGACGCGCGGCCCGCGCCGGCCGTTGGGCCGTCCGCCGCACAATGTCCTTCAGATGCGCCCGCAGCCGTTCCACGTCGCGCCGGTTCTCCGTCTCGCCCGCTTCTTCCAGCGCCCCCTCCAGCACCTTCAAATAACTCGCCGTCCGCCGCCGAGGGATCTTGCCGTAATGGCGCACTCCCTTGTGCATCCCCACCAGCAGCCGCCGGATCTCTTTCTCAAACGCCGCGTAGCAATCCGGGCACCCCAGCAGCGACGTCTTGTGGAAATCCGAATGGTGCATGTGGCACGCCACGCACGCCCGATCGTCGCCCTGCCGCCCGCTCCCCGCACCAGTCCCTAAAAGCATGTCCGTCAGCAACGGAATCGGCAACTGCAAGTCAAACCCGTGCTTCGCCGCGCACTCCCGGCACACATGCAGCTCCTGCGACGTCCCTTCGACGACGCGCTTCAGCGACATGCTTGCCGCATTCTTATGGCACAAGGTGCACTGCATCTTAGCCCTCAACCCTCCAGATTAACGTACCACAATCGCACACACCCGAAAAGAGAATTGCAGATACCCATGGATTGCGGATTTGACGCCGCGCCCGTCCTGCCGTATCGTTTCCGCTTCCGTGCTGGTCCGTCCTTGGAGGGGTGGCAGAGCCCGGTTGAATGCGCATGACTCGAAATCATGTTTACCCGCAAGGGTAACGGGGGTTCAAATCCCTCCCCCTCCGCCATCCCGACCCGCCCCGGGTCGGGATGCCCCGCGTAGCCCCCAGGCGAAGCGGGGCCGCCAACTCACCAACTCACCAACTCACCAACTCGGCTCAACAGGCTCAACACCAGTAACGCTGGCACCCTCTGTTTCCCCCAGGCGATAGCACACGGACCCTCAGCCTGTAGTTCTCGATGTTTCAAAAGCCGAAGGCTCCGTCAGACTCGCACGCTGACCCGAGCTCCGGCGCGGATGGGGCGCAACCGGCGGAGCGCTGCGTCACGACCCACACGCCACGGCGTCGAGACAGCTCGTTCTTCCGCCAAGACGTCAGTTATCAACCGGGTGTCGACCATCCAACATCTCGCGCACCTTGCGCGCGAGATCGTCACGCGTGAACGGTTTCGAGAGGAACTGCACGCCCTCGTCCAGCACGCCGCGCTGGGCGATCACGTCAGCCGTGTAACCGGACATGAACAGCACCTCGACGCCCGGCTTGACCGCGATGATACGTTTCGCCAGTTGCCGCCCATCCATCCCCGGCATGACCACGTCCGTCAGCAATACATGGATCTCACCGGGATGCCCGGCAACCATCTTCAGGGCTTCCCCCGGCGTCTCCGCTGTCAGGACTTTGTAGTTAAGGGCGTTCAGGAACAGGCCACACGTCACGCGCAGCGATTTCTCGTCCTCCACCAACAGGATGGTCTCCCCCCGTC
>CAZWQJ010000170.1:7103-9824 GCA_964635825.1 uncultured Victivallales bacterium | reverse complement strand
CCGCCCGGCGGCACGTGTCGACAAACGCCGCGGCCGTCCAGAGTTGTCCGCCCGAGCCCTTGACTTCGCGCGTGCGGTAGTCCGTGACCTCATGAAATGAACCCTTGCCCACGCAGGTGCGGGCGAGCAGCGCGGCATTCAGGGCGGTGCGATCGACGCCATCGGCGGCCTCCAGGGCCTTGAGGAAGAATGTATCCACAAAGGGCCAGGCGCTGTTGTTGTGATACCAGTCGGGCTCCGGGAAGAACGGGTGGAAAAGCGGGACGCCGCCGTCCGTGACCGGATAGTCCTTGAGGGCCGCGCCAGCCTCGGCCCCGGTCACCACGCCGCTGAGCACCGCCAAGGCGGTTCCCAACGCCTCCCGCCGTTCCTGCAACACGCCATCCTTGTCCTTGAGGTAGGCGAAGGTTCCGTCTGCGCGCCGTAGATGCCGGCGGATGGCGTCTTTCAATTGGCGGCAACGCTCGAACCACTGGCGGGATTCGGCATCTTTGTTCAGCCGCGCGGCCGCTTCCGCCAGCGCCTGGAATCCCAGAACGTACAGGCAATTTGTGGACAGGCTCTTCACCCGGACGCAGTCCGCAATGCTCCAGTCACGCGGATAGCCGGTGGCCTTGTGGCCGGTGAAGTGGATGTCGATGAACGAGGCCTGGCCGCGGTAGAGTCCGTCGCTCGGATCGAGGAAGGGCTGATAGCAGCTCGACACGAACGTCGTTCCCGTGTGGTAGAACCATTCCCAGAGGTCAGGGGTTCCCGAGCGCTTCAGCAGATCCCCGGTGCACCACAGCCAGACCACATCGTCGGTGCGACGCGTGTAGGAGTTCGTATGGTGCCGCTCCCAATACTCCGACTCGCTGATGTCGTCCTCAATCCAGGGGGCGTCAATGCCCTCCACGCGATACCCGCGGGAGACGCGGAACATGAGCTTGGACCTCAGCTTGCGGGTGAAGCGGATGCTGTCCAGCATGAGCTCCGGGTACAGGGCGTTCAGTCCGAGAATGCCGGAGTAGCAGATGTCCCGGGTGAAGATGCTGACGCCGAACGAGGCCCCCGCCCCGAAGTACCTGCCGTCATCGGTTTCGACGATGTTCCGCTCGATGTCGGCGAGCGCGATTCGCCACAGCCGCTCGATCAGCGGCGTCGTGTCCGCCAGGCGGACGTCACAACGCGGATGGACATCCGGCAGTTGGTCGACGGTGATCGTGCCTCGCGCATCGGAGATGCTCGTCGCGGTGAGGATCAGGGGTGGCTGGTTGTAATACATGGATGTCCTCGATCTAGCCTGTCACGTTGAGATCCCGGTCCAGCCCGGCCTGGTAGGTGGCCGTCGTCATCCCCGGCGCGATCGTGCCTGTCTCCACGCGCCTCAGCGCGGCCGTGACCATACCGACCAGTTCGCGGTTGGATGCTCGCACCAGCACCGGGGCGCCCGGGCAGGGCGCCGGCAGACGCTGGCGCGTGCCGCCCGCGAGGGTCCGCCCGGACCAGCCGTCCACCCATGATCCGGGAGGTAGCATCACCTCCCGCTGTGTCACGCCGGAATCCAGCACCGGGGCCACGAGCAAGTCGGGTCCCAGCAGGAACTGGTCGGACACGGTGTACGCCGCATCCGGCACCCCCTCCTCCATCCACATCGGACGGAGCAGCGGTTCCGTCCGATGTCGAAGCAACCGCGCCAGGTAGGGTTCCAGGTCCTTATGTACGCGGGCATAGTTCAGCGCCGCCTCGGCGGTCCGTTCCCCGTAGTTCCAAGGGAAATAGGAGAACTGCATCAGCGGGAAGAACGCCGACAGCTCGGTCCAGCGCACCATCAACTCGTCTGTGGGCAGCGGCATGTCCGAGACCAGCGTTTGCACACGGCCGGGGATCATGTCCGGAATCAGCAGATCGTAGCCCAGCAGGGAGAGGTGCAACGAGAGGTTCAACACGGCCTTCAATCCGTTGTCGCGGCCCCAGTGCGAGTCCTTGCCGCCCAGGCGCCAGACCAGCCGGCGGTGTTGGGAGCGCCACGCGGTCCGCGTTTCGCACATGCCGGGCGCCAGTTCTTCGAAGAGGCTGAGCAGTGCGTCCGCGTAACCTGAGGGACCGCGGTCGTCGGCCCAGGCAGCTGTTTCGGGGCGCGGTTGATATTTGGCGTCGCCGCCGTCGATCTTGAACCCGTCAACGCCAACCTCGTCGCGCAGCCGGAGCAATTGTTCGCGGTACCATGCGCGGCCCGCCGCCCCGGTCACGTCCACCAGTCCCGCTTCCCCACCCCACCACTTGAGCATAGCCGCGCCGCGCCCGTCCTTGCTGCCTACAAGCACGCGTTGGCGCTCCAGCTCGGCGAACACGGCGGCCTCGTGATTCACGAAGGGAGTGACCCACAGCAGCACCTTGAATCCCATCGCGTGCAGTTCGCGAACCATGCCGGCCGGATCGGGAAAATCCCGGCTGAAGCGAAGTTCGCCGAAGCAGGATTCCCAGCGGTCGTCGATGGTGAGCACCGAACAGGGATATTGGCGTTCACGAATGGCGCGCGCCATGCCCAGCACACGCTCCTGGCTGATGCAGCGGGGATATTGCGTCCACGTGCAGAAAATGCTGTCGCCCACCGGCCAGCCCGCGGCGGGCGCGGCACCAAAAGCGCCGATGTGCCGCCAGAATGTCACGACCGCCGCGCGCAGGTTGCCTTCGCCGAACACCGCCAGGGTGCAGTTCTCGGAGGGGACCAGGCGCACC
>CAZWQJ010000170.1:0-7003 GCA_964635825.1 uncultured Victivallales bacterium | reverse complement strand
CACCTGTTGCTCATCGATCCGGATATTCACACACCCCTCCTATCGTGATGGCTCCGCACCTACACGCCCGACTTGCACGTCGGCGCGCAACGCGGTTTCGGGATGCCGAGTGGTGATCAGCAGATACGCGGCGGCGGCGGGCCCGCCTTCCGGCGCTTCAAGCGTCAGCCGATGGCCCGGTTTTTCCAGCCACTTGAATGCGGAGTGGACGCGGGCGAATTGGAGATCGTTTGACGTCGGGATCTCCAGGTGCGCAGCGTCGTCCACCAGCAGCCGCAGCGGCTTACCCTGCGGAATCCGCTCGAAATAGAGTCCCGCACCCGTCACTTCGCGCTCCACCTCCAACCGTGCGCCGGCCGCAAGTGGCCGCAGCGTCGAATCGTGCCACCGCGACGGTGTGTGATCGAACCAGGTGCCCTCCACGGCGGGCGTACCGGCATCCCAGCCCGGATGGCTGCCGAGCTTCGTCAGTTCGAGCATGCGCGCCGACTCGTAGCGGTTGGCGGTAAGCGGCCCCGCGGGCGCCGCCGGCGGCGTCCCTGTCTGCAGGCGCAGCGCGTTCAGACGTTCCAGCACGATATCGGCATAAATACGGTATCCCCGGTCGTTGGGATGAGTCCCATCCGTCAGGATGTCACGAGTCGTCAACCCGTCCGCCAGTCTGGCCTTCACGGCCGCGTAGATGTCGATGACCGGCAGGCCGTAGTGCGCGGCCAGTTCCATCTGGCCGTCTTGCGCGGGGCTGCGATCGTAGGCGGGATTGGACCCGATCAGCACGAGCACGATGGCCATATCCGGGCGGCAGGCACGCAGCTTGCGGATGATGCCCTCGATGGTTTCCTGATTATCCGGTGCACGCCAGTCGTTGACCGCAAACTCCACAAAGCAGAGGTGCGGGGCATAGGGCAGCACATCGCGCTCCATGCGGAAGACGCCCAACCGGGACGGCTGGCCACCGATCGCGGCATCGACCGCGGTCAGTGGCGTGCGCGGGTGCCGCTGGCGCAGATCCGCCTCAACCAGGGCGCGCCACGACGTGCGCAGCGGATCCGTCGCCGTAGCCCCCCAGGTGATGGAGCCGCCGAAGAAGGCCACCGTCGTCGGTTCGCCGCGCTCCAGTCGCTCCATGACGGCCCGCAGGGCCGGGTACGCGTACGCCGTTTCCGTCGGCGCCACGCCAGGCGTGCCGCAGCCCGTCAAGCCTGTGGTTGCCAATGCCATCGCCAGGACGCATCTCTTCATTCGAATGTCCAGTTCCCCCACAGTTGCGGCAGGAAGGCGGCGTCACCCGCCGGACCGGCGTCAATCGTGGTGGCCTTATTATGCCAGTAAACATGCTGCAGTGTCCGTTCGTCGTGCCCGGCGACGCCCGACGTGCCCATTGCCACTCGCAGCTTTCGACCGGTTGCGTCAAGCACCCGGTACGGCCGCTGCACGATGCCGAAGTCGGCCCGCAGCGAGGTGCCGGGTCGAGGCTCGATGCCGAGCACGGAAAGCGGGATTGCCACTTCGTACGCGTTGGCGGACTGGCCGGCTTGAACATCGGCGCTGATGTCCGTGGCGCTGCCGATGACGGTCTTCCCCCAGGCGGACGTGAACTCCAACGGCGCCTGCGACTGCGGATCGACCCCGCGGTAGAGCACCGCCAGCGGCTTGCCGTCGCGCATCGAGATCAACACGCGCAGATCGCCGGCCGCGGGTTGCGTCCGCGCCGGGTCCGCTGCGGGATCGGTGGCGAGCGCGATCTCGACGGCGGTCGCGTCCGTGAGCAGACGAGCGGGATCGGCATCCGCGGCGTTCAGCGCGTCCCATGAGAGGCAGACACGGGAAACCTGAAAGGCGAGCTGGAGGTTGTTGCCGGACACACGCACGGCCCCCAGGATCGGCCAGAACTTGAAGCGATACGGCAGTTCGCCGATCGGCACCCATCCGCCAGGCTGTCCGGTCGCCGGGAGCGGGCTGCCATCCTTCGCCCATGCCGCCGGCCACTCCTTGAGATCGCCATCCACGGTGTGAGGCTCGTTCGCGAGCGGGACGCGGTAAACGTTGCCGCCAGGCTTCTGAGCCTGCGCCGCCGCGCCGGCGATGTTGCGTTCGCGGCAGGCCATGATCTGCGCTGGGGTGACGGTGACCGGCGCGGCGGGAATCCGGCGGACCGTGTTAAGGCCATCGACGTGGATGAGATTGGATTGCGATTCCCTTCCGCGGGCCGCGACCACCTCGGCCACCACATAGACCTCGCCATCGTCGGCTTGATTGATGGATGTCCAAAATGACTCCGCGCCGGGGGTGTTGTGGTTCAGCAGCGTGCCGCGCTTGGCGGAGATGTCGCCGAATTGCTGCAGACGCACGTCCGGGATGAGCGTGGCGACGAACAGCCCGTCCATGGTCATCAGGTAAACCGAGCCCACGTTACCGTTGATCGCCCACAACGGGCCGGCATCGCCGCCGCGCGGTGTAACCGGAAGTCCGCACAGATGCGTCGTCCCCACCATCAGGCCCGGCGAGGGGGGCGCGAGGCGGGCGATGATATGTCGATAGTTCCAGTTGGCGGCGTCCAGCGAAGGCCAGCGGCTGGGGTAAGTCCAGATGAGGCGTCCGTCCCGGAACCCGCGCATCGGGCCGCCGGTAACGATGACCTGTCCGTCGTCGGCGAGAATCGCCTGGCCGCCGCCGGCGGCGCCGGCGTCGCTCATCAGCCCCTCGACCAGAAGCTCCGCCCTGGCCCCGTCATAGAGCGGCGCGCCGGCGGCGGTGAAGCCGAGGGGGCGAAAGACCAGGCCGTTGGCGTTAATCACCGTCAGGTCCGGGCCGATGTTGATCTGGCCGGGAGGCCCCTGTGTGTCGATCTTCGGCGTGAAGGTGACTTCGTCGGACTGAATCTTGCCGTCGTCGTTCTGGTCAGACCACGCAAAGAGGTCATTGCCTTCCGGCTGCCGCCGCGCCTGGAAGTCTTCCAGTTTCAGGATCGACAACGCGTCCGGCCGTCCCACCGCCGCGACAGGGATGGCGATGCCGTCGCGCCTCTGCCAGATCGTGAGCGAGTTGACGCCGCGGGTGGCGTGGCTGTTCCAGGCGTTCACCATGTATTCGCGGCCCGCCACGGTGATGGGATGTTGCGGCAGGTCGTGCCAATTGCCGTCGCCCGGGCTTATGGCGACATCGCCGGGACCGCCGGACAGGAAGTAGATGTTGGCGAGCTGCGTCGTGCCGGCCTCCCAATCCACGGCAAATTCGAGCCCGGCCTGACCCTGGCCGGCATAGTAGAACCGCTTCTTGTCGGCCGACAGGCTGCCGCCCCCGCCGTACTGCGACGGGCCAACCATCCATTTCAGAAGCTTGCCGTCGAGCGACCAGACGCTTACGCGCTTGGGACTGAAGGAGTTCTCGGCCACCCACAGGCGGCCATCGGGCGTGATCGCCAGACCGGTCGGTTTGTCCATGCGGCGGGGATCGTACGGCCCGAGCCGCGCGCCGCCCGGTTCACCGACGTCATGCAGAAACTGGCCTTCGGGTGAGAAGACCTTCACCTGATGCGAGTTGCCGTGAACGCTCACGTAGAAACGGCCCTGGGCATCCAACACAATCTGGGAAGCGTCATCCAGCCCCGCCGCGATCACCACTTCGGGCTCGGGTAGTGTCATCTCCGCGGCCGGCGGCGGCAGCGTGAAGCGCAACAGCTTGTCGCCCGACACGGCCAGCAGTCTTCCGGCATCGTCGAAGGCCAACCCGCGCGGGCGCTCCAGCGACGGCCGGGCGAAGGTCCTGCCGGTCGCGGCGTCGATCAACATCAGTTCGTTGGCCTGGTCAAGACTCAGGATCACGAGACCGTTGCGCGCGGCGATGCCCTGCACGCTCTTACCGGCCGGCTTGTTCTTTCCAAAGACGTTGCGGTTGGGGTTGATCGACCACAACTCGAGGCGATCCTGCCAGGCGACCGTCAGGTAAGCGTCCGGCGCTCCCGCCGCGCCGTCGCGCGTCAAGAGGTAGGCGCCGCACCAGCCGCCGCCGGCGCCGATGCCACGCCTGCCGGCCAACCGCTGTCCCGTCAAGTCCGTCCAGACGAGACCGTCGCCAGCTTCGGCGACGGCGCTGCCGATCAGCATCCGTGGCTCGTTGCCCGGCAGAAAGACCAGGGCCGAGGGCGGGGTGTGATCGGCCAGCCAGCCGCCGCGCCCGTCCGGCGTGCGCCACGGCGGATTGCCTGCGTTGTTCGCGCTCAACTCATAGCGCAGGTTGACCGGTCCGCGCACCAACCCCCGCACCTGGTACTTGCCGGGGGCGACGAGATGGGGGTACAGGTCGTAGGCGCCCTGGACGGCCGCCGGGATGCCGGCTTCGTCGAGCCCATCCCAACCGATGACGTGTTTGCCGGCTTCAAGAAAGCGTTCGCTGACGAGATTTCTCACGCGCACGCTGTTTTCATCCTCGATCACCAGCGTCACATACCCCGACGCATCCAGCGAAATGTTGATCGGAATGGCGCCCTGATCGAGCGCATCGAGTTGAAGGGGCCGCACCGCCTCGTCCGCCCAGACCGCGAGGCGTTCCGGCAGCGGACTCTCGCCATGGATATTGAGCTGCTGATCCTGGGCGAGCGCGCCCTGTGAAAGGATCAGAGAGACCAGCGCCGATACACACCACGCTCTCGCCGTCAACGTCATCCTCGTGTTCCTGTGGTCTTGAGTCCTGCGTCCAGTGGGCGGCCAAGGATATAGGTTTTTCCCGCGCGCGCAGGAAACTGAAATTTCTCCTGCGTCTGCCGGACCTCCACGGGGGCGTTTCCCGGCTGTTCCAGGATGCAGAGCGGCCGGCCGGGCCAGGGATTCATGACGGCGCAGGGCCCGTCCCGCCGGGCGGTGATTTCGGCGTGGGTCACGGTTCCGTTGCGCCATTCGGCCGAGACACGGAATCCGCCTCGCGCCTGGAAATCCCGAAAAGCGACATCGAAGTCGCCGGGAACGCAGGGGAAGAAGAAGATCGTCCCGCTGCGGGAGTTGAGCAGGCGCTCCGGCTCGAGCCAGCAGGCGATGGCCTTCTGCGGCCGGGTTTGCAGGGCTAGGTCACGGGCAAATTCGCCATGACCGCTCTTCTGGGCGTAGAAAAGCATCCAGGCCGGATGCGCAAACATCCAGATCCACATGGGGTTGCTGCCCATGCACAGCGTGTCCGGATTCTCTCCCAACAGGCAATCGACCAGGCGCGACAACGGTGACCCCCCGTAGCCGGAGCGGTTCGATCGCTGGGCGATCCGCCGCAACTGGGGCGGCGACTCGAGGTTGATTTCATCGGTCAGGTTCACAATGAACTCCGCGGTGCCGCCGCGGCCGACCGGCTCGCCATCCTTGACGATCGAGGCGAAGACGGACTGTCCGTCCTGGTCAGGCATGACGTAGTATGGCTTCATCCGCTCCAACCGGTCTCGCCAAATCTCGCGCCGGTCGGCGTCGACCCCGAGTTGTTCAGCAGCGGCAATAGCGGTCTTGAACGCCCACTTGATCGCGCCAACACAATCTATGGCGTCGCGGCCGATGGCGTGCTCGCGCACCTGGGACGGATCGATGTGATAGCACCCGTCGTCGCCGAGGGTCACCTTGGCGGCGAAGAAATCGGCCATGCCCCGCAGACAGGGATACATCGAGTCACGGAGAAAGGCTTCGCCTTGGCCGCCGTAGTCGTAGGCGTCCCAGATGCACTTGAACGCCCAGACCATCGTCGCCCAGTCGCAGCCGTCCATGGCATACGGGTCCGGCGAACTGTAGACGTCAGCCTTTATCGGCGGCACGTACCCGCGCAATATGTACATGCCCGGCATTCCTTCGGAACGGGCATGCGCCTCCCAGGCGGCGCGCCAGAAGTTGAACAGCTTGACGTAATAATTCGCCACCGTCTCGTCCCGCGAGGCCACGTAGTCGCCGGTGAACAACTCCTCGTTAAAGCACTGCAGGCCGCTCCAGAAGACTTCGTCGCATTCCATGACGTTGTAGTTGCCGTCGCCCTCGAAGCGGGTCGGGTCGGGATTGCTGTGATAGGTGTGGCGCGAAAGATAGCCGCTCTGAAAGATGAACGGCAGGGCCACATCTTTGGCATCGTCGAAATGGCCGGTGAAGATGCGGCCATGCTCCTGACGCTCGTAGAGTTCGTGATACCACTCTTCATTGCGGGCAACCAGTGTATCGAAACCGGCAGTCTCGGCATCCCGGAGCCGCCGTTTGGCCTCGGCCAGCGGATCGCCGGCCTCGGCCCGCGTCACCACGGTCGCATAGACGACGACATCGAGTTTTTGTTCTGGTGCCAGCGTGGCGGTGGCGGCTGAACCGGGAGCGTCGTCCGCCCTGAAGGGCACCGGCGCACCCAGCCCGACCTGCATCGTTGCGGTCTGCATCGCGGCGGACGCCCCGCCGATTTTCGCCACCAGGTAGTAGTCGAAGCCCTCCGGAAACGTTTTCTCGGCGGCGAATGTCTGATGAACCCAGAAGAACTCGCCGTCATGCCCACTTTCCGGGTTCGGCAGTTCACCAAGCGTATCGGCGTGCCTTGACAAGCGCACCGACAGCGGCTTTGTCAGCCCGGTTGCACTGGCCTTTAAGGCGAAAATGTTGGTTTCCTTGTCGGTCAGCAGTAGTTGCAGCTCAGCCGCGGCCGCGCCGTGGGTCATCGCCAGCCGGTGCACGCCATTGTGCACGGTCGTGCTTACCTCCGGCTGGGGTGCGCCCACGAAGTCATCGCCGAGAATCAGAATCTGGCCGACCGGTTTCATGCTGCTTTTCCAGTTCATGGCCGCCCGGTTGTACACGTCGGTCTTACCGATGCTGAACACCAGGCGATCGGACGTGCCCCAGAAGCTGCTGAAGACGCGCTCGTTGCCGATGTTCACGCCTTCGCCCAGCGGCCCGGTGAAATTCGGACCGGCCGGCGCGACCGACGCGCCGGGTCTTGCCAGATCGATCCCTTCGGTGAACTTCCAACCGGGTTCAGGCGAATAATACTTCCCGAACGCGCC
>CAZWQJ010000169.1:0-9871 GCA_964635825.1 uncultured Victivallales bacterium | reverse complement strand
GCACACGAAGTTCATGGCCGAGGTTTACATCCTGAGCAAGGACGAGGGTGGACTGCACACGCCGTTCTTCAAGGGGTATCGCCCCCAGTTTTATGTGCGGACGACGGACGTGACGGGCGACATCACCCTGCCGGAAGGCGTGGAGATGGTCATGCCTGGCGATAACGTGACGATGCAGGTGAACCTGATTGTGCCGGTGGCGCTGGAAGAGAAGATGCGCTTCGCGATTCGCGAAGGTGGCCGCACGGTGGGTGCCGGTACGGTTGTCAAGATCCTCGAATAAGGGAGACCGCCTGGCGCGCGAGCGCCGGGCCGCCACAGGCGGGCCGGTGCTTTGGCCAGCGGAGCGTGCGAGGGCCACAGGCCAGTAGCTCAATTGGCAGAGCACCGGTCTCCAAAACCGGGGGTTGGGGGTTCAAGTCCCTCCTGGCCTGCCAGTCAGCGGATCGGGAAAGCCAGCCGGCGGCGGCGGAACGGTTACGGCACAGGCGATGAGCAAATTGAAGGACAGCGTGGGCGCGGTGGTGGGGTTCTTCACCAACGTGGTGGCCGAGTCGAAGAAGGCCTCCTGGCCGACGCGCCAGGAGTTGATGCAGTCGACGGTGGTTGTGCTCGTGTCGATCCTGTTGCTGGGGTTGTTCGTGGGCGTATGCGACCAGGTGCTGCTGGGGCTGTTGCGGTTGTTGGTCCGGACGGGCGGAAGCTGATATGAAGATGGAATGGTACGTTCTCCATACGCTGACGGGCCAGGAATACAAGGTTCAGGAAAGTATTCGCCGGCGCATCAAGCAGGAAGAGATGACCGAGCTCGTTGGGGATGTGGTGATCCCGACGGAGAAGGTCTCCGAGGTGAAGAAGGGCGTCAAGTCCACGACGACGCGCAAGTTCTTCCCGGGGTACGTGCTGGTGAACATGGCGTTGTACGATGAGCAGAAGCAGCTGCGGGAGAAGGCGTGGTACTTCATCCGCGAGACGCAGGGGATCATCGGCTTCGTGGGGGGTGAGCGGCCGGTGCCGCTGCGTCCTGAGGAAGTGGATGTGATCTTCACACAGGTTGAGGAGAAGAAGGAGAGCGTCAAGCCCAAGGTGAACTTCGAGCCGGGAGAGACGGTGAAGATCACGGATGGGCCGTTCCTGAACTTCAGTGGCACGGTGGAAGAAGTGGATCCGGACCGCGGCAAGTTGAAGGTATCGGTGGCGATTTTCGGGCGTTCGGCCCCGGTGGAGTTGGAATACTGGCAGGTCGAGCGGTCATGACGGTGGTAACGCAATTCCGGCAGCAGGAACCGCAGATGGACGCAGATGCACGCGGATGGGAAACAGGGCGGGGCGGCAGGTGCATCGCGTGGCAGGGTTCTTCCGGCAGCCGATCCGCGTCCATCAGCGTTTATCAGCGGTTGAATTGAGGCGGTAAGGGATATGGCAAAGAAAGTCACAGGAAGCATCAAGCTGCAGATCCCGGCGGGGCAGGCGAACCCGGCACCGCCGGTGGGACCGGCGCTGGGCCAGCAGGGCGTGAACATCATGGAGTTCTGCAAGGCCTTCAATGCGGCCACGCAGGATAAGGCGGGGCTGGTGATCCCGGTGATCATCACCGTGTACCAGGATCGTTCGTTCACGTTCATCACGAAGAGTCCGCCTGCCGCGACGCTGTTGAAGCGCGCCGCCGGTTTGGCGAAGGGGTCGGCGGTGCCGAACCGGGACAAGGTGGGCAAGGTGACCCGGGCGCAGGTGTTGGAGATTGCGCGGGCGAAGTCGCAGGATTTGAACTCGGTCGACGAGGTGGGTGCGGTGCGCATGGTTGAAGGCACGGCCCGCAGCATGGGTATCGAAGTTGCGGATTGAGAGGAGCGTTATTGGTTATTGGTTATTGGAGGTCGGGTGGTATTTCGACCGTTGGCAGATAACAAATAACGGATAACGGATAACGAACATGGCACAGCACGGCAAGAAGTATCGGGCGGTCAAGGAGAAGGCTCCGAAGGGCGTCCTGGAAATTGACAAGGCAATCGAGTTCCTGAAGGCCAATCCGGGAGCCAAGTTCAACGAGACCGTTGACTTGTCGGTGCGGCTGGGGATCGATCCGAAGAAGACGGAGAACACGGTGCGCGGCTCGGTATCGCTGCCGCACGGCACGGGTAAGAGCGTGCGGGTGCTGGTGTTCGCCAAGGGACCGGCGGCGGAGGCGGCCCGCGTGGCGGGTGCGGACTTCGTCGGGATGGACGACCTGGTCGAGAAGATCAAGGGCGGCTGGACGGACTTTGACGTGGCGATCGCGACACCGGAAGCGATGCAGGAAGTACGCAAGCTGGGTCGTGTGCTGGGACCGCGGGGGCTGATGCCGAATCCGAAGACGGACACGGTGACGGACGACACGGCGCACGCGGTGAAGATGTCGAAGGCGGGCAAGGTGGATTTCCGGATGGACCGCAGCGGCAACGTGGGTGTGCCGGTGGGCAAGCTGGCGTTCACGCCGGAGCAGTTGGTGGAGAACACGAAGGCGGTGATGCACGCGATTCTCGCGGAGAAGCCGGCGGGGGCCAAGGGCGTGTTCATCAAGAGTTGCACGGTGAGTTCCACCATGGGTGTGGGCGTGCGCGTCAACATGGCGGAGTGATGGGATTGGCGACATCATGAACAAGCGACCAGAAAAGATAGCGATCCGGCGCGAGATCCGGGCGCGGATGGAGACGTCGGGATACGTGATTCTGACGGATTGCCGCGGGCTGAGCGTGGCGGGGATGACGGAGCTGCGGCGCAAGTTGCGCGGGCAGCGTTCGCGCCTGATGGTGGTGCCGAACTCGTTCCTGACATTGGCGGGCAAGGATCTGGGTTGGGACGATGTGAGCCCGCTGCTGGAGGGGCCGACGGCGATGGTCACCGGTGAGGGCGATGTGTCCCAGGTGGCGAAGTTGCTGCGCGAATTTTCGAAGGTGACGAGCAAGACGCGGCTGAAGGGGGGCCGGTTCGAGGGGCAGACCCTGAGCTCGACGGATGTGGAATCGCTGGCGGACCTGCCGCGGCGGGAAGTCCTGTATGCCTACTTGGTGGGCACGCTGGCGGCGCCGATGTCGCAGCTGGTGGGGGTCCTGCAGCAAAAGGTAACCAGTGTGGTGTATGTGCTAAAGGCGGTCGCCGACAAGAAGGCGGAGAACGCGAACGCGTAAGAGAGACGGGGCCATTCAGGCCTAAGGGTAAGGACAGGAGAAGGTCATCATGTCTGAGGTTAATGAAGCAGTGGAAACGGCGAAGCCGGCAGTCGATGGCAAGATGGGCGAGTTCATCAACTGGGTGGAGTCGATCTCGGTTCTGGAACTTTCGAAGCTCGTGAAGGCGTTGGAAACGCGCCTGGGCGTGTCGGCGGCAGCCCCGATGGCGGTGGCGGCGGCTCCGGCGGCGGGCGCGGCGGCTCCGGTGGCGGAAGAGCAGACGGAGTTCACGGTGGTATTGGCCACGGCGGGCGCGCAGAAGATTGGCGTGATCAAAGAGATCCGCGCGATCACGGGCCTGGGGCTGAAGGATTCCAAGGATATGGTTGAAGGGGCGCCGAAGACGGTGAAGGAAGGCGTTTCCAAGGCCGAAGCGGACGAGATCAAGAAGAAGCTCGAAGCCGCGGGAGCCACGGTCGAGATCAAGTAGTTGGTCACGGCTGGGTGAGTCTGTTCGGTGCTGCGGGCGTGGTGTCGGTCGGCGCGGGCCGACCGTGGTCAGGGTGAGCTGCTGCGAGGTGCTGTAATGGTTGAGCGAACGAACTTCGGAAAGCTCCAGGCTGTCATCGATCCGCCGGATCTGATTGAAATTCAGACCCGGTCGTACGATGCATTTCTCCAGTTGGACAAGGCGCCGGAAAAGCGCCGAGACGAGGGTCTGCAGGCCGTCTTCAAGGAGGTCTTTCCGCTGGAGAGTTACGATGGCCGCTACGTCCTGGACTTCGTGAAGTACACGTTGTCGACGCCGAAGATGGGGCGTATCGAATCGCTCTACGAGGGGCAGACGTTTGCCGCGCCGTTGCATGTGACGTTCCGGTTGAAGGACGGCGAGGAAGTGCGTGAAGAGGATGTCTACATGGGGGAAGTGCCCCTGATGACGGAAGACGGCTCCTTCGTGGTGAACGGCGCCGAGCGCGTGGTGGTGAGCCAGTTGCACCGCTCGCCCGGCATCTGTTCTGAGCAGACTGAGCATCCGAATGGCCAGACGCTGTACTCGGTGCGGATCATCCCGGACCGGGGTTCGTGGTTGGAGTTGCAGTTCGACACCTCGGACATGCTGTGGATCTACATGGACCGGCGGCGGCGGCGGCGGAAGTTCCTGGCCGCGACGTTCCTGCGTGCGCTGGGATACGGCACGGACGAAGAGATCCTGACGCTGTTCTACACGTTCGAGAAGCTGGCGCTTTCCAAGACCTACACGGAAGAGGACCTGGCGACGTACGTGCTGAAGGACGACGTCATCGACGTGGATTCGAAGACGGTATTGGCGCGCAAATATGAGCCGCTGACGGTGGGCGGTTTGGAGCAGATGCGCGACGCCGGCTTCAAGAATGTGGAAGTGGTGAATGTCTCGTGGGATGGCGGCATCTTCATGGAGACGGTGAAGCAGGACGACACGCACAGCACGGACGACGCGCTGCGTGACATCTATCACCGGCTGCGCCCGGGCGATCCGGCGACGCCATCGAACGCGCGGCAGCTGCTGCGCCGGCTGTTCTTCGATCCGAAGCGTTACGATCTGGGCCGCGTGGGCCGTCACAAGATCAACCAGAAGCTGGATCTGAGCGGCAAGGTGGGCGACGATCTGCGCGTGCTGGAGAAGTTGGACGTGGTGGAAGCGATTCGGCACCTGATCGGGATCCGGCTGGGCCAGGACAGCGTGGACGACATCGATCATCTGGGCAGTCGGCGCGTGCGTACGGTGGGCGAGTTGCTGGAGAATCAGTGCCGCGTCGGGTTGTCGCGTACGGAGCGGCTGGTGCGGGAGCGCATGACCCTGTTTGATCCTGCGAAGGGGGCGCTGACGCCGCAGAAGCTGGTGAATTCCAAGTCGCTGTCGGCGGTGGTGCAGGACTTCTTCGGGCGCAGCCAGCTGAGCCAGTTCATGGACCAGACGAACCCGCTTTCGGGTCTGGCGCACAAGCGCCGGTTGAGCGCGCTGGGACCCGGCGGCTTGAGCCGCGAGCGTGCGGGCTTTGAAGTGCGCGACGTGCATAGCAGCCATTACGGCCGCATCTGTCCGATCGAGACGCCGGAAGGCCCGAACATCGGCTTGATCAGTTCGATGAGCATCTATGCGCGCATCAATGACTTTGGTTTCATCGAGAGCCCGTACCGCAAGGTGGACAATGGGCGGGTGAGCGATAAGGTGGAGTTCCTGACGGCGGATCAGGAGGAGCGGTACGTGATCGCCCAGGCGAACTCGCCGCTCGACAAGAGCAACAAGTTTGAGCGCGAGACGGTGTCGGTGCGGTACCGGGCGGAGTTTCTGGAAGTGCCGCGCGAGCGTGTCGACTACATGGACGTATCGCCG
This sequence comes from uncultured Victivallales bacterium, assembly GCA_964635825.1. Classification (GTDB taxonomy): domain Bacteria; phylum Verrucomicrobiota; class Kiritimatiellia; order UBA8416; family JAIOPI01; genus CAZWQJ01. Next base: position 4,348 of record CAZWQJ010000169.1, on the reverse strand, counting down.
AAGCAGGTGGTCAGCATCGCGGCGGGGCTGATTCCGTTCCTGGAGCACGACGATGCGAACCGGGCCTTGATGGGTGCGAACATGATGCGGCAGGCGGTGCCGCTGCTGCAGACCGAGCGCCCGTACGTGGCGACGGGTCTGGAGTCGCGCTCGGCGATTGACTCGCGGGTGATGGTGGTGGCGGAGGAGAAGGGCAAGGTTGCCTATGTCTCCGCGACGAAGGTCACGATCACGCCGGACGGCAAGGTGCCGGCATCGAAGGCGAGCCGCACGGAGGCGCAGGATTACGCGCTGCAGAAGTTCCGCCGGACGAATGCGGGGACGTGCTTCAACCAGAAGCCGCTGGTGAAGGTGGGGCAGACGATCCGCAAGGGTCAGGTGATTGCCGACGGGCCGGCGACGTCGCTGGGTGAACTGGCGCTGGGCAAGAACCTGCTGGTGGCGTTCATGCCGTGGTCGGGCTACAACTTCGAAGATGCGATCCTGGTGAGCGAGCGCATTGTGCGGGAGGACGTGTTCACGTCGCTGCACATCCAGGAGTTCGAGGTTGGCGCGCGGGACACCAAGCTGGGGCCTGAGGAGATTACGCGCGACATTCCGAACGTGGGTGAGGAAGCGCTGAAGAATCTGGGGATCGACGGCGTCATCCGCATTGGGGCGGAAGTGAAGCCGGGTGACATTCTGGTGGGCAAGATCACGCCGAAGAGCGAGACGGAGCTGGCGCCGGAAGAGCGACTGCTGCGGGCCATCTTTGGTGAAAAGGCGGCCGAGGTGCGCGACACCTCGCTGACGGTGCCGAGCGGAACCACGGGCATCGTGATGGACGTCAAGATCACGGCGCACAAGGAACTGAAGCGTTCGAGCGAGACGCCCTCCGAGAAGCGCAACCAGCTCAAGGATATCAAGGAAAGCCACAAGAAGCGGCATTCGGACCTGACCGAGGAGCTGACGCAGGCGCTGAGCAACATCCTGTTGGGCGAAAAGATTCCGCTGGATGTGGTGGATGCGGACAAGGGTGAGATTCTGATTCCGGCCAACCGGAAGATCACGAAGACGCTGCTGCGCAAGCTGGCCGCGGCGGGGGATCATATTCAGATCGAGAGCAGCCCGATCCAGATGAAGATCGACGAGATCATCAGCGACTTCAGTCCGAAGTTTGCCGAGCTGGACATGGAAGAGGAGCGGGCGCTGGACCGGGTTGAGAGCGGCGACGAGATCGACCAGGGGATCATCAAGCAGGTGCGGGTGTACGTGGCGGCGAAGAAGAAGCTGGCGGTGGGTGACAAGCTCGCGGGTCGGCACGGCAACAAGGGTGTCGTGGCGCGCGTGCTGCCGGATGCCGACATGCCCTTCCTGCCCGACGGGACGCCGGTGGACATCGTGCTGAATCCGCTGGGCGTGCCTTCGCGCATGAACTTGGGCCAGGTGTTCGAAACGCATCTGGGCGCGGCCTGCCGCCTGCTGGGCATGTACGCGGCGACGCCGGTCTTCGACGGCATCTCCGAGAAGGACATCAGCGACTTCCTGAAGGAAGCGAAATTGTCTGCGGACGGCAAGAGCGTGCTGTGCGACGGTCGCCCGGGGCAGTCGTTCGACCAGCGCGTGGTGGTGGGGCAGATCTACCTGATGAAGCTGCACCATCTCGTCAGCGACAAGATCCATGCCCGCGCGGTGGGCCCGTACTCGCTGGTGACGCAGCAACCGCTGGGCGGAAAGGCCCAATACGGCGGACAGCGCATGGGCGAAATGGAAGTGTGGGCGCTGGAGGCGTACGGTGTGGCCTACGCGCTGCAGGAATTGCTGACGGTGAAGAGCGACGATGTGGCCGGCCGGACGCGGATCTACGAGTCCATCGTCAAGGGGGAGAACACGCTGCGAGCCGGGATGCCGGAATCGTTCAGTGTGCTGATTAACGAATTGAGAGGGCTCTGCCTGGACGTGAAGGTGAGCGGCGAAAAGGCGGAACCGAAGCTCTGAACCGGGACGAGGGAGGCGCGACGTTGAATCATTACCCTGCCAGCGATATTTTGGGTGGCGAGTCGGAATTTGACGCATTCGATTCGGTGGGCATCACTTTGGCTTCTCCGGAGCTGATCCGGTCATGGAGCCGAGGTGAAGTCAAGAACCCGGAGACGATCAATTACCGGACGTACAAGCCGGAACGGGGCGGCCTGTTCTGCGAGCGGATTTTCGGCCCCACGCGGGACTGGGAGTGCAGCTGCGGCAAGTACAAGCGGATCAAGCACAAGGGTGTGATCTGCGACCGTTGCGGCGTGGAGGTGACGGTGTCGCGCGTGCGGCGCGAGCGCATGGGCCACATCGAGCTGGCGGTGCCGGTATCGCACATCTGGTTTTTCAAGTGCACGCCGAGCCGGATCGGGCTGATTCTGGACATGACGTCCGCGAGCCTGGAGCGGGTGTTGTACTATGAGGATTACTTGGTCACGGACCCGGCGGATACGCCGCTGAAGGTGCGCCAGTTGCTGAGCGAGACGGAGTATCGCGAAGCGCTGGAGAAGTACGGCGAGTCGTTCACGGCCAAGATGGGTGCCGAAGGGATCCGGGACGCGCTGCGCACGATCGACCTCGTCGAGTTGATGAACGAGCTCGAAGAGCAGATGGAGCGGTCGCGCAGCAAGCAGACGCGCAAGAAGCTCTCGAAGCGGATGAAGGTGTGCGAGGGATTCCGGACGAGCGAGACGCGTCCGGAGTGGATGGTGCTGGAAGTACTGCCGGTGATTCCGCCGGAGCTGCGCCCGCTGGTTCCGCTGGAGGGCGGCCGGTTTGCGACGAGCGATTTGAACGACCTGTACCATCGCGTGATCAACCGCAACAACCGCCTGAAGAATCTGCAGCAGCTGAAGACGCCGGACGTGATCATCCGCAACGAGAAGCGGATGCTGCAGGAGTCGGTGGACGCGGTGTTCGACAACGGGCGGCACGGCCGCGCGGTGGCGGGTGCTGGCAACCGGCCGCTGAAGTCGCTGAGCGACATGCTGCGGGGCAAGGGTGGCCGCTTCCGTCAGAACCTGCTCGGCAAGCGCGTGGACTACTCGGGCCGTTCGGTGATCGTGGTGGGGCCTGAGCTCAAGCTGCACCAGTGCGGTCTGCCGAAGAAGATGGCGCTCGTGCTGTTCGAGCCGTTCATCATCCGTCGGCTGAAGGACATGGGCATTGTCCATACGGTCCGCAGCGCGAAGAAGCTGATCGAGCGCCAGGACGACCAGGTCTGGGATATTCTGGAAGAAGTGACCAGGGGCAAGACGGTGATGCTGAACCGCGCGCCGACGCTGCACCGCCTGAGTGTGCAGTCGTTCGAGCCGGTGCTGGTGGAAGGGGAGGCGATCCGGATCCATCCGCTGGTTTGCACGGCGTTCAACGCGGACTTCGACGGTGACCAGATGGCGGTGCACGTGCCGTTGTCGATCGAAGCGCAGCTTGAATCGCGCCTGCTGATGATGTCGACGAACAGCATCTTCTCGCCGTCGAGCGGCAAGTCGGTGATGACGCCGACGCAGGACATCGCGCTGGGCATCTACTATCTCACGGCGCTGAGCCAGTTCGACAAGCTGAATCCGTACGTCAAACGTGCGGATGGGCGGCCGGAGTCCCTGCCGATTCTGGGCAGCGTGAACGAAGTGCGGCTGGCGTATGAGGACGGTCATCTGCGGTTGCATGACCGGATCCGCTTCCGGAATCCGGACATCGACCGTGTGACGCCGTTCGGGTCGAAGCCCGCGGACAAGGTGCGGGTGCTGTCGACGACGGTTGGACGGGTGCTGTTCAACGAGATCTGGCCGGCCGAGATGGGCTTCGTGAACAAGCTGGTCGACAAGGGCATGCTGGGCAACCTGATCTGGCACTGCCACCGGCTGGCGGGGCACGCACGGACGGTGCGGCTGCTGGACGAACTGAAGCGGCTGGGCTTTGAGCATGCGACGCTGGCTGGCGTTTCTATCGGGATGGAAGACATGATTATTCCGCCCGAGAAGGAAGACATCCTGGACCGTGCGCGGGCCGCGGTGGGCGAAGTCGAAGAGCAGTACAAGAAGGGCGTGATCACGGACGGTGAGCGCTACAACAAGATCGTCGACATCTGGACCCACGCCACGGACGAGATTTCGAACGCGATGTACAGTGCGATTGAAGAGAACAAGGGCAGCAAGGAAACGAACCCTGTGTTCATGATGGTGGATTCGAAGGCGCGCGGCAGCCGCCAGCAGATCCGCCAGTTGGCGGGCATGCGCGGGTTGATGGCGAAGCCGTCGGGCGAGATCATTGAGCGCCCGATTGTGGCGAACTTCCGCGAGGGGCTGAGCGTGCTTGAGTACTTCATCAGTACGCACGG
>CAZWQJ010000168.1:0-9871 GCA_964635825.1 uncultured Victivallales bacterium | reverse complement strand
TCACGCTTCACGCCTCACGTTTCCCGCCTGATGCTGGGCACGGTCCAGTTCGGGTTGCCCTATGGCGTGGCCAACCGGATTGGGCAGCCCAGCTACGACGAGGTCAAAGCCATCGTGGTGGCTGCGCTGGATGGTGGTGTGAACTGCATTGACACGGCGGCGGCGTATGGCACGGCGGAGGACGTACTGGGGCGGGCCCTGCACGAACTGGGCGTGGCTGATCGCGTGGTCGTGGTCACGAAGGTGCGGGCGCTGACGGCTGCCGAGTTGGCCGATGGCGACCTGGCGGCGCGGGCCATCGAGGAGTCGGTGGCCGAATCCCGGCGGCGGCTGCGGCTCGACTGCCTGCCGGTGGTGCTCTTTCATCGGGAGGCGGACGGGGTGTACCTGCCTGTACTTGAGCAGCTCAAAGCCAGGGGCTGGCTGCGGCACGCCGGGGTCTCGTGCGACAACCGTCCGGGGCCAGCGGCGGATTTTGTGGCGGGTGGCCTGGCCTCCGCCCTGCAACTGCCCGGTAACATCCTGGATCGGCGTCATCAGTGCAGCGGCGTGTTACGCGCGGCGGCGGAGCGGGGTGTGGCTGTATTTATCCGCAGTGTCTATCTGCAGGGGTTGTTGCTGATGCCTGAGGACGAGATTCCCCAGGCGCTTCGAGCCGTAGTACCGGCACGGCGGGCGTTGGCCGCGGTCGCCGGGGAAGCCGGGATGCCGCTGGCCGAACTGGCGATGCGCTACCTGCTTGGCGTCCCCGGAGTCACTAGCCTGCTCACGGGCGTCGAGACCGTTGCCCAACTCCGGGAGAACCTGGCGATCGTCGGGCGCGGGGCGCTGGATGGTGCGCTCATGGATGCGATTGAGGCCGCGGCAACGGAACTGCCGGAGATGATTCTATCGCCGCCGCTCTGGCCGAAACCCACTGGAGTCTCTCGCTAACCCGAGAGCAATTCGCATTATGAACCGCAAGAGGCCAGCGGGTGCGCAGCCCCCGCTGTACTTTCCTTGGATTCCGGCAGTACGGCGGGGGCTGCGCACCCGCCGCCGTAATGCGAATCACCCCTAACCCGACATCAATGGTGGAACCCATCACGATAAAATAGTATGATATGAGAATCATATGAGCGCGGAGATTCCAACGGATGGCGGAACGGCGCGGGTTGACGGGGCTTGCCGTCGCACCGACGGGACACACCGGCGGCGGCGCGGCTGGGCCGGGCCGGCGCTCGCCGTGCTGCTGGCCGCGTGCGCCGGGACGGCGTCGGCTGGCCTGGAGATCAGCGAGTTCATGGCGGCCAACGCCACGGGGCTGCGGGATGAGAATGGCGACGCGTCCGACTGGATCGAGGTGTACAACGCCGGCACCCAGGCGGTCAGCCTGGCGGGGTGGCACCTGACGGACAGCGCGGGAAACCTCACGAAGTGGACATTCCCGGCCACCAACCTGGCGGCCAACGGTTACCTGGTGGTCTTCGCCTCGAACAAGAACCGCGCCACGGCCGGACGCCAACTGCACACGAACTTCAGACTGGATGCCGACGGCGAGTACCTGGCGCTTGTCCGTCCGGGCGGAAGCGGCGTCGAGCAGGCCTACGCGCCGGTGTATCCGCCACAGGTTGCCGACGTCGCCTATGGCATGGGCGCGGTGGCGACGAACGACGTGCTGATCGAGGCCGGCACGCTCACGCGCTACGCCGTGCCCACGAACGACGTCTACGGTACCAACTGGTATGCCGTTGCGGCCTTCGACGACTCGGCCTGGGCGCAGGGCGCGACGGGGGTGGGCGCCGGCTTCCCGGGCAATGTGGCCACCGATATCGCGGGCGTGATGCGAGGGACGAACAATTCCATCTACCTGCGCCTCCCTTTCAGCGTCAGTCAGCCCACGAATTTTACACACCTGTCGCTGGAGATGAAGTACGACGACGGTTTCGCGGCCTACCTGAACGGATCCCTGGCGGCACCGGCGAACGTGCCGGCCGACCTGGTCTGGAACGCGTCCGCGGCCACGGATCGGTCGGTGACGCAGGCGGTTGTTTACCAGAGCTTCACGCTACCCGAGGGCGAAGAGCTGCTGGCGCCCGGAACCAATGTGCTGGCGATCCACGGCCTGAACCGCGAAGACAACCCGCGCCTGTGGGACTTCCTCATCCTGCCGCGCCTGTTGGGGCACTACACCATTCACGGCCCGCGCTTCTTTCTGGAACCCTCCCCGGGCGCCGCGAATCCCGAAGGCGGGGCAACGTATGTCGCGCCGGTGACGATCAGCCCGCCCGCAGGCTACTGCACCGCGACGGTGACGGTCACCCTGGCCGCCACGCCGTCGCGCGCCGCGATCCGCTACACGCTGGACGGCAGCGTGCCCACGGCGGGCCACGGGATGACCTACAGCAACCCGATCGCGCTCACGACCACCACGGTGGTGCGGGCGGTGGCGTTCGACGGCGCCGCGCAGTCGCCAGCCGTGGCGACGGCGACCTACCTCATCGGCGAGCGCTATGCGCTGCCGGTGGTCGCGATCGTGGGCGAGCCGGACGATTTCTGGGGGCCCGCCGGGCTGTATACGGTCCCTCGCGACACGGCCACCGAGAAGCCGGCCCACGTGGCGCTGTTCGAGACCAACGGCGCGCGGGAGTTCGCCGTCGACGCGGGGGTTGATGTGCACGGCGGCTATTCAGAGAATTTTTCACAGAAGAGCCTGTCCATTCACATGCGCAGCCTGTACGGCGACGGACGACTCAACTACCGGCTCTTCCCCGACAAGCCCAACGACCGCTACAACAACTTTCTGCTGCGCAACGCCGGTACCGACTGGGGCAACGCCCACTTCCGGGACGCCCTCATACAGTACCTGGGTGTGGGGCTTATGGACATCGACTACCAGGCCTACCGGCCGACGGTGCTGCTGGTGAACGGCCAGTTCGTCGGCATCCAGAACCTGCGCGAGAAGCTCACGAAGTACTACCCTGAAGACAACTACGGCGCCAACCCGACCAACCTGGACCTGATCAAGTACTGGAATAGCTATCAACTCGAAGCGGGCAACCTCACGGCCTATTACACGCTGCGCAATTTCGTGGCGACCAACGACATGAGCGTACCCGCAAATTACGCCTATGTGCAGACGCAGATGGATGTGGACAACTTCCTGGACTACCAGATCGTCGAGATCTTTTCCGGCAACATCGACTGGCCGCAGAACAACATGAAGTTCTGGCGTGAGCGCAAGGCTGGCGCGCGCTGGCGGTGGATCTTCATGGACGTGGACTACGCGTTCAGCCTATTTCGGACGACGCACAACAATCCCATCGACCAGGACTCGATCACGCGCTGCACGACGACCAATGCGGGCACGTTCTTCATTCGGCACGACGAGGATACCCTGCTGATTCGGCGGCTGCTGGACAACGCGGACTTCCGCAACGCCTTCATTCAGCGATTTGCCGGCCACCTGAACGTGACCTTCGCGCCGGACCGCGTGATCGGGATGATGAACGCGTTCCAGGAGCGCCTCCGTCCGGAGATGCCGCGGCAGATTGCGAAGTACGCGGGCGAGCATATCTACGGCACGGAAGCCCACAATGCGTCGGTGGCCCAGTGGGACGCGGAGATCGCGTTCATGCGCCAGTTCTCCCAGCTTCGGCCGGATTACGTGCGCGAGGACATCGTGCAGCGCTTCGAGTTAACCGGCATCTCCGACCTGACGGTGCGGCTGTCCGAGCCCGGTGCGGGGCTGGTGATCGCGGCGAACGTGCCCTTGCCGGCGTATCCGTTCACGGGGCGGTACTTCAACGGCGTGCCGGTGCCGCTGCAGGCGGTGGCCGCGCCCGGCTACCGCTTTGTCGGGTGGCAGGGGGCCCTGTGGGACGAGATGGCGAAGACGGAACTGGTGCTGGCGACCAACGCGGACGTGACGGCGGTGTTCGAGCCCCTGCAGCCGTCCGAGGGAGGCATGATCGTCAGCGAGGCGATGTTCCATCCCCGCAACCCACCGGCCGGGGTCACGAATTGGACGGCGGCGGACTATGAGTTCGTCGAGCTGAGCAACACGGGGGCTTTCCCGGTGGATCTGGAGGGGTGGCGGTTTTCCGAGGGCATCGACTTTGAGTTCCCGGCCCTGCGCCTGGAGGGCGGGCAGCGTGTCGTGGTGGTGGCGAACCGGGCGGCCTTTGCCACGCGCTACAGCACCAATGGCGTGCTCATTGCGGGCCCGTTCAGCGGCAACCTCGACGACGGTGGCGAGCGTGTCACGCTGGAGGGCTCGCGCTGGGGGCCGGTGCTGGCCGACTTCACCTACAACGACGCGCGGGGCTGGCCGGAGGCGGCGGACGGCGCGGGACATTCGCTGGTGCCGCTGGTGACGGACGACCAGACGGATGGACGGTTGGACTACGGAGGCCACTGGCGCGCGAGTGCGTACGTGGACGGCTCGCCGGGGGCGGCCGATCCAGAGCCCGCGCGCGAGGCCGTGCTGAACGAGATCGTGGCGCACACGGACTTGGCCGACACCAATTACCCGGGGTATGACTCGAACGATTGGTTGGAGCTGTACAACCCCGGGACCTCGGCGGTGAGTTTTGTGGGCTGGCACCTGAGCGACGACGGGGACAACTTGCGCAAGTGGGCGATCCCGGCGACCAACACGCTCGCGCCGGGCGCGTGGATCGTGTTCGACGAGATCAGCGGGTTCCACCGTCCGATCACCAACGGTTTCGGACTGAACAAGGCCGGGGAGACCGTGTTCCTGAGCCACTTGCCCGGCGGGGGGCTCGACCGGGTGGTGGACGCGGTGCGGTTCAAGGGGCAGGAGAATGGGGTGAGCCTGGGGCGCTATCGCGATGGCGGCGACTACTGGTACGCGCTGACGCCGCCGACGCCATGGGCCGCCAACGTGGCGCCGACCAGCGGGGTGTGCATCGGTGAGTTCCTGTACCACCCGGCCACGACCGGCGACGAGGCGCTGGTGGAGTTTGTGGAGGTGCACAATGCGCAGAGCGTGACCGCGGCGTTGTGGAATGCCGACGGCGCCTGGCGGCTGGACGGGGGCGTGAGCTACACCTTCCCGGCGGGCGTGGCGCTGGCGCCGAATGAGCGCCTGGTGGTGGTGGGGTTCGACCCGGTGAGCAACGCGTCGGCGCGGGCGGCGTTCCTGGCGAACTACGCCATGACCAACGGCCAGGCGCGACTGTATGGGCCCTATGATGGCCAACTCGACAACCGCGGCGAGCGGCTGGCACTGGAGAAGCCGCTGGCGCCGGATCTGCCGGAAGATCCGCTGGTGTGGGTGATCGTGGACGAGGTCATCTACTTCGACAATACGCCGTGGCCGGCGGCGGCGGACGGGACGGGCCGCTCGCTGGCGCGGGCGGAGCCGCTGGTGGCGGGGCGCGACCCGGCCAACTGGTACGCGGCCTGGCCGCCGACGCCAGGGGTCAGTGCGGGGCGCATCGCGCTGGCCGCGCCGGAGGGCGAGGCGGTGGTCTTTGCGCAGAACGACGAGCCGCTGCGGGCGGTGCTGGAAAGCGGCCTGGTGGCCGGTTCGTCGCCGCAGGTGGCGTTCTATGTCGGAAACGAACTGCTGAGCACGGACGGCACCGCGCCCTTCACGGGCACGCTGCGGCTGCCCGCGGCGGGGCGCTACGCGCTGCGGGCGGAGCTCACGGATGCGGCGGGCGTGTGGACCTCGCGCACGGCGTGGGTGACGGCACTGGCGCTTTCCAACGCAGTCGTGACGGCGGTGGACGACGTGTCGGCCAGCGTGGTGGGCGGGCTGGAGGGCGCGGTGGCGGCGGCGGTGCGGCTGCACTGGGGGCCCATCGATGGCGGGACCAGCGCGACCGCCTGGGCCTCGTTCGCGGACCTTGGCACCGTCAGCAACGCCGCGATCACGGCCGCGATCGGCTCCCTGCTGCCGGGTCGGACCTACGCGCTGCGCTTCAGCGCCACGGCCGGCGGGCGCACGGGCTGGTCGCCGGCGAGCACGTGGGTTGCGACCCTTTCCTATGCCGCGTGGCCCTACAGCACGACGCTGCGCTTTCCCGGCTACACCGACGCCGAGACGCTGCGCGATTTCCCGGCGCTGGTGCGCCTGGGCACGAACCTCGCGGGCTTCACCTACAGCCAGTGCGGCGGATCGTGGGCCAGCCTGCGCTTCGCGGACGAGGCCGGCGCCACGCCGCTGGCCTACGAGGTGGACGTGTGGGACACCCACGGCGAGAGCGCGGTGTGGGTGCGCGTGCCGGCGCTGACCAACGACACGGTGATCCGCGCGTACTGGGGATTGGCGGGGATGACGAACCCGTCACCCCTCGCGGCGCGGGGGGGCGTGTGGCGTGAGGATGACGAGGCCGTGTGGCATTGGCAGGACGACCTGCGCGACTCCACCTGGCGCGGGCGCGAGTCGGTCAACGGCGGCTCGGTGGCGGGTGCGGGCATCGTCGGCGCCGCGCGGGCATTCGACGGCGTGGACGACGCGCTCGATCCCGCGTTGTCCGCGGCCTGGTATGCGGCCAACCTGCCGGCGCTGACGGTGAGCCTGTGGGCCAACCCGGCGGTGCCGCCGCGCGACTTTGGCACGCCGTGGGGCAGCGGCGAACTCTATCTGGGGATGAACACCTCACCGCGGGTGTTGAAGTGGACGGCGCGCGTGGGGGGCGTGGAGTGGCAGGGGCCGGCGTACGCGACGGGCGCCTGGCAGATGGTCTCGCTGGTGCTGAGCAACGGCGCCGCGTACCTGCAGAAGAACGATGAGGCACCGGTGGCGCTCGGCAGCTATACACCCTTCACGCCGACGAACGCGCCGGTGTTGGGGCTGCGGGCGGGGGCGGGGAATCCGTTCGCGGGCCGCGTGGACGAGGTGCGCCTGAGCCGCGCCGCGCGCTCGGCAGCCTGGCTGCGCGCGGCCTACCGCACGGTGGCGCTGCCCGGGAGCTTCACGGCCTACGGGCCGGTCATCACCGCCACGGGCGACGCCGACGGCGACGGGCTGCCCGACGCCTGGGAACGGCTGCACTTTGTGGATACCGCGCGCGACGGCACGGCGGACTGGGACGCCGATGGCATGCGGGACGGCGCGGAGTTCGTGGCGGGCACGGAGCCGACGAACGCGCTCAGCCGCTTCGCGCTGACCGTGGCGTTGACCAACGGCACGGCGGTGGCGGTGGGCTTCCAGGCCATTCTCGGGGAGCCGGGCTCGGAAGGTCTGGTGCGGTTCTACACGCTGGAGAGCGCCACGGGCCTGTCCGCGGAAACGGCGTGGTGGGGCCTTCCCGGCTACACCAATTTGCAGGGACTGCAGGGCGACGTGTGGGCCACCAATCCCGCCGGGGTGGGGGCGGGCTTCTACCGCGGGCGGGTGTGGCTGGAGCAGTGAGGAGTAAGACGTGAGGCGTGAAACGTGAAGCGTGAAACGTGAAGCGTGAAACGTGAGGCGTGAAACGTGAAGCGTGAAACGTGAGGCGTGAAACGTGAAGGCGTGAAGACGTGAAACGTGAAGAGGTCGTATTGCCGGCGCTGGCGAACGCGGGCTTCCGCGTTGACGGCAAAGTTCACGATGTAGAGCGAGCACGGTGGAGGCGAGACCGCGCCCTGGAGTGCCGGCTGCATGGATTGCCGAACCAGCAAGCTTCCACCGCAGTGGTCGCGGTACGTCCGCCAGAGGCCGCGCTGGGCAATATGCGGGCTAATGATTTGACAAGATGATATACATTACGTCAAATTACTAACCAAGGAGGCCCCAATAATGGGCATCGCGCGCGTACTGGAGCTGCATGAACTGGCCAAGAAGCAGAGTGAGGGCTACCCTCGCAGGCGGTTCATCTACGAGAAACTGGAACGCCAGGAAGGCCGGCATTTCACCGGCATTGTCGGGCCACGAGGCGCCGGGAAGACCGTATTGCTCAGGCAGTACGCGCTTTCGCATCAGGACGCCTGCTACCTCTCCGCCGATGCCCTGGCGCCCGATGACGATCTGTGGGACATCATAGGCAAACTCGCCGAGCATTACGGATTCCGCACGTTTCTCATCGACGAAGTTCACTTCCTTGATGATGCCTCCGGCCTTCTCAAGCGCCTGTACGATTTTCGCGATGTCCAGGTGATCTTCTCCAGTTCAGTCGCCCTCGCCATGCGGGCTTCCGCGCACGACCTATCCCGCCGTGTGCGATTGCTGGAACTGCACAACTTCTCGTTCCGCGAGTATGCCGCATTCAAACAGGGGCAGACGCTGCCCCTCTGTAGTCTGGAGCAACTGGTCAAACGCGCGTGGACCCCCGACCATCTCCGAGCCGGCAGGCTTTTCGAGGAATACCTGATCCGGGCCGGCCTGCTTCCGTTTGCTTTGGATGAACCGGAACCCTTGCCGTTCCTTGCCAACGTCGTGGAGAAGGTCATAGCCCGCGATATTCCGCGGGTCGCGCGCCTGACAACCGATGAGTTGGATACGATTCGCAAACTGCTCCGGTTTGTCGGTCGCTCGGCGGTCGATGGCATCAACTACTCCTGCCTGTCGCGCAATCTGGGCATCACCAAATACAAGGCCGAACAATACGTTGATTGCCTCGAAAAGGCGTTCATTCTGCAACGGGTCTATCCCGAGGGCACCAACGTGCTTCGCGAACCGAAAATCCTGATGACGCCGCCATGCCGCCTCCTCTATCGAGACCCGGAGGATGCCATCGGAGGGCTGCGGGAGGATTTTTTCGTCGATATGCTGCGTCAAGCGGGAATCCAACTCCACTACCTCAAGAGCACGCGAGGGGCGAAGACGCCGGATTATCTTGTTGCCGGCGGCCCTGACAAACTCGTGGTCGAGATCGGCGGTCCGGGCAAGGGCAGGCAACAGTTCAAAGGCATCACCATCGACCGCAAACTGGTCTTTGCCCACACGGATAGCCCCACGGCCGGCACCATTCCGTTGTTCCTTGTCGGCTATCTCGTCTGACCCGCGGCCAAAGTCCATGGCGGCGGGAGCCTCGGATGCATCCGTGAATTGCGCTTTCCAGTTGACTTATTCGCTCATATTCTGTCTAATGCAAACAGTACGAACAGTTCATACAGAACACACAGTTTATCGAATCGGGTTCGACGGTCGTGTTGAAAGGCTGGGCGTATGGCTATTGGTGTTGAGATTGAGGAACCCAGGACGGTGGCGGAGCAAGTTGCGGATCACCTCCGGGATCTGATTGCTTCGAAGGGACTGCCGCACAACACGAAGCTGCCATCCTACCGGGATCTGGCCTCCGAGCTTGGCGCACACGTGCAGACCGTGATGCGCGGCATGGACCTTCTCGTGGAACAAGGCGTGGTCCGGCGTCAGCGCGCGCAGGGCTGTTTCGTGAACCGCGAGCTGTCCCACCAGGGGCGTCCGTTGAAAACGCTCGGTATCATCCATCAGGCCAGTCATGGACACCTGTTCACGGCGCCCTTCCTGCAGCAGATCATGCAGGGGATCGGCAACGGGTCCACGCGTTTTGACATGAACATCTTCACCATGCGCGAGGACGGGTTCGTCACGGCTGCCCAACTGGCGGACCGGCATGTGGACGGCGTGATCCTGCTGGGCGTGGAACATGATGCGTTCCTGGCCGAATTCGCCACCTGGGGCATTCCCGGCGTGGTGGCGGATCATGTGGCCGAAGGCGTGCCGCTGGATTTCGTGGCCTGCGACAACGCCGCCGGCGCGAAGGAAGCCATCGCGCGTCTCGCGCAGCAAGGCCACCGCCATATCCGGTACTTCGGCAGCCACCCGGATCAGAGGGCGGTGATCGGCTATACCGGGCGGCTGACGGCGATCGTGCCGTCCGACTCCATCGAGCGCCGGGAGGCCGTGGCGCGGGAGGCGGCGAACATGCCGGGGTTCCGCTGCGACGAGGTCCTC
>CAZWQJ010000167.1:0-9898 GCA_964635825.1 uncultured Victivallales bacterium | reverse complement strand
TCGACTGGTAGCCCATGATCAGCGGCTTGCCGTCGCGGCGCGCGAGGTTCGGGCTCTTGCCGTGCTTGTCGAGGAGCCACTTGACGGTGCGCACCCACACGTTGCCCGTGTAGCCCTTGAGTTCCGGCATGTCCGCTTTGAGGCAGGTACTGTCGAGCGTGATCGTCAGCTCGAACGGATACTTGTTCGACTCGCAGACCGCGAACATGGCGTCGAACAACTTCATCGCGTTGCCATCCCCCGCCCAGGCGTCGAACGTAAATCCGTCCAGCCCGATCCGCATGGCCCGGCGGATTTCAAGGTCGGCCGCCTGCTCGAGCGAGAGATTTGAGTTGTACGGTGCGAGGGCGAAGTTGCGGTACGTGCCGCCGAAGGACTTCGCCGCGAACGCGGCGAGGTTGCGATTGAGCGGATCGGGATCCTGCGCCGATTTCGGGCCATCCATGGTCCAAAGGCCTTGGGTGGCATGGCACTGGATCGCCCCCGTACCGGCCACGAAACAGCCCATGTAGTGGCCGTAGATCTTCCGGGGCTTGGCCTCGGCGGCACTCGCCGCCACGGTCGTCACAAGGAGCAGGCCAACGACACCAAACCACCCGATTCCCGACATCATCTTCTTCTGCTTCATGGAGAACTTCCTTTATTTCTTCGTGGCCTTCTTCCAACCCGCCTCACTCACCACCACCCGGAACCCGTAGTAGGCATGACCGGGATAGTTCTGGCTGTTGAACTCGCGGTCGGTGGCGCGCTGGCTGTGGCCGTACCAGCTCCAGGAACCGCCGCGGATCGCGCGGTAATTGCCCGGGGTCTGCTGGCAGGGATCGGTCTGCTTCTCAGAGGGATACGGATAGGTATACCAGTCGGTGCAATATTCGCCGACGTTGCCGGCCAAGTCCATAACACCGTCGCGGCTGGCACCTGCGGGATATGAACCGACGACCACCGCGCCGTCATCCTCGGTGGCGGGACGCGGCAGGCGGGCGCCAAGCGCCGCCTTCAACTGGAAACGACCCTGCACGCCGGGGACCGGCTCGTCGTTGCCCCACGGATACTTGCGGACCTCGCCGCGACCGGTGGCGACATACTCCCACTCGGCCTCGGTCGGCAGGCGGAAGCCGTCGGCCTTCAGGTCGGCCACCCAGAACTTCGCGTCGGGCTTGGCCGCGTCAGGCGCCTTCTCGGCATAGACCGGCGTCAGGCCGGCCTTCTCCGAAAGCCAGTTGCAGTACTTGACGGCATCCAGCCACGACACATGAACCACCGGCTCGCGATCGCGCCAGGAGTTGCCGTTGCGGAAGGCGCGGTGCGCCGGATCGAACCGCTCGAACTCCTCGTTGGTCACCTCGAACTTGCCCATGGCGAAGCCGGAGAGTTTCACCTCGTGGCGCGGCCGTTCGTCCGGCTCGCCGGCGTCGGAGCCCATGGTGAAGGTGCCGCCCGGAATCTGCACCAGCTCGGGCAGGATCGACGGCTGGGTCTTCGGCAGGGCGACCGGCTCGACCTTGACCAGTTCGATGGCATCGATCAGGGCGCTGCCGTAGTCGTCGTCAGCGGGGACCGGCTCGCTAAAATACTGTCCGGGGAGCATCTGCAGCTTGAGCGCGCGCGTGGTGCTGTAGAGCGAGAAGAAGAACGAGACGGTCTCGAACTTGTCGCCTTCGGTCGGCGGCAGCCAAACCGGGATGAAATACGGGAAGTCGTCGTTGGCAACGCCCGCGCCGTCGGCGAAGAACGCCAGGCGCGCCTCGCCGGGCCCGGGATTGCGGTAGATCACCCGCACGTTGTAGGTGGCGGTCGCCAGCCCGTCGACGGGCAGCGTGACGGCACCCTCGTTCTGGGCCATGATCTGCTTGATGTCGATTCGCTTGGCGGCCGGATCAAACTTCTCCATCGCCGGCTTGACCGCCTTGACCTTGCCCTCCGTGACGACCGTCGCCTGCGGTCCGAGCGTGCCGGCCTCGGCCTCCAGCCGCTTCACCACCGGCCCGATTGCCGTGCCCCCGGCCCAGGTGCGGAAGATGTGGTGCATATAGAGGAGGCTGTTGCGCTCGTTCAGGTCGTCCGGGCCCAGTATCTGCCGCCGGCCGAGGGTCTCAACCAGGACCTTGCCACCGCGCTCGAGTTTGAGCCGCGGCGTGCCGGGGGCTAGCGGCACTTCGGCGCGACCGACGCCGGCCGGCAGCTCAAACTTCTGCTCCTTGCCGCCCAGCCGCACGGTCAGCGCCGCCGGCGCGGTGAGGAACGTGTCCACGTAGACGAGATCCGCGTTGTCGTCGTGGATCTGATCGAAGCGGCCCGGGTTCAGGCAGGCGTCCACCCATTGCTTTTTGTCGCCATCCCACGCCTTGCGCAGCCAGATGCCACGGTTGCGGTAGGTGACGAACATCTTGTCCTGCGTGATCGCCGGCCGCTGGCCCGTCTTGAACCAGGCGCTGGCGTAGGCGGTGGCGTTGAGATAGCTCTCGTCGCGGCTGAACAGGTAGCGCTCGCTACCGAAAGGCCAGCGGCCGGGCATCAGCGCGGAGTCCTCGTTGTAGTCGTTCCAGATGACCAGGCTGATCCAGTCGGCGCCGTCGTTGATGGCGCCCTGCCACTGGTCGAGGTAGCCGCCCATCCCGCGGTAGTCCTGCAGGTTGGCGCTGTTGTAGTTGGGCATGACCCCGGCGGCAAAGAGCTTGCCGACCTTCTGCGTCACGCGCCGCCCCATGGCGTTGGCGCCGATGTTGTTGCCGAGTGATTCGGCGTTGAAAATCATCAGCCCGTCGATGTACGGCGCGATCGGGCTCGTGAACATGTCGGCGAATGCTTCGTAGCTGGGGTTGTATACGAACCGTGGCCTGGAAGTGAGGCCGGCATCGGGCATCAGGAACACCTTCACGCCCTGGGCCTCCAGCGCTTTCAACGCGGGGAGAAGCTGCCCGTGACCACCGTAGTAGGCGAGCACGGGCCGGCCGTCCTGCTTGAGGTAGTTGGGGTGGTCCTTGAACTTCAGGACCATGTCCGGCACCCACTTTTCGAACGGATAGACCATGTACTCGGGCGCCATGGCCAGCTTGAAGCCCGAGTTGAGCTGTTTCGCGGCCTCGAACAAGCGCTCCGCGCTCTTGACGTAGTTATTGTTGGCATCGCCCCACGCCCCCACGTCGAGCAGGAACCCGTCGATGCCGTGGCGCTGGGCCAGTTCGATCTCCTGCTTGTAGCGCTCCACCGAATTGCCGAAACAGACCATGTACCAGCACATGACGAGCTTCTCCGGCTTCGCCGCCGGGGCATTCGTTTGCGCGCCCGCGTTGCCCGCCGCCAGCATCGCCATCACCGCCGCCGCCACCATCGCCGTCCATCGCTTCATCATTTCAGTCTCTCCTCTTGCTGCTTCGCGAACTCGTATTTTCGTCGGAACTTTCGTCGTTCTTCGCCGCTCCGGAGCCTCGCCCCCACGTCGTAACGGATTTGCGACCTGCGTGGGGCGGTCGTGCCACAGGCATATCCGCCCGTGGCGGAAGATCTGTTCCGTCCCCTCTCCGACATGACTTACGCCTAAGCGCAAAGGGGAACAGATCGCGACGCCTATGCGAGAGACTATGCGCCGGAGCAGTCTACCTTATCAAAACGACAGTGCCGCGGTTCATCCCTGTGACCACCACCTTGCCGCCGCCGACCGCTAGTTCACCGAATCAGTATCACGGTCCCCGCCGGGGTAGGCGCGAGGCTCGCATACTCGGCCGTGGCTTGCCGGTCCCAGCCGTCGTACGATCCGCCATCCCACTTCACGCGCACTTGCACGGCAAAGCCGTCGTACACGTCCCGTACACCGTCCCCCGTGAAGTCCAGTTCCAACCGCTGGGTGTCGGCGGGCACGAGCCGCAAATCCGCCAACTTCAGGCCCGAGACGGTCAGTGTGTCGGTCGCCACGAACGTGTTCGTCACCGGAATCAGCAGCGTCTGCCCGTCGCCTGAGAAGGACACGGCGCCCGTATTCACCTTGCTCGCGGCACCGCCGCCGAGCGTCGGCGTCACGCCGGTGTCGAACCGGCACCGCCACGCCGCCGGCACGCTGACATGCATCGTAACCCCGTTGGTGATCGTGCCCGCCGGGTCTTCGACCGCGATCGTCAGCATCGCCAGCGCCGGCCCCGCCTGCGTCCAGTCGAACAGTTGATTGCTCCCGGACGACAGCGATACCAGCGCCCCGCCCAGCCCCACATTATTGGTCATGACGTTCCGATCCCAGCCGTCATACGACCCGCCGGAAAACCGCTCGTCCCCCGGCGCGGCCCATGCCCCGACCGCCAACAGCGCCATTCCCATAGCCAAGCATGCAATCTTCGTTTTCATCGTCTTCATATGCGTCCTCCTTCATCTTTGTCGCGAGCTTTGACGGAGATTCCTCGACTCCGTCCCGACACGTCCCGACCGCACAGCGCGTCGGGACGGTCGAGACTCCGCTCGGAATGACATGACCGCTTCTCATGCCGGTCCGCCCTCTGTCCTCTGACTTCTGCCATCCGACCTCCAACCTCCGACCTCTGACCTCTCCCCCTACGGCCCCACCCCGGACGGAGCCACCCGCACAGAGCGCGAACCGATGTCCTCGGACCGAGTCGCGACCACGTAGGGTCCGTAGAAGCGGTCCGACGCGCGCACGTACACGCCCGCAGCCCACCAACCCCCGCCGCGAAACCCGGCGCCGGTGGCAGTCGTTCCAGGCCAGCCGGTGACGTCCGCGTCGCCGGTTGACACGTCCAACACCCCGTTGCCGTGCAACCCCGTGAACGTACGCCCCGTGGCATTCCCCACCATCACGGGCCGCTCCCACAGGTTCCCGCTCAACTCCATAATACCCCAGTAGCTCGCCCCAGCCGATACACGCGACGAACCGTTCGTGGCAAATATACCCGCCCGCAACGGACCGCTTCCCGCATCGCCCCCCGTGTGGGCCAGGTTCCCATAGTTGCACCCGCCCAGCGACGTGTCGCTCGTGATCGTCTCCGTGCCGTTCTCCGTCCCGCTGATCGTGCGCGAGGCATTCGCCATGATCGTGGCCGTACCCCAAGCGAATTCGTCGGCCACCGGCGTCAGCGGGCCCCGGCACGCCTTCTCGAACTCCAACTCCGTCATCGGCCGCAGCCCCGCCCAGTCCGCAAAGGCGCACCCGTCCGCCCATGACAGAAAGTTGCAGGCCCGGTCCCGCCGTGTGCTGGTCGCATCGCCCGTCGTCCATGCCACCGTGTTGCGACTGACCACCCCGTCGCTGTTCTTGCCGGTACTGCTCGTAATGTCCCGCGTCGCCTTCTGCGCGTCTGTCAGCGTGTTGAAGAAGTCCACCCACTGCCCCTGCGTCACCTCGTACTTCATGCAGTAGAACGCCGCGTACCCTTTGGGAAAGGCGTTGGACAGGACCTTGCTGACCGTGTCGTTGAAGTCGTCCGCCGCCACCATGACGGCGGCGTTGTTGTTCCCCAGGCTCCCGGCGCCGCCCCCGCCCAGCGTGATCTGGTACGCCTCATTGGTGATCGCGAACGGCGTCCCGCCCGTGCCCGCCTCGAACTGGCCCTGGATCGTGGCGACCGTCCCATCGCCAACGGTGTTTGTCCCCTCCGCCACATACACCATCTCCACCGCCAGGGCCTGCACGCGCACTTTGTCGGTGCTGGCCAGACTGTTGGAGGTGAAGTTCCACACCGCCTTGACGTTCTGCACCGAGACCGTGCCCGAGCCTTCCGCCGCGCGCCGAACGAACAGGCCCACCCGGTCATCGGGTACGACCAACTCGATCCCCGTGCCCGTCCCGGTCGAGCAGCCCGTCGGATTTACGCCCGTCCCCTCCAGCGTCACATGTTCCCAAGCTGCCCGACCCTCCGGCAGAACCTTGAAAAACACCCAGGCCGCGTCGTGATTAATGTTGGTGTAGCGCCACGAATTCTCCCACGAAATGTCGAACTTGACGAAGGCCGTGCTCGCGTCCCGCGCCTCCACCGCCACATTCGTCACCGTCAGGTTGTTCGCGCGCGCCGCGACCGCCCCCAGCATCAACCCCGCCGCCATGACCGCCGCCCTTTTAATCGTCGTCATCTTGCGTCTCCTTTTCGTTGATTCACACCGACCGAAATACACAAAAGACCGGGGCGCCACGCGCCGTGGTCGTACGGGTTTATCGAGCCCGGGCCGCCGTCTGCGCTGCCGCGCGTCCGGAGTGACGTACCATGTCGTTGCCGCGTGCAGCCATCCGGTCTGCAACAACACGGCCAACACGCCGCCCGTCCGTACGATCATCGCTGTTCCTGTTATCTTGACCCTCCTTTCATTCATCGTTTTCGTCAGGCATGTACGTGACCCGGCATAGCCGGAGCCAAAAGGCAGAATCGAATCAGGAACTCAGGGGAAGAGATCTCTCATCCATTCCCGATTGCCTGAGTTTCCGATTGGATCTCCGCCGTCGTTCAGGCGGGACGTCGTTACCCTCCTCGATGCGGTTGCTTCGGACCTGCAAGAGCGGCGGTTCGGCGGCGTTCGCCGGAGCGAAGACGGCGGGCACGAGCGTGTACTCCGGCGGCGTTTCGCCGCGACGCACCTGCTCCAGGCGCTCGACCAGCAGGTCCAGCAGGGCGGGAATGTCGAAGCCGATGCGGGTCACCGGTACGGCGCAGGGCACCAGATTGGGGAAGTTGGTGAGCGCCACCACGCTGACGTCGTCGGTTCGACAAAGCTCACCGCAGGCCGGCACGCGGACGCCGGCGGCGAGCAACCCCTCGCTCGCGGCCGTCAGCAGGTTGTCGTCGCTCACGATGAGCCCGTCGGGACGTTCGGTCTGGCCGGGATGCATCAGCAGTTCCATCACGCGCCGGGCGCCCAAAGGATCGTGTTTGCCCGCATACTGCTCCCACAGGCTCCGGGCGGCAAGGCCGTGCGCGGCCAGCGCGCGCTCGAAGAAGGCGGGCAGGCTGACAGTCCCGCCTACACTGAGCAACGCCAGGCGCCGCCGACCCCGGTCCACCAGGTGCTTCACCGCCTGGGTCATGAAGTCCTCCAGGTCCACGCGCACCTTCGGAATCCCGCGCAACTGCTCCTTCTCGGCAATCGCCACGCGCGGTATCCCGGGCTGATCGAGCAGCGGGTTCCTCTGGAATTCATCGGCGCCGGAGGCGAAGATGAGCCCCGCGACACTCCGGGTGCGCACCTCGTTCACGACCGCGTGAAACTCCTCGATGGAGTGGTGTCCGCTCAGGCCGTAGAAAGGCACGAACTCCCGCCGCTCAGTGGTCCGCGCGCGAGCGGCCGCCTCGAGGGCATGCCAGAACTGGCCCCAGTCGTCCGGGCCGAAGGGGAAGATCAGGCGATACCGAGACAGGTGGGGCGGATGGGGCGCAACGCGCGTGCCCTTCTTGCAGGCGCCCACTTCGATGAACCCTTCATCGACCAGTTGGGTCATGGCCTCCTGGAGTGTTTCCTGACACGTTTCCAGTTCGCCAGCCAAGGTCTTGCGGCCCGGCAGCCGTCCGCCGGGTTTCCATAGCCCCCGCACGATCTTGCTGCGCAACCGCTCCGTCAGTTCCTGTCCTGCCGTAGGCATCGCCGCTCCGCCTTTTACGTTCTGATTGCAACAGAAAGTAATAAATTCCGCATCATGGGTCAAGGCTTTTTCCCCCGATATTATTTGTTTGGGTGGATTGACAAACTAAGCGCGCCCCCGGCGGAGCCGGGTAACCCAAACCTTCATACAGGTTGCGTTATGGTTGCTTTACGAGCAGGAGAAGCACGTTTACAGAAGAGCATAGGAGGACGGACCTTCAAGACCCAATATATGGCAAAACTTGCATTTTACGGCCATTATATGCATTTTTATGCGGAACTGGCCGGGGCGGGACTCGAACCCGCACGCCTTTTGGGCAGGGGATTTTTGGTCGACGTAAAACGTAAATTTTGGATCACGTAAACGAGAAAAGATAACTCACGCAATTGACAAAGTCTTCGTGGCCTGAAATCAAGTTGGGAGGCGAGCAGTTTGTCAACGAGGGGGCGGCGAACCTGAAAAAGTTGAGAGACAAACTTGCGGAGCAACGGCAACGGGATTTGATGTCGCTCAATGTCGTTACGGCAGGGAACACGAGCTATTCGCGGGATGACGGCGTCAATGTCATCGCGCTTGGTCATTTGACGGTCGCATAAGGAAACTGCGTCAGCCGCAAGACGCCCCTCCGATGTCAGGCTGGCGAACGCCGCCGATCAGTATCCCACCTCCGCATCGTTCCCCCCATACGGCTGAAGGTCTTGCAGTACCGCAGGTAGTACGCCGGGTTGTCCAGGGGTGGCTCGCCTTGCGTCGCCCAGTCCCAGGGCGCGTCCGCGAGATCCACCACCACCATGAAGTGCCGCTCGAGGGCCATGATGATCTCCAGCCTGCGGAGGGCATCGGCCGCGTACTGCAGCCCCGGCAGGGCCGGCGGCAGCTGTGGAACGTTCCAAACAGCGGTCCCGCCTCTTTCAGAGGGCTTGTGTTACTGTGTGTTACTGGAAGCCCGACCGGGGATGGAACACAAGAAATCAGATTCGGACATATTGGAGCAACGAAACCTTATAGTAAGGCCGTGTTTATTGGTCGAAATGAATTTTTCTTAGGAAATGCCCGGGGCGGGATTCGAACCCGCACGACTTGCGTCAGGGGATTTTAAGTCCCCTGTGTCTGCCATTCCACCACCCGGGCGCCACGAAGCAACTGACAGGCTATGAGAATACGGTGCAACAGGGACAAAGTGAAGCCAAAAGGTTGGGAAGAGGGGGTTCAGGCGGAGGGTTCAGGGTTCAGGAAGTTCAACGGTTCAGCGGTTCACCGGTTGAAGAGACGGCCGTCGTGGCCGCCGGCCCTCCAGAAGAAATCTCCTGGGCTTTTCATGGAAGCTAGGTAACCGCCGGAAAAAGATAAAAAGGTTGACCGGCCGGCCTATTGTGGTATTCTGATACCTGTTTAGCCATTAAAGCGCCAACCACCGGGAGCGACCCATGAAACGGAACATCATCACGATCGACGAAGACACCTGCAATGGCTGCGGCCAGTGCGTGACCGCCTGCCACGAGGGCGCCCTCCAACTCGTGCACGGAAAAGCCAAGCTCGTCTCCGAATCCTACTGCGACGGGCTCGGTGCCTGCCTGCCCAAATGCCCGGTGGACGCCATCCACATCGTGGAGCGCGAGGCCGCCGCCTTCGATGAAAAAGCCGTGGCCCAGGCCCAGGCCGCCGCCCATCACCCCGCCGCACCCGCCCCCAAACCCGCCATCCCCAAACTCGCCTGCGGCTGCCCCGGCACCATGGCCAAGTCACTCCACCGGACCACGGCCGCGGAAGCCACCCCTTCCCCAGCCCCCGCCCCCGCCGCCGGCGCCGGGACCAGCGAACTGCGCCAGTGGCCCGTCCAGATCAAGCTCGTTCCGGTCAACGCCCCCTATTTCGACCAAGCCAAGCTGCTGATCGCCGCCGACTGCACCGCCTATGCCTACGCCCTCATCCATGACCAGTTCATGAAAGGGCGCATCACCCTCATCGGCTGCCCCAAACTCGACGACGCCGACTATTCCGAAAAACTGGGCGCCATCTTCGCCAACAACGACATCAAAAGCGTCACCGTGCTCCGCATGGAAGTCCCCTGCTGCGGCGGACTCGTCCACGCCACCCAGGAAGCCCTCGCCGCCTCCGGCAAAACCATCCCCTGGCGCGTGGTCACCGTCACCACCGACGGCGAATTGGTGGAGGACTGAAGAAGGATTCAGGTTACGGTAAGGGCGCATCTGCGATTTGAATAGCAGGCGTGGTGGCTTGAGTGGGGTGTCCCGTTTCGGGCGCCCCCTGGTGGGCGCTTTTCCGCGCTGGGGGCTTCAGGCTTCGGCGCCTGGACCATTATCCAAG
>CAZWQJ010000166.1:0-9997 GCA_964635825.1 uncultured Victivallales bacterium | reverse complement strand
GCCGCCGCCGGCGCCAACCCGAAGTCGCCGATCTACGGCAGGGTCGCGCGGCTGGGCATCCACCATCCCTCGCAGGGCCAGGGCATGGCGGCGGCGGCGCTGGCCACGTACCGCGCGCCGGTCACCAACCTCAGGATGGCGCTGCGGCAGTACGGCGAGGGCATTGCCATCATGATCGACAGCATTCCCGACTATGTCGCCGACGGCCCGTCCCCGACGGAGCGCATCCGCGACCTGGCCGATCTGTACCTGAACGAGGGCGACGCGCTGGTGGCGCTGGGCGAGGTCACCGGCGACCTCGAGATGATCAATCGCGCCACGTTGAAGATGCGGCGCGCGGCGCAGGCCGACAGCATCCGGGGCATCGACCAGCGGTCGCACGTTCTTCACGCGCGGGCGCGCGGCCACATGGCCCGGGCCGAAGTGCGGCTGAGCGGCGGTGATGTCGGCGGCGCGCGCGATGATGCCGACACCGCGGCGACATATTTCAACGACGCGCTCGACCTGCGCCGTGAGGACGCCGGCCGCGCCTACTGGAGACTCCGGCGCGATCGCGCGCGGTTGGACATGTTGCAGGCCGCGCTCGCGGGAACGCCACCGCAGAAGCATCGCCGCCTCGCCGACGCGCTCGCGGAACTGGATGAGGGCGTCGTGCCGCTGCGTCCCGATCCGGACGACTTCGAACTGGCGTTGACCGACGCCGATCGCGGCGGCGTCTGGACCGAACTCGGCGCACTTTTTCCCGCGGGCCCGGGTTTCGCGCGCGCAGACTCGCTGCTCGACGCAGCCGCCGTCGTCCTGACCGAGGACCGCTTTCCTGTCCAGGCCGCCGAACTGGCCTGGCGCCACGGACGACTCGACAGGTTGCGGGCCGCCGTAACGGGGGATGCCGCGCTGCAGGCGGCCGCCGTGCAGGCGCTCTACCGGGCGGACAGCCTGATTCCCGCGGCCGAGTGGCCGGTCCTGCACCGTCGGGTGGAAAAGGAAACGGCCGCGCTGGCGGCCGTGAAGTAGTCGAGGTCGTTGCCGCTTCCGCTCAGTCGGCCAACTCGCGC
The DNA here is from genome assembly GCA_964635825.1 of uncultured Victivallales bacterium. Lineage (GTDB taxonomy): Bacteria > Verrucomicrobiota > Kiritimatiellia > UBA8416 > JAIOPI01 > CAZWQJ01. Next base: position 8,942 of record CAZWQJ010000166.1, on the reverse strand, counting down.
CGCAGCCAGGCCTGCGCGTGCAGCCACTGCCCCCGCACGTGCCGCTCCGACACGCCCAACTGGTTCGCGATCTCCACCTGCGTCAGGCCGCCGAAGAAGCTGAGCTCGACGATCTGCGCCTCCTGCGCGTCCAGTTCAGCCAGCTTCGCCAGCGCCGCATCAAGCGCCAGCACGTCCTGCGCCTCCCGCGACGGCAGCTGCGTGGCCTCGTCCAGCGTCACGCGTACGGCGTCCCCGCCCCGCTTGGCGGCCATGCGCGCGCGCGCGTGATCGACCAGGATCTGTCGCATCGCCACGGCGGCCACGGCCAGGAAGTGCGTGCGTCCGTGGACATCGAGGCGCCGCTGCTGCCGGAACTTCAGGTAGACCTCGTTGACCAGCGCGGTGGGCTGCAGCGCGTGGTCGGGGCGCTCGCGCTTGAGGCCCCGCGCCGCCAGCTTGCGCAACTGCTCGTAGACGAGCGGCATCAGCTCGTCGAGTCGTTCGGAAGTCAGGCGATTCGGTTGGCTGTCCATGCGGACCATCCATCAGGTGCCGGGGTGTGATGCCATCCATATCCTGCGCCGAACCCGCGGCCGGCTCCGGAGATCGCGTCGGCCCGATCGTTCATTGCCATCCATCATAGCAGGTGGCGCAGGCCGAAGCCAAGCAGTTCGGCCTCCCACCTAAGCTGGCCGTGCGAATTCATAGGCCAGCTTCGTAATACGGCCCCGGTAATAGGGTTGCGAGCCTTCCGGGAGGATCCAGAACACCTCGCCGGTCATCGGAACGCGCATGCCGTCGTGCATCTCGTGGTCGGCAAACCGGCATTCCCACGGCGTCGGGACCGTGGCGTCTCCCACGCTCCGCCCCCGCGCCTCGGCCCGGATGGAGGTGAGCAGGCCGCCCGCGCCGAAGCGGAAGAGCATCGTCAGCGAGTACGTTCCGTCCACGAGCGTGGCCAGTGCGCTGTCGTCATCGACCGCCGTCCACTGCACGCCCTGGCTCGGCAACAACGCGGTCGGGTACCAGGCTGCCTCGGCGACATACCGCATCAACTCGCCGTGCGCAATATCGCCCGAACCGCTCAGGTTGGCGACGCTGATGAGGCCGAACATCGAGGCGTGGAGGACGCCCTCGCCGGCGACGTACGCATCATGCACACGCACCGACAATCCCGGCACGATCCGGATGCGGGCGTCCCACAGGAACCCCGGTCGTTGCGTGACCACGCGCTGGCGCGACGTGAACGGGCGCCATTTCTCGCGACCCTCGCCCAGGTTGAAGGTGCCGGTGTGTTCGAAGGTGGCGGCCGTGACCAGCGGTTGCCCGTCGACGAGCACGGCGCCCAGCCAGCGCTGCACCGGCGCCGGCAGCCCGGCCAGTTCGGTCGCGTGGAAGCGAGCGGCGGCGGGAGCCGTGCGCGACGCCTCCAGGCGCGCGAGCAGGCCCGTGGTGGCGCGACGCCAGCGCCACGCCCCGACGAGCAGCAGGACGGCGGTCACCAGGACCAGGGCGGCGAGCGTGAAGAGGATGAGTTCGCGGATCATGCAGGTGCCCTCCCATGGCGGGACAAGGCGGTCGCCCGCGGCCTGCGGACGGCATCACATCGCTCGGCCAGGGCGATGGTGGCACCGCCGGCACCCGACGGCAAACCATATCGGCGCCCTTGTCCACCCCGTGATCCCTCGCGCCGCCCGTCGAACCGCAGCAGCGTGATGCCGCCGTAGCGGATGGCCTGTCCAGTGCCCGTCACGGCCTCCCCGTCACGGTTTCGCCGGCAGCCGCGGCGGGAGCGCTGTACCGGCTGGGCCTGGCCCTGTTCGACCTGGACGAGCCGGACCTGTGCCTCAAGCGCGGTGACGAGTGGGTGTTCGGGCCCTCGGAGCCCTGCGAACAGAACGGCGACGTGGGCAACGTCGTCTTCCCCTGCGGCTGCATCGTCGACCCGGACGGGGACACGCTGCGCATGTACTACGGCGCCGCGGACATGAGCATTTGCCTGGCGACCAGCAGCGTCAGCGCGCTGCTGGCCTGGCTGGACGAGCACGACTCGTCGAAATCGCTCTATTGAGTCAAGGGGACCTACAACCGCACCAGCAACGATTCCGAGCAGAACCCCGGCCCGAGCGCCGACACCAACCCGTAGCCGCCGTTGTCGCTGCCGTGCTTCGCCAGGTGCCGCTCGAGCACGTACAGCACGGTGGCCGACGACATGTTGCCGTAGTCGCGCAGCACGCCGGCCGACGGTTCGAGCTGCTCCGGCGACAGCGACAGCGCCGTCGCATAGGCCTGGAGCACGCGGGCGCCGCCCGGATGCAGCAGCCAGGCTGCGATGTCCGACCTGGCGAGGCCGAACTCGTGCAGGAAGCTCGCCACATCCTCCTCTGCCGTCTGTTCGACGATCTCGGGGATGCGCTGTGCGAACACGACCTGCAGGCCGTCCTGCAGCACCGTCCACCCCATCACGTCCAGCGAGTCGGGGTAGAAGCGGCTGCGCGTGCCCATGATCCCCAGCCCGGGGCCGCCCTCATCGTCACCGCACACCACTGCCGCAGAGGCGCCGTCTCCGAACAGGGCCGTCGCCACGAGGTTCGACTTGGACATGTCGTGGGGCAGGAACGTCAGCCCGCACAACTCGGTGGCGATCACCAGCACACGCGCACGCGGGTGGGCCAGCGCGTAGTGGTAGGCATGCGACAGGCCCGCGGCGCCACCGGCGCAACCCAGGCCCCAGATCGGCGTGCGCCGGACATCGCGCCGCAGGCCCAGCACGTTGATCAGCCGCGCGTCGATCGACGGCGTGGCCAGGCCCGTGGTGTTGACGTAGATGATGTAGTCGATGTCTTCCGGGTCGAGGTCCGCGCGCACGAGGGCCGATTCGGCCGCGCTCGCCGACAGGCGCGTGGCCTCGCGGACGTACAGGGCGCTCTTCTCGGACAGGTCGTGCTCGTCCTCGAACCACTCCTGGGGCGCGGCGAAGTAGCGCGTCCTGATGCCGGCGTTGGTGAACAACGGCAGCAGGCGCTCGAGATCGGGCAGGTTGCCGGCGAACCGGCGGCGGGCGAATTCGATCGCCTGTTCCTGGTCGATGCGCGTGGAAGGGATCGCCGTTGCGACGGATCGGATCAAAGGCATGGTCGTTCCAATCGGCAGGGGGGATGGGCACCTGCCCAATCTAGGTCCGCCGGACCCGTACGACCACGGGCGGACCGGGATCACATCCCGCGGCAACTGAATTTCGGATTGCAATTCGGCGGGCCGGCGGGCCTGGCGGTGCCATAGCCGGTCACCGCTGCCCGCATTATGATGGTGGAGCCTTGCGTCCGTCACGCGCCGTCGGGGCGACCTCGTTGCCCGACACCGCTGTGCCGATAGAAACCACATCATGTTCCGGGGAGAAACCCATGAAGACGTTGAACCCGACCTTCTCGCCGCTTGCGCACCGTTGCGCTGTCCTGGCCACCCTTGTCGCGGTGCTCGCCACCACCATGTTCTCCAGCGCCCGCGCGGCGCTCCTGACCTACACCGCCGTGCTCAACGGCGCGAGCGAGGCTCCGGCGAATGCGTCGCCGGGCACGGGCTTCGCGCAGGTGGATATCGACGACGTCGCGCTGACCATGCACATCAGCGTCGTCTTCGGCGGGCTCCAGGGCACCACGACGTCCTCGCACATCCACGCCGCCACCGTGGTCGCCGGCGCCGGCACCGCGGGCGTCGCCACGACCACGCCGACCTTCGCCGGCTTTCCCAGCGGTGTCACTTCCGGAACCTATGACAACACGCTCGACCTGACCCTGGCCACGAGCTACAACCCCTCGTTCGTCACCGCCCACGGCGGCACGACCGCGGGCGCCGCTGCCTTCCTCCTCCAGAGCATCGCCGACGGCAAGGCGTACCTCAATCTCCACACCAACATGTTCCCCGGCGGCGAGATCCGCGGCTTCCTGGCGCCCTCGACGACGCCGACCAGCCCGGCCGCGTGGGGCGAGGTCAAGGCCTTGTTCCGCTAGCTTCCCGGTTGAGCTTTCCTCGCGACCGCTGCCGACGACGGCAGCGGTCGCTGCTTTCCGTCGTTTCCGGCTGCCCGCGACCGAGACGCGATGACAATCATCGTCATTGATGCATTCACTTTTCGACGCAACGTGCCGATACTGCGCTTGGGATATGCCGGTCCTTGCCGTGCGATGCTGCTTAGCCCGCGCGGGAACATCCGACCCGACCTCGCCGAGACCGCGGAGAAGCCGTCATGTCGTTGGCCAAGCCCTACCGCAGCTTCCTGGGTATCCAGTTGGCGCTCGCCGTTGGACTGGCCATGGTGACGTTCCTGATGTTCCACAACGAGCGCGAACTCCGGCGCAGCCAGCAGATCCACATCAGATCCTACCTGCTGGCCGACGAACTGCGGCAGAGTTCTGACGACCTCACGCGCATGGCGCGCACCTATGTCCTGACCGGCGACGAGGCCTATGAGCGCCGGTACTGGACCATCCTGGACATCCGCAACGGCAAGCTCCCCCGCCCGGTGGACTACAACCGCATCTACTGGGACCTGGTTACCAACGACGACCCCAAGCCGCGCCCGGACGGTCCCGCCGAGTCCCTGCTCTCGATCATGATGAACACCGGCTTCACGGAGCCCGAGCTGGCGAAACTGACCTCGGCGCAGCAGTACTCCGATGCCCTCGTGCAGACGGAACGAACGGCCATGAACGCCGTCAAGGGCCTGTTCGACGACGGGACAGGACACGACACCGTCAGGCGCGCGCCCGACCCCGAGCTGGCCCGGCGCCTGATGTACGATGAAGCCTACCACCGCAACAAGACCAGCATCATGAAGCCCATCGACGAGTTCTACGACATGTTCGAGACGCGCACAGCCGGCGAGGTCGCCAAGTACGAACGCCGTTCACGCTACCTGATCGAGTCACTGGCGGCCCTCATCCTGGTCATCATGGGCGTGTTCGCCACGCTCCTGGTGATCATCGCGCGCCAGAATCGCGAGGCGCGGCAATCGTCGCTGGCGGTCGAGACTGAACGCCGCCTGTCGGACGCCATCATCCAGGGCATGCCGGGCATCGTCTGCCTGATCGACTCCCGGAGCCGCTTCCTGCGGTGGAACGCCAACCTCCAGACCGCGACGGGCTACACGGCCGGTGAACTATCACGGATGAGCCCCCTGGAATTCTTCGGCGCCGAGGAAGTCCCGCTCGTCGCCCAGCGGATCCAGCAGGTGTTCACGCACGGCGCCAGCGACATCGAGGCTTCGCTGGTTGCCAAGGGCGGCGGCCGCACCCCGTACTACTTCACCGGCCTGCGCTGCCAGCTCAATGACGAGACCTGCCTCATCGCCTGTGGCATCGATATCACCGCGCTCAAGCGGGGCGAGGACGCCGTGCGCGAGAGCGAGCAATTGCTGCGGGACTCCCAGAGCATCGCCGGCCTGGGTAGTTACGTCCTGGACATCCGCGAGGGCATCTGGCGGAGCTCGGAGGTGCTGGACAGCATCTTCGGCATCGATGAATCCTACGATCGCACCGCCGTGATCGGCTGGGCGAACCTGCTCCACCCCGACGATCGCGCCGACATGGCCGCCTACTTCGCGGACGAAGTCGTCGGTCGCGGGCGCCCGTTCGACCGTGAGTACCGGATCGTCCGCGTTGCGGACGGGGTCGAACGCCGCGTGCATGGTCTGGGACGCCTGGAGTTCGACACCGAGGGTCGCCCGGTCAAGATGCTCGGCACGATCCAGGACATCACCGACCGCACCGAGGCCGAACTGGAGCGGGCGAAGTTGGAGAGCCAGCTCGTCCACGCCCAGAAGATGGAATCGATCGGGCGACTGGCCGGGGGTGTGGCGCACGACTTCAACAACTTCCTGCAGGGGATGATGGGCTACCTGGAGTTCTGCCGCGACGACCTCGAACCCGGGCACCCGGTGCACGCCCACATCGACGAGATTGCCGACAGCGCGCGCCGTTCGGCCGATCTCGTGCGTCAACTGCTGGCGTTCGCGCGCAAGCAGAACATCGCGCCGGCGGTGCTGGACCCCAACCAGACCCTGTCCGGGATGCTCAGGATGCTGCGCCACCTGGTGGGCAGGAATATCGACGTGAGCTGGCGACCGGGTGTCGACATCGGCACGGTCCGGATGGACCCCTCGCAATTCGACCAGGTCATGGCCAATCTCGCGGTCAACGCACGCGACGCCATGAACGGATCGGGCACGTTCACGATGCGGACCGGTTGCGTGACGATCGACGAGGCGTTCTGCGCCGATCACGAGGACAGCTCGCCCGGCACCTACACGACCATCACGGCGAGCGACGACGGCTGCGGCATGGACGCCGAAACGCTCGCCCATGTCTTCGAGCCGTTCTTCACGACCAAGCCCGTGGGCGCCGGCACCGGGCTGGGGCTGGCCACGGTGTACGGCATCGTCAAGCAGAACCGCGGCTTCATCACGGTCGAGAGCGCGCCCAAAGCGGGCACCACCTTCACGATCCATCTGCCGCGACTGGCCGCATCCGCTCCCGCAGCCATGGTGGCCGACACGGCGGCGCCACGGGCTGACGGACACGAAACCATCCTCCTTGTCGAGGACGAGCCGGCCGTGAACCGCGCCGTCAGGAAGATCCTCGAGCGCAGCGGCTACACGGTCCTTGCGGCGGCGACGCCCGAGGACGCGAAGCGACTGGTGGTCGGCCACCCCGGCGAGATCCACCTGCTGCTGACGGACATCGTGATGCCGGGCATGAACGGACGCGACCTTGCCGCGCACCTGAGGACCCTGCGCCCGCTGATGAAGCGCATCTTCATGTCGGGTTACGCGGACGTCGAGGTCGGCGGCGAGTTCGCACCGGACGAGACCCTGGACTTCCTGCCGAAGCCGTTCACCCGCGACAGCCTGGTCGGCAAGGTTCGCGAAGTCCTGGATCGGGATACCGACGCCCACCCGACAAACGCCGGGCTGCGCGGTCCATTCTAGGTCAACCGGCCGTTACCGTCCACGGACGGGGCGTCGCCGGACGATCACCGACAGCGCTCAAGTCCTTGTCCCGCCAGTCGATGACTATTCCGCCGGTGAACCCATCCGGCCCGAACCAACACTGTGGGGCCCTCGTCCATGCGCATCGTCATCGTCGACGACAACATCGTCAACCTGGAGCTGGTCACGCACCTCGCGCGCAAGCTCGACGATTGCGAGCCCATCCCCTTCCAGAACCCGCTGGCGGCGCTGCTGTGGTGCACCGAGAACGACGTCGATGTGGCGATCGTCGACTTCATGATGCCGGAGATCGACGGGATCGCGTTCATCCGCAGTTTCCGCGAACTGCCGGACAAGGGCGACGTCCCCATCCTGATGATCACCTCTGACCATGAGCGCGAAACGAGATACGAAGCGCTGGCCACCGGCGCCAACGACGTCCTGCAGCGTCCCATCGACGCCATCGAATTCTGGGCGCGGCTGAAGAACATGATGGCGCTGCGGCTCCACCAGCATCTCCTGGCGGATCGCGCGGCGCACCTGGCGCTCGAAGTCGCCAAGGCCACCGCGGAGATCGCTCACCGTGAGGACGAGATGATCACCCGCCTGGCCCGCGCGGCCGAGTTCCGCGACCCGGAGACCGGCGGCCACATCATGCGCATGGCGCGCTACTCGCACATGATTGCCGTCCAGATGGGGCTTCCGCGGGGCCAGTGCGACCTGATCATGAAGGCCGCCCCCATGCACGACATCGGCAAGGTGGCGATCCCGGACAACATCCTGCTGAAGCCCGGCAAACTGACCGTGGAAGAGTTCGAGATCATGAAGGGACATGCCGAGGCCGGCTACCGCATCCTGCGCGGCAGCGCCTCGCAGATGCTCCGCATCGCGGCCGGCATCGCCAGGTCACACCACGAGAAGTACGACGGCAGCGGCTATCCCCTTGGCCTCTCGGGCGGCATGATCCCGCTACCGGCCCGCATCGTCGCCATCGCCGACGTGTTCGACGCCCTGACCAGCGCGCGCGCCTACAAGGACGGGTGGCCCGTCGACCAGGCGCTGCACTTCCTGGCCTCGGGCAGCGGCTCGCACTTCGACCCGGTCTGCGTGAGCGCCTTCATGGCCCGGGCCGATGATGTGCGGAGGATCCAGGCCGCGTTCCCCGGCGTCGAGGACTCCGAGGCGCGCAGCCACGACCTGCAGTACGCGCCCGCCTGACGCCTACTTCCCCTCCGGATGCGCCGACGCCTGCTCGTATTCGCGGATGGCCTTGCCGTCCTCGTCACCCGCCTTCTCGGCCGGCGTCTTCTCCTTCGAACCCATCGCGTGCAGCGGCCCGGCGGCCAGCAGCGCGGCCAGGGCCAGGATGAACGGGAATCGACGGTCCGTGCGCATCACATCTCCCCTCGTGCTGATTGCAGTTGCCGTGCGTTCGCCGGTCACGGGTTGACGGTCAGCGTGCCGACCATCGACGGATGGATGGTGCAATGGTAGCCCAGGGCGCCGGTCGTGGTCATCGTGATGGGATTGCTCGTGGCGCCCGCCGCGATGTTGCCCGTGTTGAAGGCCCCGCCGTCTGCGGTCGCGGTGTGGGTCATGCCGTCCGCGTTGTGCCACGACACCGTCTGGCCGGCGGTGACCACCTGCGGGCTGGGCGAGTACGAGGTAGCGCCGCTGTTGGCGACGATCTCGATCGTGACGTCGGCGGTCACCGGCGGGTTGGTCGGGTTCGAGTCCTTGCCGCAGCCGGAAAGGGCGATGATCGCAAACGCCGCCAGGGCCAGGGCCATCGCGGCGCGGGTTCTCGGGAATGCCATTACAGTCGACCTCCAGGGCCTGTACGGTACGGGGGTTCCCGGAATTTCCGGCCGCCCGCCGTAAGCGGTTGATTTTTGTCCTCTTTCAACACCATAGCGCAGGCCACGGGGATCGGCATCCCTGAGGCCGGCGGGGTGACGGCCCGGCGGCCGACTTG
>CAZWQJ010000165.1:0-10058 GCA_964635825.1 uncultured Victivallales bacterium | reverse complement strand
TTGCGCGGGATCTCTTGCACTTCGTCCCGAATCGTCAGGCACAGCGCGCACGGGTGCTCACCGTCAAACGTCTTGGTCACCGCCTCACGCAAGGGGGCTTCGCGGCTGTACCGCACCAGCATCCCCCCCCACGCCACCACCTGCAGCACCGGCAAATGCAGATGCAGAGTCCAGGCCATCACACCCGCCAATACAAATTGGGTAATCCGCTTCATTCCCATGGGATTAATAACAATTACGGGGTGGTTGTCAATACTCCCCCCGCCACCATTCACCTGTCCCCTCGTCTGTCTTCACCTGTCCCCCCGTCTGTCCCCCTGTCCCCTGGATCACCTGTCCCCTGAACCTCGCCGCAAGAAGCCACGCTTCCCGCTTGCCGCCGCGGGCGCGCACCGCTACAAGGGCACACATGTCTGACATCACGACCCCTTCAGCGCGCCCGTCCTCCGAAACCAACAACCCGCTGCTGGCCTTCCACGACCTGCCGCGCTTCGACATCATCCGCCCCGAGCACGCGGAGCCGGCCATCCGCCATATTCTCGCCGAAGCGGACGAGCAGTTGACGCAACTCGAATCCGGCCACCTGCCCACGTGGGATGGTCTTATGGCCCCGCTGTACCGGTTGGGCGAGCCGCTGGATTTCGCCTGGGGGCTCGTGCATCACTACCTGGGCGTCCTGAACGATCCCGCCTGGCGCACGGCTCAGGAGGCCCTTCAGCCGCAGGTCGTCGCGTTCTCCCTGCGAGTGCGGCAAAGCGAGCCGCTCTATCGCGGGATGAAGTCACTCCGGGATGGGGCCAACGGCGCCACGCTGTCCGGCCCGCGCCGCCGCATCCTCGATGCCGCCATCCTCGGCGCCGAACTGGGAGGCATTGGCCTCGCCCCCGCCGAGCGCCAGCGCTTCAACGCCATTCAGACCCGCCTCGCGGAATGCAGCACCCGCTTCAGCAACAACCTGCTCGACGCCACCAAGGCCTTCACCCACCTGCTCACCGCCCCCTCCGACGTCGAGGGCCTGCCCCCCTCCCTCCGCCAGGTGATGGCCCAAGGCGCGCGCCAGGCCGGCCATCCCACCGCCTCCCCTGAAACCGGCCCGTGGCGCCTGTCGCTCGAGCAGTCCGTTCTCATGCCCTTCCTTCAATACAGCGCCCGCCGCGACCTGCGCGAACTCCTCTACCGCGCCCACATCACCCGCGCCTCCAGCGGCGATGGCAACAACGCCCCGCTCGTCGCCGAAATCCTCAACCTGCGTCGCGACATGGCGCGCCTCCTCGGCTTCCGCGCCTACGCCGAGGTCAGCCTCGCCCGCAAGATGGCCCCCAGCGTCGCCGCCGTCGACACCCTCCTCGCCGACCTCGCCGCCGCCGCACGCCCGCACGCCCTTCGCGACCTCGCCGACCTCCAAACCTTCGCCGACGCCCACGGCGGCCCGCCCGAACCCCTGCGCCATTGGGACATCGCCTACTGGGCCGAACGCATGCGCGCCTCGCTCTTCGATTTCTCCGATGAAGATCTCCGCCCCTACTTCCAATTCCCCCACGTCCTCGATGGTCTCTTCGCCCTCACCCGGCGCCTCTTCAACGTCTCCATCGTCACCGTCCCCACCACCGCGCCTGCACCGGTTCCAGATCGGGAGGGCCGGGTGCCACCCCGGCCGTCACCCCGCACCGAACCGCCCATCCCCGTCTGGCATCCCGACGTGCGCGTCTTCCGCATCCACGACCACGCCGGCGCCCCGCTCGCCACCTTCTTCCTCGACCCCTACAGCCGCCCCGAAACCAAGCGCGGCGGCGCCTGGATGGATCCCGTCCTGCCCCGCAACGGCGTGCGCCCCGGCCCGCCCCGCCTGCCCCTCGCCTACCTCGTCTGCAACCAGACTGTCCCTGTCGACGGCAAACCGTCGCTCATGACCTTCAGCGAAGTGGAAACGCTCTTCCACGAATTCGGCCATGGCCTGCAACATCTGCTCACCACCGTCGACGAGCCCGACGCCGCCGGCCTTAACAACATCGAATGGGACGCGGTCGAACTCGCCAGCCAGTTCATGGAAAACTGGTGCTACGATCGCGGCACCCTCAAAGGCCTCAGCCGCCACGTCGATTCCGGCGAACCCCTTCCCGACGCGCTCTTCGAAAAGATCACCCGCGCGCGCCGCTTCCGCGCCGGCTCCGATGTGCTCCGCCAGGTCCTCTTCGCCATGTCCGACATGGAACTGCACGCTCGCCACCAGCCCGGCGGCGCCGAATCTGCCGAGGACGCCCATCGGCGCATCGCCGCCGCCATCGCCATCCTCCAGCCGCTACCCGAGGATCGCACGCTCTGCGGCTTCGCCCACATCTTCGCCGGCGGATATGCCGCCGGCTACTACAGCTACAAGTGGGCCGAGGTCCTCGCCGCCGACGCCTTCGCCGCCTTCGAAGAAGCCGGCCTCGACAACCCCGCCGCCCTCGCCCCCGTTGCCACCCGCTTCCGCAACACCATCCTCGCCCTCGGCGGCGGCGCCCACCCCGCCGAAGTCTTCCGCGCCTTCCGCGGCCGCGACCCCTCCCCCAACGCCCTGCTCATGCAGTATGGGCTGACCGACGGCTGACCTTAACGGATTTGCGGCGGCGCCATTTCCCCATTCGGGATCCAATCAGGTGGCCCCGACCACTCCGCCGGGCGGGCGGCGTGGTGCCGGCAGGAAGATTGCGTGCGGCCGGAGGCCTCTGTATGATCCAGCAATACCCGGCGTTGATGGTCTCTGGAAGGGAGATGCGAATGCGCATTGCAACGAGGCGTGGCACGGAAACGGCCTTACTGATCTCCGGACTGGCCGGTTTGCTGTGGTTGGCGACGCCCTCGGCGCATGGGCAGGCGGTGAACGTCTTGCACATGTTTTCCGGCGGCGATGGAATGTGGCCGGGCGAGATGGTCCTGGGTTCTGACGGTGACCTCTACGGCACGACGCATGCCGGAGGCCCCTCTGACATGGGCACCATCTTTCGGATGACGACGAACGGCGCCCTGACCACCCTGTACGCATTTTCAGGCAGCGATGGCGGTGGCCCTTTTGCATTGGCACAGGGATACGACGGCTGTTTCTACGGCACGACCGCATCAGGTGGTTCCTGCTCATCGGGCACCGTGTTCTCCGTGACGTCCAACGGCGTGCTCGTGACGTTGCACAACTTCACGGGCGGCGACGGCACGTCGGCTGGGCCGCTGATACAGACGCAAGAGGGCACTCTCTATGGTACGAGCGGTCACGGCGGTGCCTACTCCCTGGGTACGGTATTCGCGGTGACCTCGAACGGCATGGCGACTATCCTGCACGCCTTCACGGGCGGCGACGATGGCAGCAAACCCCAGGATGGACTCGCGGTCGGTCTCGACGGCAATCTGTATGGTACGACGTACGCGGGCGGTTCTGCTGGCATGGGCACCGTATTCCGGATCACCACGAATGGAGCGCTGACTACGCTGTACGCATTTGCCGGCAATGGTGACGGCAGCTATCCGGATGCTCGGTTGGCAAGGGACGACGACGGCAACCTCTATGGCACGACGCCAGCGGGCGGCGGCGCTGCACACACTGGAACCATCTTCCGCATGACCACAAATGGCGTGCTGACAACCTTGTGGCGTTTTGCCTGGCAAGGAACCGCCATCGATCGGCGCTACGAGTATCCACACGGCCTGGTGTTGGGCCTTGACGGTAACCTTTTCGGCACTACGGACGAATCACCCCAGACGAGATCCTTTGGCGGTGCGGTCCCCGCAATCCCGCCACCGCCATCGCTGGATTTTTCCAGCGGCAGATTCTTCAGGATGACGCCGACCGGAGTCTTTACATCGCTTCATTCGTTCACGGGGTGGGGGTGGGTGTCTTCGCCGGATTCCGTGGTCCAAACCCGCGAGAGTGCGTTCTTCGGCCCGACAGGCTGGGCATACTCGTCCCCAACGGGTGCAATCGTGCGGATCACGATCCCGTGGCCGTGGTCCGACGCCGTTACGCTGTCGAACGGCTGGATGTGGATGGACTGGTTCGGTTACTTCAACGTGAGTTTGGCTCCTTGGATCTATCACCGCGAACACGGTTGGATGTACGGCGCGTCCAGTACCACAGCCGACATGTGGTTCTGGTCCGTGCTCATGGGTTGGATTTGGACCAGCGAGGAGGTCTATCCGTTTCTTTACAGCGACAGAAGCCTGTCGTGGCTATGGTACCAGCAGGGCAGCACGAACCCGTGCTGGTACTACAACGTCACCGACGGAACGTGGGTATCGCGCTAGCGGGGTGAAGGGTTAGTTCGCTGAATACGGAACGCGGTCGGCGAGCCGCCTCCACGAAAACCCCATGGCCCCGCATCTTTCCGGCTGGAGGGACGCCGGCCCCGGCGTCCCTCCGTTCTGCGTCGAACGCGTTGCTCACCACCCTAGCCGTTTCCGAACTCACGCACCCGACCACCATCGCGGAGGTGGCCCGGCCAATTCGTGGCGATGCCGTCGATTCCCAGTGCAGCCAGTCGTCTCGCCGTGGATACGCGATCCACCGTCCACGCCGTGACCGCAAACCCGGCCGCCCGCAGCGCAGTCACCCGCGCCGCCGTCAGCGCGCCGTGGGCCTGGCTGCCGACGCCATCCGCCCCGCACGCGCGCAGCGTCGCCAGCATCGCCTCCGTCGTCGGGTGCCAGCGCAACCCCCGCCTGCTGTACGCGGTGAGCCAGAGCACCGTCAATTCCGGCGCCGCGCGCTTGACGGCGCGCACCACATCCGTCTCGAATGCAATCACGATCACGCGCTTGCGATACGCCGGCACCGCGCGCAGCAGCGCCACCAGCCGCGGCACGCACCCCACTCCCGCCTTCACTTCCACCTGGATCCGCTTGCCGCGCGGCAGTACGCCCAGTACCTCCTCCAACAGCGGAATGCGCGCCCCCGCCCAGCGCGCACCTTTCCAGACGCCGGCATCCAGCGCGCGCAGCTGTGCCCAGGTGCTCGCCGCCACGCGGCGCTTCACCCCGGTGGTCCGCCGCGTGTCCGCATCGTGGATGCACACCAGCCGCCCGTCACGCGTGCGATGCACATCGCACTCGATCCCATCCGCACCCTGCACCCACGCCAACCGGAACGCCTCCAGCGTGTTTTCCGGCGCCTCCCCCGACGCCCCACGATGCGCAAAGAGCAGAGGCGGAACCGCGGATGATCGCGGATGAACGCGGATGGCGCTTCGCGTGGCGCTGGCTTTCTTGCGGTCGCTACATCTGCGTCCATCAGCGCTTGCCACGGCGTAGCGTCTTCGCGAAGTCGGGCCCATCAGCGGTTCCGTTCCCTTCGCTGTTTCACGGCACCGCGTCCGCACCCGGCGCGGATACGGCGTGGGCGCGCTTCAGCAGTTCCTGCGCCTTCTCGGGATGGCCCAGGCGCACCTCGGCCAGCGCCAGGTTTTGCATGGCGCGCACGTAGCGCGGGTTCACCGCCAGCGCGCGCCGCAGCAGCGCCGCCGCCTTCTCCACCTGCCCGTTGTCGTAGTGCAGCACCGCCAGATCGTGCAACGCCTTCTCATGGTTCGGGCGCGACGCCAGGGCCGCCTGAAACTCCAGGCGGGCCTCTTCGCGCCGCCCGACGTCGCGCAGCAGCGTGCCCCGGAAATAGTGCGCATCCGCATACTCCGGATCCATCTCCAGGGCCTTGTCGTACTGCGCCAGCGCCGCCTCCGCCTGCCGCCGCACCTGCAAACTCACACCCAGATTCGTCCGCAGCTCGGCCGAAAAATTCACGCCGGCCATGGGATTCTGCCGCGGCCAATTCACCACCAGCAGCGCCGCCGCGAGCGCAAGCCCCGCCGCGCCGTGCCGCCCTTCGCGCCACGCGCGCCAGCAGCCCCACGCGCCCATCGCCGCCAGCACGGCCAGCGGCGGCACCAACGGCACGCGGTAGCGCGCCGCCGGAAAAAACAGCACCAGCGTCACGGCATACAAGCCCACCAGCGCCACCAGCATCCGCCCCTGCCACCCCTGACGCCACGCCGGCCACAGCCCCAACAGCGCCAGCGGCGCCAGCAGCCCAAACGGAAAATTGAACCCCGGCACGCGCCACACCAGGGCCGACAACATCCACGACCACTCGCGAAAATCGTACAGATCCACGTTGCGCGGCAGCTCGCGCCCACCCAGCAGCAACCCCGTCTTCCGCAACAACCCACCCACAAATTTCAGTGGCGACTCCACCGCAAAGCGCGCCACCTCCTGATAGAAGAACCGCTCCGCCTCCGCCGCCGACTGCGCGCCATGGCGGTATGGCCACGACGTCAACCGATCCCAGTCCTGCCCCGGGCGCGCGCTCAGCGTCTGATTCATGTCGGCGTTGTTGCCCAGGTACAGATTGATGCCGCCGTTGGTGGAGATCAGCACCCAATCGCCCGAGACCACGCGGTTGCGTACGGTCACCGGCAGAATGACCAGCGCCACACCCGCCAGCAGCGCACCCGCCACCTGCAGCGCCGCACGGCGTTCCTGCAACCCGCCCGCCGATGCCCGGCGCCCCAGCACCACCAGCGGCGCCAGCGCGCACACCAGAACGTGCGGCGTCGCCAACGCCGCCACGCCAAAAACCCCGCCACTCAGCGCCGCCCGCGGCGGCGATGGTTGCTCCAGCATCCACAGCACCGCCATCACCGCGAGCATGGTCAGCACCGTCGCCAGCCCCGCCGGCAGGAGTTGCGTTCCATAGAAGAGCAGCGGCCCGTAAAGCGCCACCGCCAGGCCCGCCGCCAGCGCCAGCCACGGAACCGCCACCAGGCGACGCGCCAGGAACCACGTCAGCACCGCCGCCGCCACCAGCGGCACCCCATGCGCCAACCGCACCGGCAGCATGCCCTCCACCCCAAGCCCGTACATCAGCGCCAGCGCATGGGGATACAGCGGCGGCTGCCAGAAGGCTTCCCGCGGAGCCGCGCCCCCTTCCGCGATGCGGCGGGCCTGGTGCTGGTACGTCGCGGCATCCACCGTTGGGATCCGAAACGCCAGCCCTTCATGCGTATCCACCACGAACACCAGCACGGCCAGCGCCGCCACCAGCCCCACCAGCCATCCGTGCCAGAACGGCGCCGCCACCCGAACACCCTCCGGTGTCGCCCCGCCCGCGCCTCGCTCTCGAAAACTGATGAACGCCTCGCCCATTCTACCCCTTTTGAATTCGGGGCCAGTGTACGCAACCGGCGCCATTCGTTCTACGGTTTTAGCGCCAGGTTAAAGATTGCGGGTTGGGTGATGCGTGTTTACCCACCCCGGCGGCTCAGGGATTCACCCGTGCACGGAAGACGGCACCCGTGGCGGCCTGGAAGCCGGGAAGCAGGCGGACTTCGGCAGCGGATTCCATAGTCACATCCCCAGGGGCCATGATCCGATAGCCGGCGCCGGCCGAAACCGTGTCGCGTGCGGACAGATTTGTCGTCACGACAACGGTTTGGTTGCTGGCCGCGAGGGCCGTCACCAGCCACGTCCACGTCAGCGTGGAATTCGCCGTGATGATGAACGAAACGGACGCCCCTCCGCCGCTGGCCGGCACACTACCCGTCCCCGCCCACCCCGCGATCTCGCCCGTGCGCTGCTCGGTGGCGCTCTCAACCATAGCCGGGGAACTCGTCACCACGCAGGTCAGTGGGCTGCCGACCACGTACGTGTGCACGCCCGCGGCTGGGTCCGCCATGCCGAATGCCGACACGATCGTGAGATCCACCTTCGGCGCCGTCGTCGTGGTCGTGCTTGTGGACGTCGTGGTCGTGGTGCTGGACGTCGTGGTTGTCGACGAGGTGCTCGAGGTCGTACTGGAAGAGCTGGAACTGGTCGAGGTGGTCGTGGTGCTGGAACTGCTGGATGACGTGCTGCTGGTCGATGTCGTGGTGGAGGGCAGGTTCTGGATGGCCCGCTCCAAGTGCACGCGTGGCTTCGAGATGGCCACCTTCGTGTCCGTCACACTGTCGCCCTGGTCCTTCATGAGGGCCGTGAGTTCTGCCGGGGTCAGGAAGCGCCCCATCGACGCCTTGGCCGCGCTCTGGAGGGCGGCTGCCGCCCCGGCTGAATAGGGGCAGGCCGCGGACGTGCCGCCGAATGCACTGTAGTAATTGCCGGCGTCGTAGCCGGAGGACCCGACGATGTCCAGCGTGTAACACCGGTTCGCAGGCGCCATCAGCCCAATCAACGTGGCCATGTTCGAGTAGGATGTCACCTTGTCCGCGACCGTCGCGTCGGCCGCGTAGTAGCCGCTGGCGCAGCCACCCGCGATCTTTGTGGCGCAGGAATCCGCGCTGACACACGGGTAATACGTGCCAAATCCTGTGTCATACACCGCGCCCACGGCAACCACGCTCGAGATGCAGGCCGGCCAGCCGACCGAGTCGCAGTAGCCATCGTTCCCAGAAGAAACAAACAGGGTGATCCCCGCAGCCACGGCGTTGTTGGCGGCGGTCGTCATGGGCGAGTAGTCCGTGTCACAGGTCGCGTAGTAGCGTCCGCCGCCAAAACTCGTGCTGATCACCAGGATCGGATAGGCGGGGTTGTCATTGCGGTGGGTGACACACCAGTCCCAGGCGGCCGCCATCGCGTCACCATACGCGCTGCCCTCGGTGCCGTAGGAAATCTTAAGCGCGTAGAGTCTGGCGTTCGTGGCCACGCCGCCAACGTAGTCGCCGACCGATGCCGGGTTCCCGGCCACAATGCCGGCACAGCAGGTGCCGTGCGCCTGCGTGTTCGGGATGGGATCCGCGTCGCTATCCCCGAAATCATAGCCGCCGAGAACCTTGCCGTTGGGGAACCCGCCGGCGCCGAGGTACGGGTGACTGTAGTCGATGCCGGTGTCACAAATGGCCACCGACACCCCCGATCCGTCGTAGATGCTGCGGTAGGTGTTGGCGTGGATCAGGGAAAGCCCCTGCGTCAGGTGCGGCTCGATAATCGGCACCGGCTCGATCGAAAGAACCAGGGGCTCTGCCTGCAGAAGCGCCAAGCCATCAGGCGTGACATCGGCGGAAAAGGCCGCGATGTGATCGAAACGGAATCGGACAGCAACGGAGGCGGGGAGCACGTGGTCGAGTACGGCCTGCTGCCGCATGCGGATCGCGGCGCGGCGGGTGGCCAGGGCGCCCGCGCTCTGTGCGATCGCGGGGCGCAGCGTGGCCACCGGCGACTGTAGGTTCACGAAAACACGCGTAGTGGGTCCAGCCGCAAAGGCTTGTATGGTCATGGCACCCTCGGTCAGCTTTTCGTCCCACGCTCGGGGAAGGGCTGCATCCGGGGCCGCCGCCGGCGCGGACGCAGCCGCCCACAGGTGTGCCGCCGCCGCCACGCACGTGAGGCACCATGCCCAATAACCCATGGACCCCAGCCTCCGCCTGTCGCCTTGGCACCGCGCCCCAGGTTCGCACGCGTGGGCCGCAAGCGGCCCGCACCGGCACGGCGGACGCGCAGCCCTCAAGGCGCAGCCTCCGTCGGTCGCCGGAACTCAAGCTCGGCATGCAGCCGGCGGTTCTCCTCTTCGATGCGAATGACATGCAGCGTCAGTTCCTCAACCGCTCGCAACAACCGCTTCTGCATGTCACCCATCGCCACGCCACCCGCCTCGACATCGGCGGCGGAAGGCATGCCCGGGAGGTGGCCATTCTGTTCGATGAAGCGCGCAGTATCGCTGAGTGAGCGCAGCGAGTAGCCATCCTCGAACACATAGTCCGGCCAACCGGTCAGCGTGACGACGACCTCTTTGGCCATGATCGTGCCGTTCACCTGCAGGGCGTTGGTGGGGTTTGCGAGACCGATGCCAACGTTGCCATCCACGGTGACAACCAATTGCGTGGTGCCCACAACGAGCCCGCCGGCCGGCAGCGTGAGCGTCCCGGTGGCCGCGCGCGAACCGTCCGTCAGCAGGGCTGCGGGGTACTGCGCCGTCGTCCACACTTGTGTCTGCGCCACCGGGTCCGTTTCCGTGAACTCCGTCAAATACCCATTCGTCCCGTGGTCGCCCCATCCCAGCGCTTCCAGCCCGGCCGCTACGCCCGCCGCCACCGCATTGCTTGCCGCGC
>CAZWQJ010000164.1:0-10132 GCA_964635825.1 uncultured Victivallales bacterium | reverse complement strand
GCTGGGCACGGTCGGGCGCACCCGCCGGGGCGGGGGGAACCGCGTGGCAAAGACACAGGAGATCGTCCAGGAACCTTGGAGAGCCACCGGGCTCGACGTGAGTAGCCGGGGATGCCAAGACGTGGTGGTGTGTTCACAGGCGATGCGGGGCTGGCCGTCGGAGACGGCCGCCCGACGGGGGCGTCAGGAACTCGGAGGGGGCCTGTTCAGACTTCGCCCCAGTGGTCGACGGTGCGGACGCGTTCGAGGACTTCGGCCAGTCGAGCGGTGGCGGTGCGGGCGTGGAGGCGGGGGAATTGCTGGTTATCCATGAGGACGTCGCCACGGCGGCTGAGGATGATTTTCCCGTCGCGCACGCGGACGCTGGTGATGCGGTGGGCGTAGGCTTCGAGTCGGATCTGGGCGATGTGGAGGAGGAGCTGGACGGGCTTGGGGGGCGGGCCGAAGCGGTCGGTGAGTTCGTCGCGCAGGGCGTCGACCTCCGCGGGTTCGGCGAGTTGGGCGAGGCGGCGGTAGAGTTCGAGGCGCTGGGGTTCGGCGGGCAGGTAGCGGTGGGGGATGCAGGCGCAGTGGTCCTTCTTTTCATGGCGGGGAGACATGACGAGGAAATCGAACTGCACATCCACATCGATGACGGGCGGCGGCGCCTGACCGCGCAGGTGGGCGACGGTGCGGCGCAGGAGCTGGCAGTAGAGGCCGAAGCCGACGGCGGCGATGTGGCCACTTTGCTGGGCGCCGAGCAGGTTGCCGGAGCCGCGGATTTCGAGATCCTGGAGGGCGAGGCTGAAGCCGGCTCCGAGGGCGGTATGGCGCTGGACGGCGTCGAGGCGCTTGCGCGCGTCGGTTTCGACCAGGCCGTGCGGAGGCAGGAGCAGGATGGCATAGGCTTTGTGGCTGGAGCGACCGACGCGTCCGCGCAGCTGGTAGAGGTCGGCGATGCCGAAGCGGTCGGCGCGGTCGATGAGGATCGTATTGGCGCGCGGGATATCGACGCCGCTTTCGATGATGGTGGTGCAGAGGAGGACATCGAACTCGCCGTTGACGAACTGGCGCATGACGGCCTTGAGTTCGGCGGCGCCCATCTGGCCGTGGCCGACGGCGACGCGCGCTTCGGGGACGAGGTGGCGGAGGCGTTCGCGCACGCGCTCGATGGTCATGATGCGGTTGTGGAGATAGAAGACCTGGCCATCGCGGTCGAGTTCGCGGCGGATGGCGGTGCGGACGACGTCGTCGGTATTGCGGACGGCCAGGGTTTCGATGGCCATGCGCTGGCGGGGCGGGGTTTGCAGGAGGCTCATGTCGCGAGAGCCGGTGAGGCTGAGGTAGAGGGTGCGCGGGATCGGGGTGGCGGTGAGGGTGAGCACGTCGACGAGGCGGCGGATCTGCTTGAGGCGTTCCTTGTGGGCGACGCCGAAGCGCTGCTCTTCATCGACGATGGCCAGGCCGAGATTGCGGAAGCGGACGGCGGGCTGGATGAGGGCATGGGTGCCGATGACGATATCGATGGTGCCATCGGCGAGGCCTTGCAGGATGTCGCTCTGGCGGCTGCGGGAGAAGCGGCTGAGGACTTCGATGCGGATGGGGTAGGGAGCCATGCGCTCGGCAAAGGTCTGATAGTGCTGTTGGGCGAGGACGGTGGTGGGGACGAGCACGGCGACCTGGCGGCCGCCGGCGACGGCCTTGAAGGCGGCGCGCATGGCGACTTCGGTCTTGCCGTAGCCGGCGTCGCCGCAGATCAGGCGATCCATCGGGCGGGTGTTTTCGAGATCGCGTTTGACGTCGGCGATGGCGGTGGCCTGGTCGGGGGTTTCCTCGAAAGGGAATGAGGCTTCGAATTCGCGCTGCCAAGGGGTGTCGGGCGGGTGGGGGACGCCCTCGAGGAGATCGCGCTGGGCCTGGGTTTCCAGCAGGGCGGCGGCCATGTCGGCGATGGCGCGTTCGGCATCCTGCTTTTCGCGTGTCCAGCGGCGCCCGCCGAGGCGGTGGAGTTTGGGGCGGGTGCGCGCGAGGCCGACGTAGCGACTCAGCAGGTGGGCATGGGCCACGGGGACATGCAGCTTGGCGCCCTCGTCGTACTCCAGGGTGATCACTTCCTGAGGCTGGTCGTCGACCATGATTTCGGTGACGCCGAGAAAGCGGCCGAGGCCATGTTCGACATGGACGACGAGGTCGCCCGGCTTGAGGGTGGCGAGGTCGGCGACGCGGTCGCCGCGGTCGCGGGAGGGGCGCGCGGCGCGGGCCTGGGGTTCGTAAGCGCGGGCGCGCTGCTTGCGCTGGCCGAAGAGGTTGCTTTCCGCAAGCACGCTGAGGCGCAGCGATTCGCAGCGGAAGCCTTCGGTGAGGGCTCCGACGGATGCGCGGAGCCCCTTGGGGGGATCTTTGAACTCGCCGAGAAAGTGTTCGAGGGTGCCGGCGGTATCGCAGAAGGCCAGCACGCGCCAGCCGGCGTGCAGGTCGGTGCGGATGGCCTGCCAGCGGCGTTGGCGGTCTTCCAGGCGGGCATCGGGGTGGAGGGTGCCATCGGTCATATCAAAGACGTCGGGCACGCCGGCGAAGTCGAGGCGGACGGCGGTGGTGGGGGGGGCGGTTTCGAAGGCCCACTGGGCGAGGGTTGGCTGCGCATTCAGGACGTGATGAATGGATTCGAAGGTGGTGGCGGCGACATTGGGAGCATTGTCGCTGGCATGGCGTTCCGCGAGGGCGGCGTGTTCGCCGATGGCATCGAGGTCCGTCCAGACGACGAGGGTGCCGGTGGGCAGGTTGGCGAGCCAGCCGGGCGAGGTGGCGCCGGTGGGGGCCTCAGGTTCGCGGGCGGGCGAGATGCGCAGGGAGGTGGGGCGCGCGGTGGAGCGCTGGGTGGCGGGATCGAAGACGCGGAGGGACTCGATGGTGGCGCCGACAAATTCGAGGCGGGCGGGCCAGGCGGCGTTGACGGGCCAGACATCGAGCAATCCGCCGCGGACGGCGAACTCGCCCTTGCTTTGGACTTCGGGAACGGGTTCGTAGCCCACGCTCTGCAGGCGCTGGGCGAGGGCGTTGGGTTCGAGGGTGGCGCCCACGGCGATCTCGGTGGTATGCGCTTCGAGTTGGGCGGGATCCGGGGCGCGCTGCAGGAGGGCCTGGATGCAGGTGACGAGCATGGCGGGGCGGTTGGCGTTGACGGCGGTTTGCCACTGCAGGAGAGCATCCAGGCGCATGCCCGCGATCTCGGTATCCTGCTGCTGTTCATCGGGGAGGGCCTCGCGCGCCGGGTAATACAGAAGCTCGGGCAGGGCGGTGCGAGCGAGGCCGAGCGCGGAACCCATGGCGCCAGCCAGCGTTGCCAGATCCTGGTGGCCCGTCTCCAGGGCATGGGGGCCCTCGGTGATGAGCACGACGCTGCGACGGTGCAGGGCGGCGGCCAGCCAGGCGACAAAGGCGGTGGCCGGCGCCGGCATTCGGTGCAGGGGTTGAGTGCGACCGGCCTCCAGCAGCGAGAGGAGCGTCTCGGTCAGGTCGGGCAAGTGGGGGAGAAGGGGTTCTTTCACGGTGCGAGCGTACTGGGAACGCGCGGTGGCATGCAAGAGCGGGGCTAGCTGGCCCGTGCAGGAACGCGTCGTCGTCGTCCTCGTTCTCGTGATCGCGTGTTCGAGGGAGAGAGCACCAAGCGCGAGGACGAGGACGAGGACCGCTGCGCTGAGGACGATGGGTCACTCTACCGGCGGCTGGGGCGAGCGCGGGGTACAGTAGCGCGGCTCGGCGCAGCCTCGCCCTCCATCGAGCTCGATTGTCCGATCGTAATATTGAATATTCAACGCCGAGGTGAGATCGGCGCGGGTGGCACCGCGCCCTCCCACAGGGCCCTGCCAGGAAAGATGGGAGGGCCGGGTGCCACCCCGGCCGCATTTTACAGCGGGCGGTTAGGCCAGGTCTTTGAATAGGATCTTGGAGAGGCGGCCGCTGGCTTCGTACTTGGCGCGGCGTTCGTCGGGCAGCATGGTGACGTCGCCTTCCTGGAAGGCGCCCTTTTGCTGAAAGTAGGCGAAGGTCTGGGTGGAGAGGGCCAGGAGGCGCTTCATGCCCATTTCCCGGGCGCGCTGTTCGGCGAAGGTCATCATTTTTCGTCCGATGCCCTGATTTTCGTGGGACTCGGCGACGCAGAGGCATTCGAGTTCGGCGACGCGTTCGCCGTTGGGCATGACATAGGGTTTGATGCCGACGCAGCCGACGATGTTACGGTCGAGTTCGAACAGGTAGAACTCCTCGATCCGGGTGAGGAGGTCCTTGCGGGTGCGGGGGAGCAGTTCTTCCGCTTCGACGGGAGTGCGGATGAGACCGAGGATCTTGGCGGCATCCTTTTTCTTGGCCTGGCGGACGGCCTCATACTCGTTGGCGTAGATCATGGTGCCGACGCCTTCGTTGGTGAAGATCTCGCTGAGCAGGGCTTCGTTCTGCCGGCCATCGATGATATGGACCCGGGCGACGCCGTTCTTGCAGGCGCGGATGCCGTGCTGGAGCTTGGAGACCATGTCGGGTGGCAGATCGCTCTGATGCCGCCGCAGGTAGTCCTCCGCCTCGGACACGGACATTTGCGCGCTCAGTTTGCCGGCATCGCTGAGGCCGTTGCTGGAGGAGATGAACATGAGTTTGCTGGCCCGCAGGGCTTCGGAGACTTCCAGGGCGACCCCGTCGGAATTGACTCGGTAGGTCTGGCCATTGCCGTCGAAGCCGAGGGGCGGCAGGACGGGGATGATGTTGGCGTTCAGCATCCGATCCAGGAAGGCGACGTCGACATTCTCGACTTTCCCGGTGAGTTGCTGATCGACGCCGTGGATGATGCCGACGGGATGGGCGACGATGGCATTGGTGATGACGGCCCGCTGGTCGGTTTCATTCAGGCCCTCGAGGATTTCATGGGAGAGCCGGTTTGAGGCGAGGATGGCGAGTTGGAGGGTGGCGGGATCGGTGGGGCCGAGGCCGTCGACATTGGTGGTGGGTACATTCATTTCGGCGGACAGCTTCCGGATCTGGTTGCTGGCGCCATGCACGAGGACGACCCGGATGTTCAGGCTTTGGAGGACGGAGATGTCCAGCAGCAGGTTGCGGTAGTTGTCCGAGGCCAGAACGTCGCTGTCGACATTGAGGACAAAGACCTTATCCCGAAACTGCACGCTATAGCTGAGGATGCTTCGCCAGTCCGCTGCTTTCATGCCGCGATTGTTTAGCAGGTTGGGGCGCAGGTGCAATAGCGATGTTGGGCGTGGGGCGTTGGATGTGGGCGTGCGCGGGCGTGCGCGAGCGTCAGAACTCGACCTTGATACCGGCGAAGGGCAGGAGGCCGACGTCGGTCTGGGCGCGTTTGGTGTTGCTGTAGGTGGGGACATAGTAGGCCAGCACGTTGCGGTGGTTGGTGGCGTTGGCGACCTCGATAAAGATGTGGCGGACGAGATGGCGGAAGGTTCGGGAGTAATCCAAGGTCAGGTCCAGGCTGAAGTAGTCGGGGAGGCGGTTATAGGAGCCGCTGTAGTCGGCGGCGTAGAGGGTTTCGCCATCGAGTTCGATGGCGACGACGTTGAAGTCTTCATAGGGGCGGCCGGTGTGGTACTCGACGGCGCTGGTGAGGCACCAGGCGCTGGCGGTGGTGCGTGACAGGTAGTAGTCTGCGACCAGGTGGAGGGTGTGGCGCTGGTCGTATTCGGGGCTGTACCAATCGGGTTTGTCGAGGGACCGCTCGTGGCGCCGGGTGGTGGCGCAGGCGTAGCTGATCCAGCCGTCGGCGCGCGAGTTGGCGGTCTTACTCTTCTGCAGGTAGATTTCCACACCCTCGGCGTAGCCGCTGCCGCGGTTGTCGTAGACGAAGAGGGCTTCGCCGTCGTTTTGCCGGTTGAGGTTATCGGGGTCCTCGACGATGAGGTCGCGCATGTCCTTGTAATAGAGGTCGGTGCGCAGGCGCCAGTCCTGGGCCAGGCGGTGCTCAACGCCGGCCACGTAATGGGTGGAGCGTTCGGGCTTGAGGTCGGGGCTGTCCTTGACCTGGAAATAGTCGAGAGCATGGCGCGAGTACTGGCCGACGGCGCCGCGCAGGCTGGTATCGGCATTCAGGCGATACGTGGCCAGGAGGCGGGGGTCGATGACCGTGCGGTTGTGCTGCATGAGGTCGCTATGGGCCACATTGGCGCCGGGGGTGAGGGTGAGGGGGCCCACAGTGGCGCGCGGCTTGAGGTAGGCGTACTGCACGGTGCTGCGGCGGGCATCGTCGCCGGCCAGGTCGTTCATATCCAGATCCAGGCGCTTGGCAACGAATGCGGTTTCGTCCGTATTGGGTTCGTAGAGGATGCCGTGGAGTTCGTAACGGCGGACGTCGGACTGCTGGATGCCGCCGCCGAGCTCGCCGCCGAGGGCGTCGCCGTCGTGGCGGGCCTTGGCGAGAACGGTCATGTAGTCGGTTTCGGTGGACCAGTCCAGGTCGGCCAGGGTGGTACGGAGGTCGAAGCCGTCGAGCGTATCGCGATTGAATGCGTAGTGAAGGCTGGCGAGCGTGCGGTCGGTGAAGGCGTGTTCGAGATCGGTGGCGAGGACGAAGGCGCGGGCGTCATAGGCAATACTCTCGCCGGGCTTGAACTCATCGTCTTCCTCGGCGACATCGCCCAGATCGAGGGTGGTGCCTTCGTCGGAGTTCAAGCACCAGATGCGGAGACGGTCCTGGGGGGAGAGGAACTGGGAGAGGCTGGCGTAACCATCCTGGAAGAAGGGATAGCGGACGGCATCGCCAGAGCCGCTGCCGTTGGCGAAGACGTCATAGAAAGTGCGCCGATAGGAGCCGACGGTGGAGCCCTGCCACAGGGGGCCCTGCAGGGTGGCGCCGGTTTCGGCACCCAGGGTGGCCTCGCCGTGCAGGCCGTCATTGGCGCCTTCGACGTAATCGACCTCCAGGACGCCGGCCATGGTTTCCGGGTACTCCGGGCCGAATCCGCCCGGGTACAGTTCGGCGCGTTCGACGAGCGCGGGGTTGAACGTCAGAAGGATGCCTCCCCACTTATAGGGGTTGACGAGGGGGACGCCGTTGAGGACGTAGAGTGTCTCGTAGGGTTGGCTGCCGCGCACGAAGAGCAATCCGCTGAAATGCGATTCGCGAACGATACCGGGCAGGGTGCCGAGACTGCCGGCGATGTCGGCTAGGGCCGGTTGCCGGAGGCGGCGCAGATCGGCGCCGGAGATGGTGACGCGGCCCGGGTCGCGCACCGGCGCGGCCGACTCGGACGTCACGACGAGTTCGGTGAGTTCGTAGGCGTTGGTTGCGGGATCGGCGTGTGAGGGGGTGATGGTGGCTAATGCGGCGGCGGTGCCCGCCGCCGCGACGAGCACATACCAGCGCCGGGCTGAAGACGCGAGCCCCACTGCACACTCCCGAGGATTGTTGGTTTGCCGTTGAATGACCCGATCGTATGCCGGTTCCGGGCGGACGCCAAATGAAAACGGGTCATCCGCAATGCCGCGCTTGTGCATGGCTTTGGCGATGTACTACCCTTTCCCTTTCGATTTGGCAGATTCAAGGCCTGTCAGGGGGAGTTTGACGGTATGACGACAAGGCGCCGGTTTGTGCAGGTGGGGCTGGGGGGGCGGCATACGCTTTTCCGCGATGCGGTGGTGAAGACCTATGCGGACACGTGCGAGATGCTGGCGCTGTGCGACGTGAATGCCGGGCGGTTGCGGCTGTCGCAGGAGGAGGTGCGGGCGCTGAACGGCCAGGATGTGCGCGGGTACGGGGCGGCGCAGTTTGACGAGATGATTCGAACGGAGAAGCCCGACTGCGTGATCGTGACGACGCCGGACTATTTGCACGACCACTATGTGTGCCGGGCGATGGACCTCGGGTGCGACGTGATCACCGAGAAGCCGATGACGACGGACGCGGAGAAGTGCGCGCGGATCCTGGAGACGCAGCGGCGGACCGGGAAGTCGTGCACGGTGTCCTTCAACTACCGCTACTCGCCGCCGCGCACGCAGATCAAGGATCTGCTGATGTCGGGTGCGATTGGCGAGGTGGTGTCGGTGGATTTTCACTGGATGCTGGACCTGCACCATGGGGCGGACTACTTCCGGCGCTGGCACCGCAACAAGCGCCATTCGGGCGGGCTGCTGGTGCACAAGTCGACGCACCATTTTGATTTGATCAACTGGTGGCTGGGGACGGTGCCGGAGAGCGTGCAGGCGGTGGGGGACCGGCGGTTCTACGTGCCGGCGATGGCGAAAGAGTTGGGTCTGCACCAGGCGGGTCCGCGCTGCCATGGTTGTGTCGAGGCGGCGCGCTGCCCGTTCCATGTGGACATGGCGGGCAACGCGAGCCTGAAGCGGCTCTATCTCGATTGCGAGCCGCATGACGGGTACTTGCGCGATCGCTGCGTATTTAGTGCGGATATAGATATAGAGGATACGATGAATCTGGTGGTGCGCTACGCGAACCGCGCCATCATGACCTACTCGCTGACGGCCTTCAGTCCGTGGGAGGGCTACCTGGTGACGTTCAACGGCACGCGCGGGCGCATTGAGCACAAGTGCGAGGAGACGGTGTACATCAATGCGGATGGTTCGGTGCCGGGGGCGTTGAAGAAAGAGGGGACGTGGACGCGGGTGTATCCGCACCGCGATCCGGCGCACGAGGTGCCGCTGTGGACATCGAGCGGCGGGCACGGTGGCGCGGACCCGGTGATGGTGGGGTATCTTTTTGCGCCGGCGGCGCAGGCGGTGGACAAATACAAGCGCGCGGCGGATCAGCGATCCGGGGCTTGGTCGATTCTGACGGGGGTGGCGGCGAACCGCTCGATGGCGGAAGGGCGGCCGGTTCGGATTGACGAGCTGGTGAGCGGAATCGGGATGCCGGAGTACCCTTAGGAAGTAAGAAGGAAGAATTAGGAAGGAAGAATTTGAGCATCCCATAGAAGTCATAGTCGTAATCGTAAGCTTAATCATAATCTACTGCCGCAGAGAGGATTACGATTAAGCTTACGATTGGGATTACGAAGGGACTTTCAACAATCACAATCCTGCAGAGGGGGAGTCGATGACGGATACGATTCGGTGGGGGATCTTGGGGCCGGGGTCGATTGCGAAGAAATTTACGGAGGGGCTGTTGGCGGTGCCGGGGGCGCGGCTGGTGGCGGTGGGGTCGCGCGATGGGGCGCGGGCGGCGGCATTTGCGCAGGCGCATGGGGCGGTGCGGGCGCATGGTTCGTATGAAGCGCTGGCGGCGGATCCCGAGGTGGATGTGGTGTATGTGGCGAGTCCGCATAGCGGGCATGCCGAGCACACGCTGTTGTGCCTGAATCACGGCAAGGCGGTGCTGTGCGAGAAGCCGTTTGCGGTCAACGCGGCGCAAGGGCGGCGGATGGTGGAGTGCGCGCGTGCGAAGTCGTTGTTTTTGATGGAGGCGATGTGGACGCGCTTTTTGCCGGCGATGGTGGAGGTGCGGCGCTGGCTGCAGGATGGGCTGATCGGCGAGCCGCGCCTGTTGACGGCAGATTTTGGATTTCGTGCGGGCTGGAACCCGGAGAGCCGTCTGTTGAATCCGCGGCTGGCGGGTGGCGGGCTGCTGGATGTGGGCGTGTACACGCTGGCGATGGCGTACATGGTCTTTCGGGGGGCGCCGGAGGTGGTGACCGGGGTGGCCCATCTGGGGGAGACCGGGGTGGATGAGCAGGCGGCGATGGCGCTGCGCTTTCCGGGTGGGCGTCTGGCCGCGCTGACGTGCGCCGTGCGTACGAACACGGCCCAGGCAGTGCGCATCGATGGCACGGATGGGCGCATCGAGATTCCCGGTTTCTGGCATGCGCAGGAGGCGACGTTGACGGAGGCCGGCAAGGAGCCGCGGCGGGTGGCGCTGCCGTTTGTGAGCACGGGATACAACTATGAGGCGGCGGCGGTTGGGCAATGCCTGCGGGATGGTCAGCGGGAATGCGCGGTGATGCCGCTGGACGAGACGCTGCAGATTGCCGAGACGATGGACGCGCTGCGACGGCAGTGGGGGCTGGTGTATCCGGGGGAGTGAGGGGCGGCAAGGAATCAGGGAACGTCCAACACCCAACGCTCAACATCCAACGTCCAAGTTCGGATCTGTCTTGAACTTGAACGTTGAGCGTTCGGTGTTGAACGTTTC
>CAZWQJ010000163.1:2050-10165 GCA_964635825.1 uncultured Victivallales bacterium | reverse complement strand
GCTCGTGCGCGTCGGGGGCCTCGGCAAGCTCGTGGTGGGGCGCGAATCGCGTGTGATCGTCAACGTACTGGCGGAAGCTGGCATCCGCCGTGGCGAGGCTCATCTTGCGCCAGCGCCAGGACCAGCGCAGCAGCGCGCCCGCCCGCTGGCCGCCCGCGAACAGCGCCGCGCGATTCTCGGCACGCGTCCGCGAGCATATCAGCACAGCCGCCAGCAACTCTTCGCGCGTCGCCGCCACTCCCCGATAGGCGTACGGATTGCCAAGCGCCCGCAGGAGCATCGAGTGCGCGATGGAGAACGGCAGCAATCGCCGCCCGCATATCACGGGGGCCGCCACATACACCGCCTGCGTCCATGAGTCGACTTCGCGCACCGCCAGCCCTCCCGCCGTGGATTACGAAACGCCGATGTTTTGCAACCGTACCGTGATCTTCCACGGGGCCTTTGTCTTGACGACCGGAGCGGAAACCACGAACCAAGTGCTTGTGATGTTGGTTCCCTCCACGAAGTCGGTTGCCGGGGTCGCCGTGGATTTCGGGATGCAGGTGAACTCCACGATGGCGTCCTTGCGGTGGACGATGATGGTTTCCAGCGAACCGTCCGCACCGTCGTAGACCATTTCCTTGTCGGCCTCGACGCCGCCTTCCGTCACGCTCTCAACCCAATAGGCGGAAAGCGCCGCGATTGTGGGGGCGCCCAAAACCGCCCCGAGGGTCATGCCCGTTCCGTATTGCACAGATGCCATTGTTGCTCTCCGGTTAGACGACCAGCTCCAGGCCGTAATTGGTCAACTCGACTTCGACGCGCCATGGGCTCTTGGTCTTGGTCACGGGCGCGCTGTTCACAAACCACGTCGCGGCGCTGTCAACCGTAATGACCGTCTCGGCCGGATAGTCCGTCAGCGGCGCGGCACCCGCCTTGCACAGCAGCGTCAAACCGACCTTATCGAACGCGTTAAACACGACGCGCAGCGCCCTTGCGCCGTACTCGTTGAACGTGTCCTCAAAATCGACTTCCTTGCCGTTGATCGTGACTTGCTCGACGATGTAATTCGCGGCGTTGGGCAGCCCCGCATAGGACGCCCCCACCAGCGCATCGGTTCCGATTTGTGTTGCAGCCATGGCGTGCCCCTTTCAACGGTCAATGATGAGTTTTTCGAGAACAACGGAATTAGTGCCGATGGCCAGCGCGTAAAGAATGTTGGTGCCAAGCGGGCACGCCCCAAACTCGCCCGGTCCCAGCCGCATCGCCTCGATGAAGGCCGTGCCGCTAAGTACGCCAATGGCGCACGGCGCGCTCACGTTCGTGCTTTGCGTGTTGCGGAAGAACCCCCAGCCCTTGCCGATCTCCGACACGTCCCCGATCGTGATGGCCTCGGCCGTGTTGGTGCCAATGTCCTGCGTGCCGCCGACCGCGTTGGGGCTCGTGTCCGTCAGGGAAAAGGACGAGTTGACGACCTTCTGCTGGTCAAGGTATCCGCTCCGCACCTGGAGCGTCACCGACGCCGCGATCTCGTTTGCCGCGTAGACCGCACCGCACGCGAGCATTGCCAACCACAAAGAGCCAATCAGCCGTTTCATTTTCACGCCTCCCCGGTTGGGTATCCGATTCCGTCGAACGAAAGCACCGTAACCACCAGATTCTCCGCGCTGTCCGCGTCGCGCGTCAGGCCGGCCGGCGTCAGTGTTTGCAGCGTCACTCCGCGCACACCGGCGTCGTTCACCGCGCGCGCCAGCACCGTGTATGGCTGCCCCCCGCCGTACTCCAGAAACAGGCCCGACATGACGGCGCTTTTCAATTCCGCGTGACGCTGGCGCGCGCTCGCAATTTCGGCGCCGTCCAACATCTCAACCGCCCCCGGCGTCCTCATGTGGATCGTGCCGGCGAACTCACGCGAACCGCCCGCAATGCCATCGTCGCCGGCGTTGCCGCTCGTCTCAACGTAGACCACGATGCACGGGTTTTGCGCGGGCAACGCGGACAGCGCCGGACGCACGTCAATGGTCCCCGGCACGAGCCCGCGGAGGTACGCGCACAGCGCATCCTCGACAAGCTCCTCAAGTGCCCACTGTGCCCCTGTGATCGTCTCACTCACGCCGCCATGCCCTCCACCATGGCCGGGCTAGATGCCGCCGTGAACTTGCGCCCGTTCTGCACCATCCCCACCCACTTCGGTCCAATCTTGCGGGCAACGGCGACGCGTAAGCGGGCAATGGCACTGGCATGCGCCTGCGCTTCCCACCCCGGTTTCATCACGCCGGGCGCCTGGATGAACGGCAGCCGGTTGACCAGTTCCCACCCAACCTCACCCGGCGAAGTGATCGGGCCGAATGTCACCATGCCGGCGCGCGGTGCGGGCTTTTCGCTAGCCCCCGATGCGCGCCCCGCCCCACCCCAGAACCACGAAGACTTCGCAAGGCCACGGTTCTTGATCTGGCCAAACTCCCCCACCAGCTCCGCGCGCGTCTTGCCGAGAGCCTTGACGCTGGTGCGGTCGGTGTACGCCGTGACGCGCTCGCCGCCGCGCGTCCCATCTTCCGGCAACCAAACCGTAATCGGCGGCTTCGGCGGCTGGCGCAGAACCTCGATGAAGTCGCGCCCGTTCGCACCACGCTGGATCGGGCGCTTCTTTGCCGCAACGCTCGTATTCTTCCGCGCCGATTGGGCCATCATAATCACGACGTGCTTACACGCCTCTTGCCCGGTGCGCCCCAGGAACTGCACGCTGGCCGCCAGTGCGTCCCGCAGTGGAACCTCGATCTGGGCCTGCCAGTTGCCAATCGCTCGCAAGTGGGCCTGCATCAAATGGCCTCCGCAATCACCGGGCGCGTGATCCTGTACCCGATCTTGTTGAGCGCCCCAAGTGGATCAATCTGCGTGCTCTGCACCGTCACCCAGTCATCGCCCACACGGATCTCGCCGCCGTGCTTCACCGTTCCTATTACGTCCGCGCTCACGTACACCGTGCCGTCGCGTGGCCCCATCTGGCCGGCCGCGCCAAGGTCCGACTGCCCGAACAATGAACCCATGAACCCCGTGGCCGTAGACGCGCCATTGACTACCGTACGCGTCGCGTCGGTGTGCGCGGTGCATACGGCATTGAACGCGGCTATGGCTTGGGCCTTCGTCATGGCTATTGCTCGCTGGTCTTGACGATCACGCGCCAAGTCACGTTCGTGGCGCTGGAATTGGTAACAACAACCGTAACAGTCTCCCCCCACAGCAACGGGCGGCGGGGCGCGGGGCTCGTAAGGACGCCGCCGGTGCCGTCCGTCGCC
The DNA here is from genome assembly GCA_964635825.1 of uncultured Victivallales bacterium. Classification (GTDB taxonomy): domain Bacteria; phylum Verrucomicrobiota; class Kiritimatiellia; order UBA8416; family JAIOPI01; genus CAZWQJ01. The sequence goes on along the minus strand of CAZWQJ010000163.1, from coordinate 6,887 downwards.
GAGACAACCGGGTGCACGACGTAATCCGCCGTCACGACGTTCGTTGCCAGCGACAACGCCGCCACGCTGTCAATCACGCGATTTGCAATGACAGACACGGTGCCGGTCATGCTCGCGGCCGGGACATCCGCCACGATCTCTTCAACGTAGCCGTACACCTCCTTGGTTGTCGTGCTTCCGTAGGTGTTCGCCCCCACCGCCACGTCAATCGGGATTGCGCGGAAACCGCCAGCCGTTGCGAGTAGCGGGGCCATGGCCAAAATACAGGCAAGCATCTTCATCGAATCAACCTCCGGTCGTGGTCGTGCTGCTGGTGGTGCTGGTGGTCGTGCTGGTGGTACTTGAGGTGCTGCTCGTCGTTGTGGACGAGGTGGTCGTCGTGCTGGCCGCGTTGATCTTCGCTGCCACGACGGTGGCGTTGCCGTTCCAGAACGCCTGCAACGCGCGCGGGTCGCGCACTTCCTGCGGCGAGATGGCGGTATCAATCCCGGTCGTGACGACGTTGGCAACGATGGCCGCCGCGTCGGCCTCCAGAAGAGTCTTGAGCTTCTTGGGGTCGCGCACCTGCCGCACGGACGTGAACACGCTCAGGCCGGGAACGGCCGTAAAATTCGTCAGAGCGTAGTTGTGATCAATGATGATCTTGCTGAACGCGCGCGGATCGCGCACTTGCTTCATGCTGGCGCTTGTGGTGATCCCATCCGTGAGCGCGGCACACACGACGCCCGCGGTGAGTAGGACTGTGGCGAATGTGACGAGCTTACGCATGGCATCTTCTCCAAGTGCGGCCCGGCGAGGAGTTGCCCCACCGGGCCGCGGCTATCTGTCGCGCCCGACTAAATCGAGCTGGTGGTCGTGGTCGTGGTCGTGCTGGCGTTGACGACCGCCTCGCTGCTGCCCAGCGCATCCGTGACCGTGATGGGCACGTTAAACGCTTCGGTCGGGAACGGGGCCGGCGCGCCGGTCGGGTTCGTGGCCGTGCGGGACTGCTGGAGCTCCTTGAGCGCCACGCGGTTCATGGCGATCATGTTCGGCCCGCGGCCGGCCGGGAACTTGCTGATGGCCTCGGAGATCAGGTCGTCAGTCAGCAGGTCGTCGCTGGTGCCGTCCAGGTTGGCAATGCGCACCACGTCGTACTTGCTGCCGACCTGGAGCCCGAAGTAACCCGCCAGCGTGACGCGGTATGCCGAGTAGGGATTGCTCCCCGAATCCAGCACCTGCACCACGGTCGGGTTATCGTCGTTCCACAGCATCGAGATGCGACCCTCGTTGCCCGCGATCAGCGAGACGCCATCGAGCGCCCAGCGGATCAGCCACACCGACTTGCCACCCGTGCCGCCCGCGTCCACGATCTGCCCATTGTCCGTGTCCGCGTAGTCCGCGAAGTACGGCAGGCCCGTGAACTGCGTGGCCACGTTGAAGTTGAACACGGCCTGCTCCAGGCGGAACATGGCGGTCTTCATCGCGGCTTCGGTCTCGCGCTGGATGTACGCGCTGCGGCCGGCTTTGAACGCATCGGCCAGCATCACATCGCGGGTGTACGACCCATCGAGGATCTTGCACACAACGGACACATCCTCGAAAACCTCGGCGGCGTTCGTGATGCCCGTGTTCAATTCGCGGAACCCGGCGCCCGCGGCCGTGTTACGGCGAAGGTACTTGTGCAGCGTGCCGCCCTGGCTGGCCGGCTGCGCAATGGCCTTGGCGATCACCGGGGCGTCGTCAAGCACGCCGTTCGGGTAGATGTCGGCCATGTTCGCGTCGTTGAGCAGGAGCATCCCCGCCAACGTGTTCGTGTAGTTCGTTGCCATGTTCGCTGTGCCTTTCGGTTGTTACCGCTGCGCCCGCTTCCACGGGCTGATTTTTTCCGAGTTGCCGAACTCTGCGGCCTTTGCCGACAACGGCGCCGGGCCAGACGATTCGATGACGGCCAGCTTGTGCCGCGCTTCGTCCCGTTCGTTCCCTGCGGTCGTCAACTGCGCCGTGAGTTGCGTGCGGGCGACATTGGCGTCCACAAAGGCCGCCTCTGCCGCCTCCGCCCGACTCGTGGCGCTGGCCACGTCCTTCTGGAGTTGCGCAATCTCTGCCTGCGCCGCGCTCAGTTGCGCCGTGAGTGCGTCTGTTTGCGCCTGCATGCCGGACTCGGGCTCTGCCGTGTCTTCGCCTGCGGGTGCATCCTGCGTGCCCGTTGCGGGCTCTGCCGCGTCGGGAGATTCGGTGGCGGCCTGCTTGTCCTCGCCGTCGTCAGTCCAAACCGTTGTGGCTGTTTGCACGACTGTGGAAAGCGCGGCGTTCGCCTGATAGCGCGCCAAAAACGGCTTCAACTGGTCCGCGTACCGCGTGACGATCTCGGACAGTTCCGGCTTGTCGTTGAGCGCCGCCAGTACGCCGGGGTGCGTGTCGAGCCATTCGGTCATCTGGGCAGCCAGGCTCAAACCGGAAGCGCCGCTGAACATGCCATCCGTGGCGGCCGGATCATCAACAAGGTCCGCGGCGTGCAACTCCGCACAGCGTGCGTGCGGGAGGTTTTGGACGTTGCGCGCATCCGGCGACTTGAAGTCGGAAAAATCAAGATATTCGCCGTCAACGGTGGCACCATTTGCGATCGCATATTCAACCTCGGCATGTTCGTTGCGGGTGAACACGATGGACGCGCCGAAATGCTGCGGCTCCTTAGCAGCCATCTCTTCGACGTAGGCGCGCAGATCGCCCTTGGGTGACTTGGCGGCCGTGCTGCTCAAGTGCAGATCCCCGACCACTCGGCCATCCTCGGATAGGCGCGGACTCTTCCAACGGCCTAGGAACGTACCGAGGGCCTCGCTGCACATGCCGGGGTGCCCAAATCGAGCCTTGATGCCCCCGTCTCCGATGCTGGCGCACATAGCGACCAGCGACGCGCAGAACTCGTCATCAATCCACAGGCCATGCCCCAACGCCTCGCCGGGTCGAATCAGCACGGCGTCCTTGAGCGTGTGCGATCCGGCGTCAACGGAACCCACGCCACCCGCCATGAATCCGGTTGAAAACCACCGTTTGGCCACGTCACTGATTTTGATTCGCGTTGCCATCGCCTGCTCCTTGTGGTGCGTCCGCACCGGGTTGCGTGAGTCCGGCCATCAATGACTGCACCGAGAACTGGCCGCCCTGTGCGTACAGCAGCGGTATGCCGGACTTCTCAAGAAATTCCTTTTGCTCGGCGGCGATCTCGTAGGCGTCTTCGCCGTACTGCGCACAGATACGAGGGACGCTGGTGACGCCGGCCGCTAGCGCCAGAATGTGCCCGCTCATCTCGCCGGAACGATCAAGCCAGGGCCGGCCAGCCGGAACCCACTGCACGGACGCCGCGACCTCTTCCACATCGAGGGCCGCGTTTTTCAGCACCTTGCCGAACCCAAACAGGTCAGACTCGGCCCAAATGGGGAACAGCCATCCACCGTAAGCCTCATCCAGCACGGAGATATTCTGCTCGCGCTTCGGTTCGCAGCTTTCTTCGTACTCGTTGCGGTCGGCTATGCGGGCGCTGAATGAAGCCGTGAGCGAGTCGTAAAACGTAAAGGGGATATCCAGCGCCAGAAGCACCGACCGGATAAGCTCCCGCGTGAAGCTCACCACTTGCGGATTAGGCGTCTTGCTTTCGATCTCGCTGACAGAATCGCCGGGGTCCAGGTCCAGATTGAGCAGCCCACGCGACTTCATGGCGGATGCGATTTGCGCGGAGTAGGCGGCCCCCTCGCCCGATGGCGCGCTGGTGGCGGGGTCGCCCTGCGTCGGGTCCATGGGGTCGGAGCTTGTGCGCGTGAACGCGAGGCCGAACAACGCGGACGCCTTGGCCTTGAGCACCAACCATTCCCAAGTTTCCCGAATGTCCGCGCCTTCGTTGAGCGCAGTCAGAAGCGGGGACACGCCGCGCGCGCTGTCGAACCGCTCCGGGAAATACCCATCGAAGATCATGTCGGCGGCGTCTACGTGCGATTCAAACTCTAGCGATTCTCCACGCTGGCCCGCGCGCCGGCATACGCAATATGACCGCACGGGGCCGGCAACAAACTCATCCTTTCCGTCGACATTGCGCGTCGGGTAGGTCAGCCCTTCCTCGCTCACCAGCCGGCCATCCACCACGCCGGGTCCGCTGTTGCCGGAACCGGGGCGGGCAATGCGGTCGCCCTCGATGCCCTGCAATTTCCCGCCCGCAGACTTCAGCCCGCCGCAGTCGCCCGAAAGCACCTTGCACGCCTCAAACATGCGCATCCATCGGTCGCGCCCGTGCAGCCCCAGCGCGTCGAACTGGCGGGCTCTGGAGTGCCACGCCAGCAGCTTGCGCACGACCTGCTTAACGGCGAGGGCCTCGGCTTCAGCGCCGGCCGTCTTGGTGGCGATATGGACGTGCGGCGTGAACCGGCTGACGCAATCGAGGTGGCGCCGAACCATCCAGGCGAGGATGGTAAAGTTGCGCCGATCGTCGCGGGCCGTGGCACTGGCACGCTCCCGCTTCGGCGCGGTAAGCATGGCGATTTCTGGGCCGGTCTTGTTGAGCGGCTTGCGGCGGCGCGTGGTGTCGTCAACGGCGCCGTAGCCCAGCGAATAGCGCCGTCCGCGCACAAGCTCGCCCGATGTGCGAAGGCGCGTCACGTTGCGGGCTCCGTGGTGACGGGATAGGACAGGTCCACCGGCATCCCGCGCCCGCCGCGGTACAGGCGCTGCAATGACTTCTCAATCTCGGTGCGGCGGGAGCGCAGCCCGTTGTAGGACGTGCCGGTGACGCTGAAGTCTCCAAGCGTGAAACTACCGCCGCCGGCCTGTGCCGTCGCCAGCTGCGACTTGACAAGGACCAGCTCGG
>CAZWQJ010000163.1:0-1950 GCA_964635825.1 uncultured Victivallales bacterium | reverse complement strand
GCATACGCCTCACCCCTGGTGACGCCACAAACGCCACAACGCATCAGCCTCTTGCCGTTGGGATACTCGTGGTGGGGGCGCCAGTCGTGCGGGCATTTATCGCGCACCGGCCCAGGCGCCACAATGACCGGCGCGCGCGCTGGCATGATCGCCACAGCCCGCGCAACCTCGGAGCGCATCGGTACCGCCTCCCGCCATTGCGCCCACGTGCGCGGCTGTTTCGCCAGCGCCGCACGCCACCGCAAGACCTCGGGCGTGTTTACCTCGGTCGCCCCCTGCCATGCCAGCAACTCGCGCCGGTCTGCTGAATCCGACACAACCGCCGAAAGCATCGCCACCCGCGACCCCTTCACGGCCCGCGCCTCCGCGTCGTTGATCTGCCACGGCTGACGCGGACGCCAGCGGTGCGCAACGTGGCCATCAAACACGGCCGGCTGATGCCCGCTCAACCATGCCGAGATTGATAGCGCCTCTTCGTCGCAGCCCCAGCCAGGCAACGCCGCCAGCGGCTGCCCCACGTCATAGTACCAGTCGCGCCGGAACGCGTAGCACGCCCCACCCACGCACGCCCGCGGCCCCGGCGTGTGATCGGCGTTCCACTTCCAGCACAGCGCCTGCCGCCCGTTCTGGTCCTCCCCGAAATAGTGGATGTCCGCGCCGTAGTACGCCCCCGCTCCGCTGGGGTGTATCCCGTCGAACGCGCATTGCGGGTTGTGGTGGCAGATGGCACATACAAGCCCGCCGTGCTTGCGGACGTGCCGGGCCATGCGCGCCAGCACGTCGCCGTCGAAGCGCATGTGCGCGTCAACGGTAATGATCACGTCGTGAGTGATGGCGCGTTCAATTCCGGCGTGCCGCATGCGGGCGGGCCCGGCGCGCGTCGTGTCTTGAATCGAGATCACGTCCCCACGCACGCCAGCGAGAGACTCCACCGCCGATTCCATCGTTGCGTTACGATCGGGCTCGGGGTCGCGCCATGGCATCACCACCGCCACCTTGCCGCCCGGCCGCCGCGTTCGTTTAGATTTTGTCACGCCGCCCCCTTTCGCGCCACCCGATCCAGATCCGCATCCCCGCGCACCAGCATCCACGCCAGCCGCAACCGATCCCGCCGCGGCAACGCGCACAGGCGCGCCCAGATCACGCGTAGGTTGTCACGGAATGCCGCAACCGCTGCGTCGCGGAGGTGCTTCTTGATTCGCTTTGGCTTCATCGTCTACCCCCCTACAACTCGATCACCGTCACGCCCGTTCGCCGCCGCTTCTTCTGCGCCGGCCGCACTATCCGCCCTTGCGTCCCGATCCCCTGCCACGCCGCCGCAACGTACGCCATGGTCATCACGTCGCCGTAATCATGCGGCCCCGGTTGCGTGTGCCAGTTCCACAGCAACTCACCGCCGATCATCCCCTTGCCATGCAACTGCTCGCGGCAGATTTCCTCCGCGAAGTCCACGTGTCGGCCGGCGAATAGCGAGCACGACCCCGGCGCGCCGGGACTGCCCAGCCATGCCCGCTGCGCGGCCTCGCGCCAATAGTCCGAATGGAACGCCAGCCACTTGCGCGGCGGGTTGGTCCGTGTGTCGCTGGTCAGGTGGCATTGCTCGCGCGGGTGGCCCACGACCGCCTTGCCGTATGGCCGGTATTTCTTCGCCGCCCGCCCGGTACACCCCACCGCCACGAGCCCGCACAGGCGCACGGATTGGCCGGCAAACGCGAGCACCGTGTCAAAGTCGGTGCCGCTCGCGTCGATCAGCCACAACTCCGGTTTGCACGGCAACCCCGCTAGGCGCTTGCCAACGAGCACAAGGGCCTCGTAAACGGCTTGCGCCCGCTCGCGGCTAGTGTCTTCCCCGCTGGCTATGCCGTGCCCACCTGGGCCTTTGTACGCGTCGTACCACAGAACGGAGGATGTCTGCTGCGCGCCAAAGCCGACCACCGCCGACTTGAGGGC
>CAZWQJ010000162.1:0-10556 GCA_964635825.1 uncultured Victivallales bacterium | reverse complement strand
CCCGTTGCCGCGTCCACCGGGCGGTACGGGGCTGCCTCGGCCCGCCTGGTGGACGCCTCGTCGCTCATCTTGACGCCTGCACCCCGGTTCTGCTACCGTTTCCACCATGAAAGCGCTCCTTCAGGCCGGTCGAAACGGGCGCGTGCCGGCACCGACTGAAAAGCGATTTCTTATCAGTTCCTCGACCGCAAGCTGGTCGAAGGCTGAACCGCCCGTTGCCGGGTAGCGTCCTGGCGGCGGAACCAACCATCTGTCCCGGGGTTCTGAAACGGAGTATGTTGCCGTTGCGGAACCCCTGCCGGTCTTCCCCATGTCCACGAATGCACCATCTTCTGACGCGCACGCAGTCCCGGTCGGCGACGACGGGCGGTTTGCCGCCTATGGCAAGCTGCTCCGGCTGTCGGGACCGCTGATCCTTTCGCAGATGGGGATCATGCTCATGCAGATCGTGGACGGGGTCTTTCTGGCGCGCTATTCGGAGACGGCGATTGCGGCAGTCGGCCCGTCGGGGATGACCTTCTGGCTGATCGGCGGGCTGTTCATGGGGCTGGTGGGGTACAGCAACACCTTCGTCGCGCAGTATGTCGGGGCCGGGCAGCCCGGGCGGGTTGGTTCGGCGGTCTGGCAGGCGGTCTATCTGGCGCTGGTCGCCGGAGGGATTCTGGCGTATCTGTCCCTGTTCGGGGAATGGTTCTTCGAACTGGCCGGGCATGCGCCGGAGGTCCGCGCCGACGAGGTGGTGTACTTCCGGATTCTCGCCTGGGGGGGCGGGGTGTTTCTGCTTTCCGGAGCTTTTTCCGGATTCTATGCGGGGCGGCATGACAATGTGATGCTGATGGTGGCGCACGTGGCGGGAGGGGTGACGAACGCCGTGTTCGACGCGCTGTTGATTTTCGGTCTGCTGGGATTCCCGCGTCTGGGGATCGCCGGCGCGGCCTGGGCGACCGTGCTCGCGCACGCGGTGCAGGCGGCGATGCTGGGAATCGGCTTCTTCGCGCCCCGCTTCCGCCGTGAATTCAACACCTGGCGGGGGCGCGGGCTCGAATTCGGCCTGTTGCTGCGGCTGATCCGCTTCGGGTTTCCCAACGGGGTGCGCTATGTGATCGAGATTGCCGCGTGGACGGTTTTTCTGCTGATTATCGGCAAGATCGACTCCACCGGGCTGGCCGCCAGCAACATCGCCTGGCGGATCAACGGCATGGCCTTCTTCCCGGTGATCGGCCTGTCCATCGCCGTCTCGATGCTGGTGGGCCAGGCCCAGGGGGCGGGGCGTCCCGATCTGGCGCGCCAGGCCACGCGCCGGGGGCTGGTGCTGGGGCAGGTCTGGATGACGGCGGCGGCGGCGCTGATGGTGCTGTGGCCCGGCCTGCTGCTGCGGCTTTTTCTGGGCGACACCGTGGTCGCGGCCGACAGCGAACTCTATCGGCTGTGCGTGGTGCTGCTGCGCTATGTGGCGGTCTATTGTCTGCTGGACAATTTGAACATCATCTACATGGCCACGCTGGCGGGGGCGGGCGACACGTTCTGGATGCTGGTGGTTTCCGGGGTGGCCCATGTGCTGTTCGCGGCGGCCTTGCTGATTCTTGCCTGGCTGGGGGGCGGGACGGAATCGTTGTGGGTGGCGGCGACGGTTTTCATCTGTCTCCTGGCCGGCGTGTGGGTGTTTCGCTTCCGCTCGTCGGCCTGGGAGGGCAAGCGGGTGGTCGAGTCCGTGTCGGCGGTGGCTCTCAACCCCGCCTATTCCGAACCGGTGGAGGGGGGGATCTAGACAGGTTGCATTCCTTTTGCACGGGTTGACGGGGAGGGTATGAGGGGCGAGTGTAGCCTATACGAGTCTCGGGGTGGCGCGACCCCAGTCCGAGAGGTGTCGGCAGAGTCATATCGGAGTTGTTGAACATGAAGATTTTTCTTTCCATTCGGCGGTTGTTCTCGTCCTCCTGCTGTTCGGCGGCTGCGCTGCAATTCGGGTCCGCAACGGCCTCATCACCAAGGACGAGATGGTCAAGGAGCAATGGAGCCAGGTGGACACCCAACTGGTCCGCCGGGCCGACCTGATTCCGAATCTGGTGAACACCGTCAAGGGCTACGCGGCCCACGAGAGCGAGATCTTCACCGCCGTCGCCCAGGCCCGTTCGGCTCTGATCGGGGCCCAGGGGCCGACGGCGAAGGCCGAGGCGGCGGGCACGATGAACGGCGCGCTCGGGCGGCTGTTGGCCATCGGCGAGCGCTATCCCGACCTCAAGGCTGACCAGAGCTTCATCCGCCTGCAGGTCGAACTGGCGGGCACGGAGAACCGGATTGCCGTGGCGCGGGGACGCTACAAATGACGTGACGGCCTACCTGCGGCCGTACCTCAAGAGGCGCCGTCCCAGGGCGCACTGCCGGGCCTTGTTCGTTTCGATTCGGGGTCACCGGTTGACCCAGCAGTCGATTGGCGAGGCCGTTGATCGTTGCGCCACACGGGCCAGGCTGCCACGCACAAGGATCAGCGCCCACACGTTGCGTCACACGTTCGCCACGGCGCTCCTAGCGAACGGGGAAAACCTGCAGACGATTCGGGTGCTGATGAACCACAAGAGCCTGTCGACGACGGCGCGCTACCTGCACACCCAGGACAAGCAATTGAATGCGGCTGTCAACGGCAACTCCCTAAAGACCGCCTGAGGGCTGGACACAGAGCATAGCTCGGGCAGGCAGGCCACCCGACGTGGCTGCCTGCTCCGAATGACGTGTCAGAGCGGCGCCCCGTGCCCGTAGGTCGGCAGTAAGATGGCGATATCCGCGGTGGCGGACCGAGCCGGGGCGTTCAGCGCGGGCGGAACTCGGCTCTCCATCCCATCGATTCTTCGCGGTTTCTTTGGGGGCGCGGTTCCACCCGCACTCTATTTCCGCAAGTCCTTCCACAGGCGGCTACGGCGCGCCAAGGCGCAGGACCAGCTGCGGCGCGACCTGGCCGGCCGCGTAGCCGTCGCGATTAAATTCGCGCGTAGCGAACATGGTATACGCGCTGTTGGTCGACAGCCCAAGCGCACAGACCGCCACGCCGCAATTCGGAACCTGCCCGGCGACCCACTGCCGCACTACTTCGGTGGCATCCACTTCGATCCACATGCTCAACCATTCTTCGTACATCGCGTGTGCCAGCGTGGCAAAGGGGGTGTCGGCAAAATTGCCCGGCGATTGCGGCTTGCGATTGTGGGCAATCGCCCCCCCCTCCCATGGAGTGAAGCCGTCGCGGGAATTCCAGGTGGCGCCATCCTTCGTTTCCTCACCCTCCGTGCCGGTGCCCGTGCCTTCGGCCCAGGGCTGGAGCACAGCGTAGAACAAGAACTTGGCGTCGACCGAATGGTCCCAGCCTGACGGCGGACAGTGCAGGCGCAGGGTGGCTTGCACCACGTTCGTTGACGCAAGCGTTGACAGGTCGAACTGCACCAGCATGATGCGCGTGAAGCTGGCGGTATACTGGCTCGCCACCTTGGCGGCAAAGTTTGCCGCGCCCATGTTGTTATCCGGCCGGTCATTATCCAGCAGGGTGTCCTGCGTGGCGGATAAGATAACTGTCGTCGGGCCGGGCGCAGCGGCCTGTGCGTGCGCCACAGCCGCGAACAGCAGCATGAGGCAGGCAAACAGCCAGCGACTGACGCCACGAGCTCGGCGTAGCAGATTCCGGTCAACAGCGTCTCGCATGCCGCCATCGTATGACTGACCAGCATTCCAAGTCAAATGCAAAACCGCCACCTAGCGAACAGACGGGCAGAAGGGTTCGTTATTCGCCAGTTCCACTCTGTCCACTTGCTGCTTGGAGCAGGCAGCCATGTGGGTGCCCTCGTAATGCATTCCGCCTGATGCAACCACTTGTTCCTTAAACCTTTGCGGCTTGGCACGCCGATGGCTTCTTCACCGATTGGGCGGCGGATGTACCACCGCCCAGACCAGAAGGAGGCGTGTCATGAGGAAGGCTGCAAAGCGATTCATCACCCACATCCGGGTGGACCGGGGTATGAGCCCAGCGACTGTGGAATCGTACCGCGACGACCTGAAGAAGTTCATCGAGTTCGTGGAGGAACGTAAGGGAAAGGGTCTGCTTCCCGGCGACATCACCTCCGACACGATCCAGGGGTACGTGGACTTCCTGGGCACGACCGGCTACCAGCGGAAGAACGCGGCATCTTCAAGGGCCAAGCGCCTGGTGAGCATCCGGTCGTTCTTCCGGTATCTATTCCGCGAAGGCCATCTGGGACGAAATCCGGCAGAAACCGTTAAGGGACCGAAGGTCACGTATGCCGAACCCCACTACCTGCAGCCGGATGAGTACCGTGCTCTCATACGGGGCGCATCGGGGCACTCCAATCCGTTCATCGTCCAGAGGGACCAGGCCCTGCTGGCGACGTTCCTCGGCACTGGCGCCAGAGTCGGTGAGTTGATTCACGTTGACCTGCGGGATCTGGACATGCGGGCCAAGCGTATTCGGCTCCACAGAAAGGGCGGCGACGTCCAGACGCTCCCGTTGGGCGATGACGTGTCCGCCTATCTGCGGCCATACCTCAAGCGGCGCCGCCCCAGGGCACACTGTCGGGCCGTCTTCGTCTCGATCCGTGGGCATCGACTTACCCAGCAGTCGGTTGCTGAGGCAGTCGACCGGTGCGCGACAAGGGCAAGGCTACCGAGAACGCGCATCAGCCCCCATACGCTTCGTCACACGTTTGCCACCACGCTCCTGGCCAACGGGCAGAACCTGCAGACGATCCGGGTGCTGATGAACCACAAGAGCCTGTCCACGACGGCACGGTATCTCCACACCCAGGACGCGCAGTTGAGCGTCGCGGTCAACGGGATTTCGCTCAAGACTGCCTGAGTCGGGCGAATTGCAGGCCCTCCCGAAGCAGGCCGTCAGAGACTAGTGGGCATGGCTGCCTGCTCCAATGAGCAGGTGAGGACAGGCGCCCAATTGCGGATGACGATTGCGCAGACCTCTCAGCTTCCGGCCCCGTTAGTTTCATGCAGGGCCCTCCGCCGTCGTGCCTGTCATGCACTTGAGGAATGCTTGTCCGACCGAGCTAAGTTCGGAAGGGAAAGGAAACCCTCGCTGAGCTGGTTGTTTCTGACTCAGCATTGGCAACCGCGTCGAGATCGGTGATCCGCACGACCTGCGCCCAGTTGACTCCTGCTGAGCCGAATCCCTCGAACTTCACAGCCTTTGGCGCTGTCCAACTAACGCCACGGTCCGTGGAATCCACGCACCACATCACGTTCTTCAGAGCGTTGCCGTTCGAGATGTAGAAGCGCAATGCGCCATCGGCGAGGAAGACCAGATTTTCGGAGTCCCCGTTGTTCACGCAGCTGTCCAGGCATATCTGCCGAGCGGCCGACCATCCCGACGTGAGGCTGGCTGATGTCCGGATGTAGTACACGGATGCCTGTATGTCGTTAAACGCCATGTAATACGTGCCATTGCGCAGAGTGACGAAAGAATTGCCTTGGACAAGCGCCTCGCCGTTGTGATCGGTCATCGTCGTGACCACCGACCAATTCGCCTGATCGTCCCACGTGGCCGGGTCCGCATTCAATGGGTGAATCTCAACCCAATGGTGGTCATTGTCGATGCAGGCTATGAGGTGAACATTCCCGGCCGGATCGATTATCCACTGCGGCACGTCAATGAAGTTGTTCGCCGTATCTGCCGCCAAACGCAGCGAGCCCGCCGGAGTCCAGTGCAGCAGGTCGGACGATTTTGCGAGGAACAACATGGGGGCGACATTCGGCCCATGGCTATACACCAGATGCCACTGCCCTCGCCGGTACAACAGGATCGGATCTCGCACACCGCTTGCGGGCGCATAGAGGGGGTGGAGGCTGTCGCAAAGGTTCCGGAACATCACCCCGTCCGTTGACGATGCGATCAGCAAGCCCGAGTCCTGTGATGCGTGTCCTCCGCCTGAGAACATGGTCGCCAGAAACACTTCCGTCGGTCTCGCCATCATTAATGCCTCTGAGGTCGCGGTGAGAGTGTCGTTTATCACGCGATGCGCCAAACATGCAACGGCGAAGCATGGTCAAGGGTGCGCTACAGGCTCTTGGCTTGGTGCGCCAAGGCGGGTCAGGGCGAGCGTACGCGGTTGAAACGCCGCAGTGCGTTCGTGGCGGTTGGGTCGGTGAATTGATAGGAGCCGGCGGGATCTTCCACCGCCGTGCCCAACACCGTCCAGTTAGTCAGGGGGAGCTCCAGATCGCTCGAGGCCAGGATGGTGAAGCTGAAGCCGCTCAAGTTGGTGAAGTTCAACTGGAATGTGCCGCCGCCCGCCAACGGCATCGCCCCGCTGAGGGAGGCGCCCGCAGGTGCTTGCCCCTGCCGCCGGCCGCCCCACCGTGGGCTCGGAGCAGACGGGTCGGCAGAGGTCCCCATGTGGCTGCCTGCTCCGAGGAACCTGTGGGGGGAATGTTGAAGCACGAAACCGGAAACGCCAGCGCGTGCGGCTGTTCCAGCTTGAGTTCATGGCTCTGTTCTGACATCTACATCCGGTGAAGCGCTGAATATTGATTGAAATGAGGGGAGACGGTCGCCATGCAAGATCCGAAACAACCCACCACCTCCTCGCGTGATGCGTCCGCGCTGCGCGTTCTATTTCCCGCTCCCGCACAGGTCACGCTGGAATCGTTTCCATTGCCCGAGCCTGGACCCAATCAGGTGCGGGTGCGGACTCGCTGGTCCCTGATCAGCACGGGCACGGAGACGATTGTCTTGCATAGGCGTTTCGCTCCCGGTAGCCATTGGGAAGGCTACGCCGTGTTTCCGTTTCGTCCCGGTTACAACACGATGGGTGAAATTCAGGCGCTCGGACCGGGAACAACGGCGCCGGCCATTGGCACGCGCGTTTTACTGCGTGGCGGTCATGCGAGTCATCTGGTGGTCGGTGCCGACATCGTCTATCCCGTGCCCGAGGGGATTGACGAACGCGCGGCGTGCTGGTTTGGCATGGCCAAGATCGCGTTCATGGGCGCGCGCAAGGCTGAGTATCGTCTCGGCGATGACGTGTTGGTGATTGGGGCTGGCCCCATCGGACAGATGACGGTGCGGTGGGCGGCGGCAGCGGGGGCGAGGCGCATCAGCGTCGTAGATCCGTCGGCCGCCCGACTGCCACTCGCACTTGCGGGTGGAGCGACAGCCACTTTTGCCACAGGCATCGCAGCCGCTTTGCCCGCACTCACGGCGCATCACGGAGGACAGTTGCCTCGCGTGGTCATCGACACGACGGGTAATCCAAACGTTTTGTCCGACGCCTTGCGCGCCGTGCGGAGCCACGGACGAGTCGTGCTGCTCGGCGACAGCGGGCCACTTGGGGACGGTCATACAATGACCAATGACCTTCTGGTGCGCGGCGTCCAGCTAGTCGGCGCTCACGATATACACGACGATGCCGAGTGGAATGACCGCACGGTCACCGGACTGTTCCTGGAATTAGTGGCGCGCGGTCGCTTCCCGCTCGACGGGCTTGCCACCGACACGTTCGCGCCTGCGGACTGCGCCGCGGCTTACATGGCTGCGGACGCTCGGCGGGGCGAAACCATGGGCATCTACTTTGATTGGCGCGGAGACGTCCGATGAAACCGTTGACCGCTGTGGTCATCGGCGTCGGGCAATCTGTAAATTCAGATGGACGCAAAGGCGGAGGCCACCAGGCGGGCTACTCGCACGCCGCGATGCTGGGGCGCTGCCCGCGCGTTCAATTGGTCGCGGGTTCCAGCCGTAATCCCGCCAACCGCGCCGCTTTCACGACTCGCTTCGGCGTTCCTTGCGCGAACGACCACCGTGAATTGCTGGCAAAGCACAGCCCAGCCTTGGCGTGTATCGCCACTTACGTGGGGCCACGGCGGGAAATCATCGAGGACTGCGTCCGCGCCGGTGTGCGCCTCTTGATCTGTGAGAAACCATTTCTGGCCTCGCCCGCCGATTTGGCGGCAGTGCGGTCGTTGGTGGAGGCCACTGGCGTGCGTATCGTGGTCGCACACATTCGCCGCCATTGCCCGGCTTACCGACGGGCTACGGAACTTTACGCCGGCGGCGCCGTGGGGCGGCCTGTGCTCGCGATGAGCAACCTCGACGGATGGGACCTCAGCGAATGGGGTTCGCACCATCTCGACCTCATGCGCTTTTTCCATCGCGACGCATCCGTGCGCTGGGTCATGGGGCAAGGGCGGGTGCGCCAAGCCCGCGGCTACGGCCATGCGATGGAAGACCACGCGTTCTGCGCCCTCAGTTTTGACGGCGGTGGACGCGCCTGCCTCGAAGCCGGGCAACCCTCCAACCTGCCGCCGTTCAGCATTTCCTTGATGGGCGAAATTGGCGTAATCCAAGTCAACGGCGACGAATGCACCCTCAGCGTGACCGACGCCCGCGGTCGCCACGAAGAGCGACTACCGCACGCTCCAAGTGGTGGAGGGTGGAATGAATTGTGGGATCTGCTGTTGCGCGACTTGCTCGACTGGGCTGATGGCGGCCCCGCGCCCGAACTCGGCGTCCCCAATCAGTTTGCCACCAGTGAATTGAATCTGGCCACCTACGTTTCGATGCTGCGCGGAGACCGCATTGACTTGCCCTTGGAGACCGACCTCAATGAATGGCCGCTGGAAGCCATCGCCCGCCGCGCGCAGAGCGACATGCGGGCCTGACAGTCCACGTTACGTGATGCTACAGAGGGAGGTTTTTATGATGCGTGCCGCGTTTGTCATGTCGGTGAATGCCGGGCAGGAAAAGGAGTACGCCCGGCGCCATGCGCCCATTTGGCCGGAACTCGAGGAGGTCCTGAGAACGCACGGCGTTCATAACTATTCCATCTTTCTGCATCCGCACTCCCGGCAGCTGTTCGCCTACGCCGAGATTGAAGATGATGCCCGCTGGGCTGCCATCGCCAAGACCAGCGTCTGTCAAAAATGGTGGGCGTATATGGGCGACATCATGCCGAGCAATCCAGACCACAGCCCGGTGGCGGTCGGCTTGACGGAAGTGTTTCACCAGGCGTAGAGACCCGAAAGGGTTGGACCATGAAAGCGCACCAGCGGCCACCGTGTAAGATCGGTCTCTTCGGCATCGGCCTCGACACGTACTGGCCGCAGTTCAAGGGCTTGCACGACCGGCTTGTCGGCTATCAGGATCAGATCGGGAAAAAGATCAAAGGGTTCGGCGCCCAACTGGTGGATGCCGGACTGGTGGACAGCCCGGAGAAAGCCCGCGAGGCCGCGGCGCGCTTTCGCCGGGAAGAAGTCGACTTCATCTTTCTCTACATCTCGACCTACGCGCTCAGCTCAACGGTACTGCCGGTCGTGCAGCACGTGGGCGTGCCGGTGGTCGTGCTCAACCTTCAGCCCGTGGCGCAGCTCGACTACGCCAAGTTCAACGCACTCGGCGACCGCGGCCTGATGACTGGCCTCTGGCTCGAGCATTGCCAGGCGTGCAGTGCACCCGAAATCGCCTGTGTCTTCAACCGCGCCGGCATCGCGTACCACCTCGTCACCGGCCACCTGCAGGACGAGGCCGCGTGGCGCGAGATTCGCGAGTGGGTCGACGCGGCCAAGGTTGCCGCCAGCCTGCGCCAAAACCGGCTCGGGGTGCTCGGGCATGCCTACTGCGGCATGCTGGATGTTTACAGCGACATGACCCAGCAGTCCGCCGTCTTCGGCAATCACTTCGAGCTGGTGGAAATGTGCGAACTCCACGCGTTCCGCCAGGCCGCCACTAAGCCGGCCGTCGCCGCGAAGATCCGGCAGTTTCGGGCCGAGTTCGATGTCGCGCCCGAGTGTGAAGCGTCCGAAATCGAGCGTGCCGCCCGCACCGCGTGTGCGTTGGATAAATTAATTGAGCATCACCGTCTCGGCGCACTGGCGTACTATTACGAGAGCGTGGCCGGTAACCCATACCAGGACATCGTCACCAGTGTCATCCCCGGCAACACCCTGCTGACGGGCCACAACATCCCGGTCGCCGGCGAATGCGAAATCAAGAACTGCCAGGCGATGAAGATCATGGACCTCTTTGGGGCGGGCGGGTCCTTCAGCGAGTTCTACCTCGCGGATTTCAAGGACGACGTCGTCTACCTTGGCCACGACGGCCCGGCGCACCTGGCCATCGCGGAAGGCCGGGTCAAGCTCGTGCCGCTGCCGGTTTTTCACGGCAAGCCGGGCAAAGGGCTTTCGATTCAGATGACGGTGAAGCACGGCCCGGTCACGCTGCTCTCGGTGGTTCAACGCGGCGACGGCACGCTCATACTGTTGACCGCGGAAGGCGAGAGTGTCCCCGGCCCGGTCCTGCAAATTGGCAACACGAACAGCCGGTACAAATTCAGTCTCAGCGCCACGCAATTCATGAATGACTGGTCGAACGCCGGTCCGGCCCACCACTGCGCGATCGGCGTCGGGCACATCGCGAGCAAGATTGCAAAGCTCGCGTCGATTCTCGGCATCCCGTGTCAGCGGGTTTGCTGAGCGTGGCGGCATCCTACGAGCCGCGGCGGAACTCCCGCGGTGTCATCCCGGTTTGGCGCCGAAACACCGTGGCAGTTAGG
>CAZWQJ010000161.1:0-10573 GCA_964635825.1 uncultured Victivallales bacterium | reverse complement strand
AGGCGGAGCCTATCAGTATGGCGCTTGGTGAAGGGCCTGCTCCCGTCCTAATCCTAATCGTAATCATTGGCATCCCATCGGGATTGGAACAATGGAATGTTGGAACGTTGGGGTGTTGGGGTGTTGGAAATGAAGCTCTTGCACAAGCAGATCCCATTGTTCCATCCTTCCAACATTCCAATCCCCAATGGGACGCTACTGAATCGTAATCATAATCTCCTCGTATGGAATAGATTACGATTACGATCAAGACTAGGATTGTGATCGGATTCGGCGCTTAAGTAAGCGTCCAAAGCCCCCGCGGCGGATTGACAGGGCGCGGCGGGCTATGTTACCGCTTCCCCCTTTGGTTGGGCCGGGAGGCGGTCCAGCCCTTGGAGATTCGAACGTATGGACGCCTTTACCTATCGCCATGGCGAACTGCATGTGGACGACGTCGCGCTGCGCGCGCTGGCCGAGGAGCACGGGACGCCGCTCTATGTCTACAGCCGCTCCCACCTGCAGTCCCAGTACCGCGCCCTGGCCGAGGCCATGCGGGAACTCAACCCGCTGATCTGCTTCTCCGTCAAGGCCAACTCGAACGGCGCCGTCATCCGCACGCTGCTGGACTGCGGGGCCGGGCTGGACATCGTGTCGGGCGGCGAACTGTTCCGGGCGCGGCGTGTGGGCGCGGAGCCCCAGCGCATCGTCTTCGCGGGCGTCGGTAAGACCGATGCCGAAATCCGCTTTGCGATCGAGCAGGATATCCTGTTCTTCACGGTGGAGTCCGAGTCCGAGGCGCGCCGCATCTCGTTGAACGCGCAGGCCCTCGGGCGCACGGCGCGCATCGCGTTTCGCATCAACCCGGACGTGGATCCGCAGACGCACCGCTACATCAGCACCGGCAAGAAGGAAAACAAGTTTGGGCTGGATGTGGAGCGCACGCTGAAGGCCTATGAGCTTGCCGCGGCGCTGCCCGGCATCGAGATCGCTGGTCTGCACATGCACATCGGTTCGCAGATCCTGACGGCCCAGCCGTTCCACGATGCCGTCGCCAAGATGCGCGAGTTCTGCGCGACGCTGAAGGCGCGCTACCCGACCTTCCGCTACTGGGACATCGGCGGCGGCATCGGCATCCGCTACAAGCCCGAGGATCAGCCGCTGGACCCGCGGACCTATGCGGAGCGCGTGGTGCCGCTGCTGCGCGATACGGGCCTGCAGATTGTGATGGAGCCGGGGCGCTACCTCTGCGGCAACGCCGGCGTGCTCGTCTGCCGCGTGCAGTACATCAAGGATAACGTCTTCAAGAAGTTTGTGGTCGTGGATGCCGCCATGAACGACCTCATTCGCCCGGCGCTGTACCAGGCCTACCACGAGATCGTGCCGGTGCGCGAGGGGACCGGCACCGTGCACGGCGACCTCGTGGGCCCCATCTGCGAGTCCGGCGATTTCCTGGCGGCGGATCGTGACCTGCCCGCGGTGGCCGAGGGCGATCTGCTGGCCGTGCGCAGCGCCGGCGCCTACGGATTTGCCATGGCCTCGACCTACAACAGCCGCCCGTTGCCGGCCGAAATCATGGTGGAAGGCGACAAGGCCTGGGTGGTCGGCCGCCGCGAAGCGTGGGAAGACCTTGTGCGGCGCGAGCCGCTGCCGTAGGATTTTGGGTGCCACGCTCGTGCGCGGCAGCCATAGCCCTGTGTAGGGGACGGAGTACATATGTTTGAAGGCACCTATACCGCAATTGTAACGCCATTCGACGCCGAGGGGCGCGTGGATTTCGCCGCGCTGGAGGCGTTGATCGATGCGCAGGCCGCCGGCGGCGTGGACGGGATCGTGCCCGTGGGCACCACCGGGGAATCGCCGACGCTGGATGTCGAGGAGCATTTGGAGGTGGTGCGGGTCGCGGTGCGGCGCGCGCGCGGCCGGATGAAGGTCATCGCGGGCACCGGCGCCAATGCCACCGCTGAGGCCGTCGCCTTGACGCGCAGCGCGATCGAGGCCGGCGCCGATGGCACCTTGCAGGTGACGCCGTACTACAACAAGCCCAGCGCCGAGGGGCTGTATCGCCATTTCAAGACGGTCGCCGACCTCGGGCTGCCCGTGGTGCTGTACAATGTGCCCGGGCGAACGGGCCGCGAGATCCCGCTGGAGGTGGTCGCGCGCCTGGCCGATCATCCGACGGTGGTCGCCATCAAGGAAGCCGCCGGCAGCGTGGACCGCGTCAGCGCCATCTGCAACTGCTGTGCCCTGACCGTGCTTTCGGGCGACGACAGCCTGACCCTGCCCATGATCGCGGTGGGCGCGCGCGGCGTCATCAGCGTGGCGTCCAACGTGGTGCCGGACCTGGTGAGCGCCATGGTGCGCGCGGCGCTGGCGGAGCGCTGGCCGGAAGCGCGCGCCCTGCATGCCCGATTGTACCCACTGTTCCGCGACCTGTTCATCGACACGAACCCGGTGCCGGCGAAGGCTGCCATGGCCATGCAGGGGCGCATCCTCGAAACCTATCGCCTGCCGCTCTGCCCCATGACCGACGAGCTGAAGGCTCGTCTGCGGAAGACGATGGATGAAGTTCTGGGGTGATGGGTGAGATGTGCCGGTTACTAGTTATTGGTTACCCGTGTAATCGTTTATAACTGATAACCGATAACCAATAACGGATAACACCAATGACCACCTCCATTGCGATTATGGGAGCGGCGGGGCGCATGGGGCAGTCGCTCGTGCGCTGCGTGCCGGCCTGTCCGAACCTGCGGCTGGCCGTGGCGCTGGAGCGCGCGGGGCATCCGGCCCTGGGTAAAGATGCCGGCGCGGTGGCGTCCATAGACGAGGTTGGGGTCCCCCTGGTGGCGGATCTCGACGCGGTCAGCGGCGCCGATGTCCTGATCGATTTCAGCGAGGCGCGGGCGGTGGCGGCGCATGTGGCCACGGCCGTGCGCCACGGCAAGGGCATGGTCATCGGCACCACCGGACTGGATGGGGACACCGAGCAGGCCATTCGCACCGCCGCCGGGCGCGTGGCGATGGTCTGGGCCCCGAACATGAGCCTGGGCGTGAACGTGCTCTTCGAACTGCTGCGGCAGGCGTCGCACGCGCTGGGCCTGGACTATGACGTCGAGATTGTCGATACCCACCACCGGCACAAGAAGGACGCGCCGAGCGGAACAGCCATGTACCTGGCCAAGGCGGTGGCGCTGGGGCGCGACCAGAATCTGGCGGATGCCGCCTGCTACGGGCGGGTGGGGATGCCCGGCGAACGTCCGCGCGGCGAAATCGGCATCCATGCGCTGCGCTCCGGTTCCATCGTGGGCGACCATGTGGTGACGCTGGCGTCGGAGACGGAGGTTGTGGGGCTCAGCCACCGGGCCATGGGCCGCGAATCGTTTGCCATGGGCGCCCTGCGCGCGGCCGGCTGGTTGTCCGGGCGCAGCCCCGGCTTGTACGGCATGCGCGATGTGCTGGCGCTGGGGTGAGTCGCCAAGTCCGCTGCCCGTCTTTCTGCATCGCCGGCTGAACGCATGGTGAGATCGAGGGCCCCATGGAATTTGGCATCAGTCTTGGCTCCAATCTCGGTGACCGCCTGGCGCATCTGCGCGCGGCGCGGGGGCAGATCGTGGCGTTGCCGAACGTGCGCGAGGTGGCGTGCTCGCCCGTCTACGAGACCGAACCGGTGCAGGTGCGCCCGGAACACCGCGACAAGCCGTACCTCAATGCGGTGATGATCGTGGAGG
This sequence comes from uncultured Victivallales bacterium, assembly GCA_964635825.1. Classification (GTDB taxonomy): domain Bacteria; phylum Verrucomicrobiota; class Kiritimatiellia; order UBA8416; family JAIOPI01; genus CAZWQJ01. The sequence continues at coordinate 6,866 of CAZWQJ010000161.1, read as the reverse complement.
CGCCGCCGGCGCCGGGGGTGCTGGCGGACTCCCTGCATGGCATCGAGGCGGCGCTGGGCCGGGTGCGCTCGGCGGACCGCAACGCGCCGCGCCCGATCGATCTGGATGTGCTCTACGCCGGGGATTGCACGTCAGCCGCACCGGCGCTGACCCTGCCGCACCCGCGCTGGGCCGAACGCCGCTTTGTCGTGCAGCCGCTGGCCGATGTGCGCCCCGCGCTGCGCCTTCCCGGCCACCCCGAAACCGTCGCCGGCTTGCTTTTGTCTTTACCGCCACACCCGGACGTGGTTCTGTTTTCGCTCGCTTGGTAGGCGGGGCACGCAACGCCCCCGCCGCCTGTCACGAAGGGACCGGTGCCCAATGGCTACGGATGCACGCAAATCAGTTCGCTGGACGGCCGCGTCGATCGCCGCGTCCAAGGGCAAAGACAAGATCGCCTGTCTGACCGCCTCCGACTACCTCTCGGGCTTGTTGATGGACGAGGCCGGGCTCCCCATGATCCTGGTGGGGGATTCGCTGGCAATGACGGTGATGGGGCTTCCCAACACGCTGGCCGTGACGATGGACGATATGCTGCATCACACGCGCGCCGTGACGCGGGCGGTGAAGCACGCGCTGGTGGTGGGCGACATGCCGTTCATGTCCTACCAGGCCTCGATCGAGCAGGCGGTGACCAACGCGGGGCGCTTTCTGAAGGAGGCGGGCGCGGGCGCCGTGAAAATCGAAGGCGGGGCCTGGCGGCGTCCGCTGGTGGAGGCGCTGGTGGCCAACGGCATTCCGGTGCTGGGCCATATCGGGTTGACGCCGCAGAGCATCCAGGCCACTGGCGGCTTCAAGGTGGAGGGGCGCACGGAGGACGGGGCCGCGCGCTTGCTGGAGGATGCGAAGGAGCTGGAAGCCGCCGGGGTTTTTGCGCTGGTTCTGGAATGCATGCCCGCGCCATTGGCCACGGCCATCACGGCGGCCGTGCGCATGCCGACCATCGGGATCGGCGCCGGACCCGGATGCGATGGCCAGGTGCTCGTCTGCCACGACGTCCTGGGCATGTTCCCCTCGTTCACGCCCAAGTTTGTGAAGCGCTATGCCGAACTGGGCCGCGAGATGGAGCGGGCCTTCCGGGCCTACCGCGACGACGTTCAGCACGGGACCTATCCCGACGCCTCCCATGTGTACGAGTAGGCGTGCTCAAGACTCATGCCGGGGCGGTGCGCGCCACCGCGGACGGCCGGTTACTCGATGCGCGAAAAGTCGCCCGTCGGCGCGCCGCAATCCGGACAGATCCAACTGGAGGGCAGGTCCCCGAATGGGGTTCCCGGTGCAATATCCTGGTCCGGATCACCCAAATTCGGGTCGTAGACGTAACCGCATACCTGGCAGATAAAGCGTTGCATGGGCCCGGAGTATAGCGGAGTCGCCGGCCGGCGGCCAGCGGTAGTATCGCCTATTCGTGTTCGCGAAGCAGGGCGTACAACACGATGCCGATCACGGCGACAAACAGCGACAGGTATAGAAGGATGTCGGAATTCCGCTTCCAGAAGGAATTCCGCATGTACGAACCCTTGAAGCCGATGCCGCGCTGACTTCTTCCGCCATTGACCATGCTGCCCGCTCCTGCTCCCGTCACGTGCCGGATGCGCCCCAAAAAGATTCATGAGCAGTTTACAGAAAAGCACCCCGTTTTGGCAAGTTTTTTGCGGCGAGAACAGGCGAGTGCATGCTAATTTCTACTAGAATAGATTAGTCGGAGCCCGTTTTGAAGGTGGCCAGGCAGGCGACGCGGGCGACGGGGGTGTTGTCCTGGGTGGGGACGCCGGGGCCGGTGGGGCGGAGCGTGAGCCAGTCGTAGGTGTTGGTGAGTGTGGCGGTTGGGAGGGGCCACACCTGCCAGGTCCAGCGCTGGCCGGGCACGCGGCGGGTGCCGAGGTCCGCTTCGCCATCCACCACTTGCCAGGCCGTGCGCGAGTCGCCGTAGTCGGGGTCCGGAGCCATGAGGATGGCGAGGCACAGGCCGGCGGCGCCGGAGCCCGTTGGCGTCAGCATGGCGCAGGGGGAGTGGACGCCCCGGGCCATGATATCAAGGCGCCAGGGGCCAAGGGTGCGCGCGGCGAAGTCGAGGGGCAGGGCTTGGCGGGCCGTCAGGTGCCAGGCATCGACGGCCATGGCCGCGCGGTGCGTGTGCACGGGCCAGTCGCGCAGCACCGTCGCCTGCGAGGCGCTCCACACCGCGATGCTCCAGCCATTCGTGAGCGGCTGCCAGTGGGGCGGTTGAAGGCCAACGGGCCGTGCAGGGGTGAGATCCAGCAGCGGCGTGGAGGCCGAGGTGCCGTCATAGAGGAAGAGCAGCAGGCGGTCGCCCGCGCTCAGCGACACCTCCTGGGAAAGGGCGATGGGCGTTGGCACAGCCGCGGGAAGGGCGATGCCGTCCGGCGACCAGGAGACGGGGCGGGCGCGTGCAAAGCGCGCGAGGCCGACGTTGCCGTCGTCGAAGAGGCGCACGGCTGGCAGCGCGGGGGGCGGCGGAGGAGCGAGTGTCATCCGGTACAGATGCAGGTCCAGATGGGTGGGGCGCGGGGCGCCGGGCAGCCGGTGCCGACCCACCGGCAGAATCTGGGCATCGAGGCTGCGGGACTGCACCCACTCAAAGGTGAAGCGACCCTCGGCGGGCGGCGAGAAGGGGGTCATGAAGAAGGCCGGCCGGTCGGGATGGCGCTCCATGATGCGTTGCCAGGCATCGAAGATCGGGCGGTAGTCCCGGCGGGTTTCATTGTCGATGCTCAGGAGCGTGACGCCGCCGATGTGCTCGAGCGCGGTGGCATGGCGCGCGTACTCGGCCAGCAGGATGCCCTGTTCGGCGCGTACGGGGGCCGCCATCCCGTCGAAAAAGGCGGCCAGACCGCGATACTCCGTGGTGGTGATCATGCTGAGGCGCTGCCCGAGCATCAGGCCGAGGACCACGAGGGCCGCCGCCGGACGGACGAGCCGCGGCCAGCCCGCGCGCGCGGGCAGTAGCGTCGTCACCGCGGCCAGCGCGCCCGCCAACAACGGTATAAAGTACGGGACGAGATATCGCGTCATGAAGAAGTCCTGCATGTTGCCGACGAGGAAGGCGCCCGGCAGCATCCAGAGGACCCAGGCGGCGCGCGACTCGGCCCCGGGGCGGCGGGAGAGCAGCAGGGCCAGCAGCCCGGCCAGCCCGAGCAGGGCGATGGGGGCGGAGATCAGGAGCACGGCCAGTGGCATGTCGGTGGGATAGACGTAGTGGTATTCGTAACCGCGGAAGACGCGCGTGTGCAGCGGGGAGCGCCCGAGGTAGAGGGCGAGCGCGGCGGCCGCCACCAGCAGCGCCAGGGCCACCTGGTCGCGGCGGCGCATGGCCGGTCGAATCCAGGCGGAGGCGCGTTCCGGCAAGCGTCTGCAGCGGCGCCCGATGGCCACCGCCAGCAGGGGAATCGTCAGCAGCACCAGCAGCACGAGCAAGACTCGGAGCGGGTCCTGCAGGCAAGGTTCGATAAAGCGGCCGAGGTGGTACTGGTCACCGATGCGAAGGGTTTGCCAGGCGAAGACGGCGAGACCGAGCGCGGCCAGGGGCGGATACAGCAGCGCATCGGACCGCCCGGTGGCCAGCCAGCAGACGATCATGCCCGCGGTGGCGACAGCCATGAACCAGCCGGTGATGTGAATGAACGGCGCGAGCGTTACGCAAGCGGCGCCGATCAGGAGGTTGGGCCAGCGCCGCCACGGCTCTCCCTCCCAGGCATGAAGCAGGAGCGTGAAGCCGGCCAGACAGAAGAAGGCGGCGACCAGCTCGGCGCGTGGGGCGCGCGCGTGCCAGATGAGGAGCGGAGCACCCAGGTAGAACAGCGCGGCGAGGGCACCGGCCCAGGACTGGCGGCAGAGTCGCTCGAGGAGTACGAACAGGACCAGGGCCGTCAGCAGGACGAACAGCGGGACCACATAGAGAGCCAACGGCGGCATGCCGTACGCGATCAGCGGGCTCATGATGATCGGGTAGAGCGGCGGGAACCGCGGGCCGATGCGCGCGGTGTCGAGGTCCTTGAATTCCAGGCAGCTGTCCTTGGTGAGTCCGTAGCCCGCATGGCCGAAGAGGAAGTGCTCTCGCGAGGATAGGGGCACCTCCGCGAGCAGGGGATCGGTGTGGAAAACGGACTGGTGGCGGTGAAACGCGCCGGCGGCGTTGAGGTACACGCCGGGGTCCTGCCCGGATTGCAGCACTTCGTGCGGCCGGAACAAGAGGGGCATCCCCAGGACCAGCAGCAGCGCCAGCCACAGGCCGCCACGGCGCGTGGCTCCGGGTGCATCGGCCCGCGTCCGCAGCAGCCGAAAGACCACCAAGGCGACGAACAACCAGACCGTGATGGCGATGCATGTGATCATGGGCGCGTCCGTGGTCCGGCGTCCAACGGCGGCGCTTTCCACGGGCGCCGACAGCATAGAAAGCGGCCCGCATGCTGTCACTGCTTTTGAGCCTCCGCAATCCGCAGTTGAACCCCACCGCCGGATCGGGCAGGCTGTCGGGCGCTCAATCAGGAGGCCGAGGCATGGGAATGGTAATCATATTGTTGGTGCTGGGGTTGGTGTTGCTGGTGGTGGGCGCCGAGCTGCTCGTCAAGGGCGCCTCACGCGTGGCGGCCGCCTTCCGAATTTCGCCGCTGGTGATTGGTCTGACGGTCGTGGCCTACGGCACCAGCGCCCCGGAACTCGCCGTGAGCACGATGGCCGGCCTCGCCGGCCAGGCCGACCTCGCCCTGGGCAATGTGGTCGGCAGCAATATCTTCAACGTGCTTTTCATCCTGGGCGTCTCGTCGCTCATCGTGCCGCTGGCGGTCTCGCAGCGCCTGGTGTTCCTCGATGTGCCCCTGATGATCGGCATCTCGGTGCTCGTGTTGCTGATGGGGCTCGACGGCCACATTGGACGGATCGATGGACTCGTGCTCGTCGCCGGCATCATTGCTTACACGACCTTTGTGATCCGTCAGAGCCGGCGCGAGGAGCTGGCGGTGCAGCAGGAGTATGAGAAAGAATTCGGCGAAGTCGCGGATCGGCGCCCCGTGGCCTATGCAATGGACGCGCTGCTGGTGCTCGGGGGCCTCGCCCTGCTGGTCCTTGGATCGCGCTGGCTTGTGCAGGGGGCCGTCGCCATCGCGGCTCACTTCGGCGTCAGCGAAATGATCATCGGCCTGACCATCGTGGCCGCCGGGACCTCGCTCCCCGAAGTGGCTACATCCATTGTCGCCAGCATCCGTGGCGAGCGCGACATCGCCGTGGGCAATGTGGTCGGCAGCAATATTTTCAATCTGCTCGGGGTGCTGGGGCTGGCGGGCGTGGTCTCTCCTGCTGGCGTGGCGGTGGCGGCGTCGGCGCTGCACTTCGACATCCCGGTGATGCTGGCGGTGGCCGTGGCCTGCCTGCCGATCTTTTTTACCGGCCACACCATCTCGCGTTGGGAAGGGGTGCTGTTCCTGGCCTACTACTTGGCCTACACGTCTTTCCTGATTCTGGGCGTGACGGGTAATCCCGGGCTGCCGGTTTTCCGGATGGCCATGCTGGGATTCGCCATCCCGTTGACGGCGGTGACGCTGCTGGTGGTGAGTGTGCGGGCCCTGCGAACCGGGAGGAATGGCGCCCATGCGTAGCACAGAAAGCGACGGCGCGGTGCCGGCGGATCTGCAGCCGGATGTGGTGACGGCCTCCGAGGACTATGCCCGTCGCTTTCGCGGCTCCGCGGGACGCTGGATGTTGCGCGTGCAGGAGCGGGCTGTCACGCACGGGCTGGATCCCGACCGCTCGATCGCCATTCTGGACATCGGCGGCGGCCATCGCCAATTGGCGGAACCGCTGTCTCGCCTCGGTTATCGCGTGACCGTGCACGGCAGCACGGAGGCTTGTCGCGCGCGGCTCGATGCCTGCCCCGAGACGCGTGGCTGCCCATTCGTGGCCAGTCGTGCCGATGCACTACCGGTCGCGGACCGCGCGTTTCATACGGTCGTCTCCGTGCGGATGCTGGCGCACTTCGATGCGTGGGAGTCCCTCGTGGCGGAGATGTGCCGCGTGGCGGATCGCCGCATCATCGTGGACTACCCCGCCATCACCGGCCTGAATCGGATCGCGCCGGCCCTATTCCAGGCCAAGCAGCGCTACGAGAAGAACACCCGCCATTGGCTGTCGTACGCCGGGCCGGAACTGGAGGAGGCCTTCCGCCGGCATGGGTTCACCGTGACGAGCCGGTACGCGCAGTTCTGCCTGCCCATGGTCCTGCACCGCATGCTGCGCTGCGGCCCGCTCTCCGCGCTGCTCGAGGGGGCTTGCCGGCTGCTGGGGCTGACCCGGCATCTTGGGACGCCGGTGGTGCTGTGCCTGGATCGCAAGGGCGACGCTCCGGACGGCCGCGCCCCAACGGGATGACCGCCCGAAGAGAGTCGAGGAGAACACATGACGACATCGTTTCTGGCGCCCACGCTTGCACCCTACCTGCCTTGGCTCTATGTCGAATCCTCCTACTGGACCTGGATCGGGCTGTTCGGCAACGCGCTCTTCACCTCGCGCTTTGTCGTGCAGTGGATTAAGTCTGAACGTCGCGGCCAGTTGGTGGTGCCGCCGCTCTTCTGGCATCTCAGCTTCTGGGGCAGCATCGTGTCGCTGTTCTATGCCTTCCACGTGGATAAGCTGCCGGTGGTGCTGAGCTATCTCTTTCTGCCATTCATGCACTACCGCAACCTGCGGCTGCTGGGACGCACCAAGGCGCCGCCAACCGAGTGAGTGCGGCCCGTGTATGGCTCGGCGCAGCCTCGCCCTCCAAGTGGCGTAACACGTCCCGAACGAGGGGGTGGAGGGCGAGGCTGCGCCGA
>CAZWQJ010000160.1:0-10630 GCA_964635825.1 uncultured Victivallales bacterium | reverse complement strand
GAACCGTGTCGGGCCAGAGGGTGTAGATGGCGTAGCAGACGATGGTGGCGGAGGCCGCGATGGCGATGAGCAGGTCCAGCAGGGTACGGTCGTAATGCTCCAGGCTGGCGCGATGGGCTTCGGCGGCCCCGTTCAGCGTCAATTTCTCGTGCCGTCGCTTGCATAGCGCCAGGAAAAGGGCCAGCAGGAAAGCGCACAGCAGCAGCCAGGGCGAGATGAACACCCGCAGGGCCAGGCCGCCGGCGGCGGCGCGGAGCACGAAGCCCAGGGCGATGATAAAGACATCCACCAGGGCCACGCGTTTGAGCAGGAGCGTGTAGGCGACCTGCAGGAGCACGTAACCGCCGGCCACGGCCGCAAAGCCCGGCGTGAGGCGGAGGGCGGCAAGTCCCCCTACGACCAGGAGCACAGCGGCCATGAGCCCCGCCAGCGGGACGGGTACGCGGCCGGCGGCGATGGGCCGGTGCCGTTTGACGGGGTGCTGCCGGTCGGCGTCCACGTCGCGGATATCGTTCAACAGGTAGATGGCGCTGGACAGGATGCAGAACACGGCGGCGGCGGCGACGGCGCGACCCAGGGCAAGCCAGGTCACGGTCTGGTTGTGATCGCCGAGCGCGAAGAAGAAGGCCGCGAGCACCACGGCATTCTTGGTCCACTGGTTCGGACGCAGCGCGCGGACAAGGTCCGTAAGGGAAGGCAACGCCGGCCGCGCGGAGGTCATCGGGACGGGGGCTCCTCGGCCGGCGTCTTGCGCCGCGGCCAGCGGCGCAAGCCGTTGCGCAGCAGCAGCCGCCAGACCATCCACAGCGCCTCGCGGAAGATGCGGGAATTCATCTTCGAATACCCGGCGCGGCGGTCCTCGAACGTGATGGGTATTTCGACGATCCGGAAGCCATTGGTCCAGGCCGTATGGGTCATCTCAACCTGGAACGAATAGCCGTTGGATTGGATGGAGTCGAGGTCGATGGCGGCCAGCACCCGGCGGCGGAAGCATTTGAAGCCGCCGGTCGGATCGCTGATGGGCAGCCCGGTGATCAGTCGCACGTAGGCGGCGCCGCCCATGCTGAGCATCAGGCGCCGGAGCGGCCAGTTGGTGATGCGGATGCCATCGACGTAGCGCGAGCCCAGCACGAGGTCCGCCTGTTCCGCGGCCTTGAGGAAATTCGGGAGTTCGGCGGGATTGTGGGAGAAATCCGCATCCATCTCGAACATGAAGTCGTAGCCGCGTTCCAGCGCCCACTTGAAGCCGTCGATGTAGGCGCGCCCGAGACCCTGCTTGGACGCCTGGTGGATCACGTGGATCCGCGGGTCGGCGACGGCCATGACGTCCAGCAGTCGCCCGGTGCCGTCGGGCGAGTTGGCATCGACGAAGAGCAGGTGTGCGTCGGGTTTGACGCCCAGCACGGCCGTGGCGATGGGGCCGACGTTGTCCTTCTCGTCGTAGGTCGGGATGATGATCAAGGCGCCGCTCATGGGCCGCACTATAGGCGGTGCTTATTCCCTAGAACAAGCAAATAAGGCTCAAAATGATGATCGGTCAGCGGGGGGCTGGCCGACTCCGGACAGTCGGCTAGCGCATCATGATCATGGTCCCGGGCGGGAAGTAACGTTCCATCCGCAGGGTGGTGCCATCGATCATGGCCTTGTACTTCTTGCCGTCCACAACACTCATCGGCCAGGTCGCCGGGCTGTTTCCCTGGAATCCCCCCGTCGCACTTAGCAGTGGAATAGTCTGAGGCATGGAGGTGTCCAGGCGGGTCAGGTCCACAACGGCCGAGGATGGCAGCGTCACAGTGCCCGTAATCACCGCCCAGTCCTGGGTGGTGGCGTTGAAATCCCACGCCAGGCGTGCATCCGGCCGCAGCGTGAGATTCCCCTCGATCCGGGCGGAACCGATGGTGTTGGTCCCGCTGACGATCAGCGTGGCGTTGGTGTTGAGCACCAGGCCGTCATTGAACCTGTTCGTGGACGTGTCGCCCAGAATCAGGCAGGCCGCCGCCACGCCGTCGCCGGCCAACAGGGGCACACCGGCTTTGATGTCCGCGTAGCGCTTGATCTCCAGCGTGCCGCTCTGGAAATTGTTCGTCAGGTAAGTGGCTCCATTGGTCGCGATGAACCGGTCCACGGTCAACCGCCCGCCCTGCAGGTTCAGCGTGGCGATGCCCGGACCGACGGGAACGACAAAATTGGGTTCGGTCTGCAGACTCAACTGCAGCGTGGACGTGCCGGCGGTGTTCGTCGCGTAAAAGGCTCCGCCGGAGAGCGTGATCGTGCCCTGCGAAGGTCCGTTGCCCACCCGGACATCCCCCGGCGTTCGGAACACCCCGGCGGTCTGCGTCAGGTAACCTTTGACCGTATTATAGGCGTTCGCCATGATTCCGTTGGTGGGTACGTTGGGCATGGCCCCAAATTCCCAGCCCCCGATTTGAACGATGCCGTTCCCCGTTTGCTGCCACTCGCCGCCATAGATCAGCAACTCGCCTTCCCCGGCATAGTCCCGACCGATTCTCGCCCCGCCCGTGCCGATGTCGCCGGATTTTCCGATCTTAAGATCCTGTTGGTTGGTCACGACACCTCCGCGCAGCGTGAAACGGCCTTTGCTGGTGTTCCCGCTGGCGCTGGGCACCGTGCCGATCTCGATGCCATCCGCTTGTGAATACGCACCCAATCGCGACAACGAGCCTGACTCCATGACAATTTCGCTGGCGGGCATCGTGTAGGTAAGGGTGCCGACACTCAGCCTGCCATTCATTCGGTCAATGATGATCGTCCCGCGGTTGGTCAGAATGGTCGGGGCGATCGAACTGCTACTGAAGTCGATATCATTCGCCTTGTAGTGCCACTTCGCGCCGGCTTCGACCAGCACGCGGGATCCGTTCGCGAGGTACAGGAAATGGGCCGTATCGATGTTCGTCACGATGCCGCCGCTTTCGATCACGATCGAAACGCCATAGAACTGCCGGTAGGAGGATGACTGTTCCCACAGCAGAAGGCCGCCGTTCTTGACCGTCATCCGAGTATTATAGACATGATCGCCCATGACGAAGTTCATCTTCCCGTTCGTGTGGACGTTGATGACCGCCTCGCGCAACGTGGCCAGGTGGGCGGTGCTGCCATCCATATTGGTATACACGTTCAGTGTCACGGTCTGCCCCGGGGCGTTGGTCATGATCAATTGTGCAAACGCCGGCGGCATGCTGTCCACATTGACAGCGTAGGAGTTCACCGTGTTGGCCAGCAGGGCGTTGGAGTACGCGCCGCTGTTGGCGGGCACACCATTGTTCCAGTTCGACGCCTCGGTCCATGAACCCGTCACCACGCTGTCCGCCACGACATGGGTCCAGACCGTATTCTGTGCCGCCGCCGGCGCGATCACCCACGGAGCCAGAAAGAACAACGCCACGCACGCCAGTGACCGCATCTCCTTTCCAAGAGTGCTGATCTCTGAGTTTTCCCGAGCACCTTTCCTGTCTGGACCTGTCATGTTTGCTCAGCTCCTTCGGCCGGTGTCTGTCATACCCACTGTCACGTGCCGTGCGACGCTCAGTTCTTCTGTTTGGTTCCGCGTGTGACGGCCAGGAGAACCGGCACCCCGCCGTCTTCCGCCGCCACCATCTCGATCGTCGCGATCTGCCGCTCCGGATGCGGATTGACCCAATCGAGCCGGTAGAGGCCGCATTCCGGGGACACCACGTTGCCAACCTTGTCCGGCCACACGGTGACGCGTTGGCCGGGCGTGCGCGGGAAAGGCGTGGCGTCGCCGGCCTGGCTCCAGTCCCGCACGTTGGCTCCCCCGATCACGGGGAGGGTCACACTCGAGCCGTCAGCATACCGCACGACGTAGGACCAGTGCGTGGCGCCGGAAGTCAGCCAGGCGCCGGAATGCAGGAAATACAGGATGTCGGCCTTGGCCCCGACGGGAAGGGCGACCTGGGGGGGCAGATTACCGGCGGGCCGCTGCGGCGAGCGCAGCACCACGCAGGTCTTCGGCGCCAACAGGTCGAACGGAACCCCCTCGTGTGTCCGCCGGCCGGTGGCCAGCCCCTTCATGTCATAGCCCGTGCCCTGATCGGTCCAGCCGCCCGCCCCGTCGCCCGCCACCTCGTCGGCCAGTGCCCGGTTGACGACCCCGGAGAGGTCCACGCTCGCGAACGCCAGGGCTTCCGGCGGAATGAGAGGCGCGGGCGGCGTGTCGGCGGCCGCCGCGGCCGTTGCGGTAGCCGGCGCCTTGCCGGGCCGCTGCCGGAACGTCTCGACCGCATCCACGCCCATGACGCCATGGGCCGAGCGCAACCCGAAGTAGAGGCCCAGGCGGCGGGCTCCGGCGGGCGCCCGCACGACGGCGGCCACGTTGGTCCACGCGAACGTGCCCTGATTCAGCTCGGGCCGTGTCATCGTGCCGTCTTCGCCGCCGACCACGTAGGTCCGTGACCGGTTCTGACCGGTCCAGTCGCTCCATTCGACGTAAACCGCAATGCCGCCGCTGTTGGTGACGGGGCGCACGTTGTCGCCGCGCAGCCAGAATTCCAGTTCGAGTTCAGCCCCGCCGACGACCGGCAGGGTGGGCGACCACACGCCGGCGCCGCGCGCATCGGCGGCCTTGTCGGTCAGGGAATACGCCTCGAAGCAGGTTCCGCCCACCGGCGTCCCCGGCACGTTGGGCACGACGGCCCAGCGATTGCCGCAGGTCTGAACGCTGTTGATCCTGCGGGAGCGCTGGTCGCGGAACCCTTCATGCGTGAACGGATAGTTGGCGCCGGGGCGAGGCCATTCGGGAAAGCTGTCATAGCCGTCGGCATCGCCGCGCAGCCAGAAGTACAGGCCGTGATACAGGCGGCTTCCGTCGCGGTCGAAGCGGGGATTGGCGATCATCGGGATCGGGTCGTGCGCGAGCCCGGGCTCGTCCACGCGCACGTAGGCCATGCCCAGCGCGTCCGGATTGATTGTTTCGGCGCGGCCCAGGGTTTCCTGTCCCGTGGCTTTCGTGAACGCTTCGAGCGATCCGTAGCTGACGCCGCCCCAACTGGCAAAAGCGGGCAGGTTGGTCGCCACGTCATATGTATTGCGCTGGAAGTAATTCAAGGTCTGCCGCTGCTGGCCGCCCGGCTCGGGTCCCACGCTGATCGCGTTGTTCACGTTGCGGACCCAGTTGTGGGAAAACAGGTTGTTCGCCACCATCGAATCCTCCGTGGAGGATAGAACGAGGGCCGAGCCGCCGTCGGCCACGTAGTTTTCGGCCACGAGGTTGTTCCGGTTCGACCTAAGGTAGATGCCCTGGTGTCGGAAGTCGGTGACGGTGTTCCACTTGACGAGGTTGTTGTCGGCCGGCGATTCGATGTAGAAGCCGCTGTTCCAGGTGTGGCGGGTGGCGTTACCCATGTACACATGTCCCAGGCCGGCGCAGTCGGTCCAGAACCCGCCGCCCTTGAACGCCCAGTCCGGCGGCATGATCGCCACGTTGTGATAGTACTGGTTGAAGCGCCCTCCAAAGACCGTGAAGGCGACCTTGTTGTAGCCATCGAGCAGGCCGTGCGGGTTCTCGTACCACGAAAACACCGTGTTTTCAGAAATCTCCGCGTCACGGGCGCCGTTGGAATGAATGCCGATCCCGCCGATGTGGCGAACGTGGCAGCGCCGGACCAGTGCCCCGCGCGCCCCGGCCACGGCGATGCCCGCGTTATGCGCGTATTCGACGGCGCAGTCTTCAATGATGACGTCCCGTGAGTCGTTGGCATGAATGCCGCTCACATTGGCGCGGCGCACCGTGAAACCGGCAACGGTCACCAGTCGCTTGTTTTGCAGGGCGATGCAGGAGTCGCGTACTGCAACGTCCACCTGCGGCCCCTTGCGCGGATCGTCGCCGCCCAGGTTGACGGTTAGCCGATCCGTCTTTTCGTCGAAGCCCCAGGTATTCGTGTCGGCATCCTGCGGCGAGCGGGCCACTAATCCCTTGCCTGCCTCGGGCGAAGGGACGCGGCAGGGCGGCAGGGGGCGATGGTCCACGAAGACGTAGCGGATCGGGCTGGCGCGCGGATCCCGGCAGCCGGCCGGCAGCGCGGCCTTGAGATCGGCGACATAGACCCTGGCGCTGCCCTCGACAGGCTGCCAGGCCGAGGGTGCGACGGTTTCCGAGCCGTCCAGGATGACGGCTGCGTCGCCGTCCGGCCGGAACACGATCCGTTGGCCGTCCTCCGTTCCGTCGTAACTCCCGGACGCCCGCACTGTCAGAGGCTCCCGGTACAGCCCGGCGCCCACGCTGATGCGGTCGCCGGGCATGGCCACGTCCCCGGCGCGACGCAACGTCTTGAAGGGGCGTTCCCGCGTGCCCGGGTTCCGGTCCGAGGCCGCCGGGTGACCGATCGCGACAAACAGTTCGCCGGGGATTTGACGCGGCAGCGGCAGCACATCCAGTCCGTATTTGTCGCCGAGGTAAGTCTCCACGCGGCGCCGGTCGTCGTCCGACAACGCCGTATCGTAGACCAGGATCTCGGCGATGGCCCCGCGGAAATGCCGCTCGTCAGAGCCGCTCTGCCCGCCGATGACGATCGGCCCGAAGGCGCGGGGCGGGCGGGGGACGGTGGCGCTGGCGATGCGCACTCCGTTCACATAGAGCGCCGTTCGCAGAGTGCCGGTGGCGCCGAGGGCGCAGAAGATAAGGTAGTCGCCGTCATCCAGTCGTGGCAGCGTGGCGACCGCCTGCATGCCGGCATAGTCGGCGCGCACCGTGGTCGGCGCGCCCTCTTCGGCCACGCCCAAGGAGAACGTTGACTCTGCGTGGCCCGCGGTGAGGATGGGACGCAACATGGAGCCGCCGGAGGTTTGGCGGTCGCGGCGGGCTACGGCGAATACGGTGGCTTCACCGACCCGTCGCAGTGAGCCGGCCACCAGTTCATCCCGCCCCGCCGTGCCGGGCGTTCCATTGAACACCAGCACGGGGTGACCGTTAAGCGTGTTCACCGTGTCGAGGCGGGGCTGTTGGTGGGGGTTGGCCTGTAAGGCATCGTTGGTGCCGCCGCCCAGGGTTTGATTGACCCAGACGCGCACGGCGCCCTGGTCATTGAGCCTGACCTGACTGCCATCAAGGGCCAGGACCAGTCCTTGTGTGACGGGCGGAGTGCAGGCAGCTTTCGCCCAGGGACACACGCTGCTGCCGGAAAGGATGGTCGTCAAGACGGCCGCTCGGATCAATGTCATGGTACTCATGGCTGCGCCCTTCCTCTTTGGTGGAGACATTATTGCATGCAAGAATACGAGATCAACGGCGGTCCATTCCAATACGCGGCTAATTATACTGTTTTGCGGCTGGCTGCGGCGGTTCGCGGGGACGCTCACCCTCCCGTGGGATCCTCTCCACAGTTTCGATGTCGTCCTGCCGTGGCTTTGCCGGGCTCGGTGAAAACCGGTGGACGAATGCCGCGGCATGACGTAAAGAGGAGCACTTAATGAGCAGGGGCGCTTTATGCCACTGAGTTGTCTCATGGCGCGCTTCGATCGTCTTCTTGATTAACCTGCACGGAGTCGAAGGGGAGGGCCTTACGGATATGAGAGTCAACGGCAAGAGGATGGGTGTGTGGATGACAGCCGCGGTACTCGTCCGATTCTGCGGTGCCGTCCCTGCGGCGGATGTCTTCGAATCCCGGCCCAATGTGGCGGGCGAGTACGTGTATGAGGCCGCCTCCGCCCGGCCACTGGTGGCGGGCTATGACTTCACGCTGGAGAACAACCGGTTCGGCAAGGGCTTCGCGTCGGCCGTCGTCCCCAGTACACGGGGGCGCATCGGACTGCCCGACAATGGCGGGGCTTACTGGAAGCTGGGTGCGATCCAGCCGGGCCCCTACTGGGTGGGACTCGTGTATCAGTCCGGCGGACTGCCCGGCGGTGGGAAGGCGGAAGCCACGGCGACGGCCGGGCATGGTCTGTATCTCAACGGGCGGATCATCCAGTGCGACAGACTCGGCGATCCCGTCGAGATCGAGCCCGGCGTCTGGTTCGCCGAACTCCAGGCTCAGGCCGCCGAGATCCTGAAGCCCGGCGACGAAATTGCGGTGCTGGCTGCCCCGCACCGGGCGTTGCCCGTGGTGCGCCTGATCCTGCACCCGCGTGCTCCTGTGCTGGGGCCGTTCCGCTGGCCGATCAACTATGGCGGGCATTGGTGGCAGATCTATACGGCACTGGGCGTCAACACCGAGGTGCGCTTCCTCACGGCCGGGGGCAGCCCCGCCGATTTCGCCGATCCGTACTGGGGCATGGAACAGAAGGCCGAGTCGCCGGAAAGCCTGGCGCGGACCCCGGATGCAGGCCGGGCCCTCGCGCAGTGCGTGATCGCCAACCCGCTCTCCGTGCCTGTCACCGTGGACTATGTGTGTGTGATCAAGGGCTACTACGGCCAGGAAGCCGGCCGCGATGCGCAGCGTCTGACGCTGGCAGCCCACACGCGCGTGGTGCGACAAGTGCCGTTTGCCGTGACGCCGGATGACCCCAGCTACAGCGCCGATGCCACGGTCAAAGCGGTCGATGCCCCTGCGCTCGGGTGGCCGGAAGGCGACATGGTGTCGTACTTCGCGGGCTATCGCCAGTCCGTGCGCTGGCCGGATCCGTTCAGCTACCGTGACATGCGGCGCGTTTTCTTCGCGGGCCCCGTGGAGGATCTGCACCGCACGCTTCTGCTCAACGGGCAGTGGAGCCTGGCCTACACCACCAGTCTCAATCCGCCCATGCCCCCGCCGGCGGATCTGCAGGTTAAACCCGTCACGGTGCCCAAGCCTTATCACACCGATACGCTCGACAAGATCACCCCGCGCCCGCACGGCGGATACTTCTCGCGGACCTTCACCCTGCCGGCCGGCATCGCCACCGCCGGCACGGTCCGGTTGGTTGTCTCGGAGGTCAAGGCGGAGGCCACGGCCTACGTAAACGGCCAGCGGGTCGGCAACGTGTATGGCGAGTCGACGCCGCTCATCGCCGACATTACGCGGGCCATCAGGCCGGGCACCAACGAACTGGTCCTGGTGGTGCGCGACCTGATCGCCATCATGGACCCGGCCTATGTCAATCCGGCCAATCCCGTGGCGGCGCCGGAGTATCTGGAAACGCCCGGACTGCATGGCATGATCGGGCTGGAGGTCGGGTCGGTGTCGCTGGAAACGTCGCCGGCGGTCGCGGCCGATGACATCCTGGTAACCACCTCGGTGCGCCGGCAGACCGTCGGCACGCGCCTGTCCGTGGTCAACCACCAGGCGGCACCGGTAAAGGCGCGGGTCAAGGCCACGGTGCTTGACGCGCGCCGGCCGGTCTTCGAACTGGGCGAACAGACGGTCGACCTCGTGCCCGACCGGCCCGTCAGCCTGGCTTTCGAACAGCCCTGGAAGAATGCGCGGCTGTGGAGCCAGGCCGATCCGCACCTCTATGTGCTGGCCGTCGAAATCACAGACTCAGCCACCGGCGCGCGACTGGATCTGGCGCGGGCCCGCTTTGGCTTCCGTGAGTCGTGGATTGTCGGGCCGAAGCTCTACTTCAACGGCATCCCGGTGAAGCTCAAGAGCGCGACGACCCCCGGCACCCTGGGGACCCGGGACGATTACCAGCTCAGCCGCAACTCCTCGCTCCCGGACTACATGGATGAGTTCGGGTATCCCTGTATCCGGATGATCACCGGGGTATACAACACGTCCAGCCGGCACAACGTCGAGCACGATCCCTTCTGGGCCAATGCCCGCAGCAACCTGCTCATCCGCGCGCGGCGCTCGCAGAATCACCCCTGCATCGTCGCCTGGGATTTGTCCAATGAATGGCTTTGCTTTCTGCGATACACCAGCAGCGACATGATGCTGGGCGCCCGGCGCATGCGGACATTGACCGACACCATCCTTCAACAGGATCCGAGCCGGTGGACCTTGTACAACGGCGACGGGGATCTCGAGGGCCTGCTGGACAACATGGCCTTGCACTACATGAACCCCTACCATGGCGACTATGCCATGCGCGGCCATTCGTCCTGTTTCCCCGACGGGGCTTTCTGGCGCGAGTTGCATCAGGACTTTGAGCCCGGCAAACCCATTGTGGCGACGACGCTTCATCCCGATCTCCTGTTCCGTCCTTATGAGAAGGTCATCATGGACACGGAATACCTGTGGAAGGTCGGCGGGCTGATGCCGCCCGGCCTGACCCGGTTCGTGGGCGACGAAGACGTGCTATCCCCGGCCATCGACAGCGGGGCGGGCCCGGCGGCGTGGTTCTGGAAGCAGTGCCTTGACGGGCATCGCGATCTGGGCACGACGTCGATCGCCATCTACGGCCACATCACCGGCGCCGGCCGGCGCGGCTATCAGCTCCAGGCGTTCATCATGCCGGACGTGGTCCATCACGGCTTTGCCGGGCGGACGATGCGCTGGAAGTATGCGCTGCTGAACGACCTGTTCGTGCCGGCCGAGCTTGCTTTCAGCTGGCGGCTGACGGCGCCCGACGGCGGGACGGTGGCCAAGGGTCGCGACGTGCGCAAGATGTCCACGGGTGACTTGCAGCGCGGCGAACTGACGCTCACGCTGCCCGAGGTTGCCGAGCGCACGAAGTGCACCTTGCATTTGCGGCTGGAATCCGACGGGCAGTTCGTCAATGCCGAGGAGCGTGATAT
>CAZWQJ010000159.1:0-10731 GCA_964635825.1 uncultured Victivallales bacterium | reverse complement strand
CGAAGGGTTTCGACCCAGTGGAGAGTTTTGCGGCCGGTGAAGTGGGCGATCTGGTGGCGGCAGCTGAAGCCGCAGGCCACCAGGACGCCATCGGCGGGCAGCGCGCGCACGGCGGGGAAGAGGCGGCTTTCGCCGATCTTCTGCGAAAGCGCGTAGTGCTCCTTTTCATAGCCGAAGGAGCCGGCCATGCCGCAGCAGCCGGCATCCAGTTCGCGGACTTCGGCGCCAGGTGCGCGGGCCAGCAGCGCCTTCATGGCGCTGGTGCCGAAGAGCGCGCGCTGGTGGCAATGGCCATGAATCGTGACCGAGGGTGCGACGGCTTCAAAGGTGCAGGCGATGCGGCCGGCGCGGTACTCGCGCTCCAGGAACACATCGATCATCATGACATTGTCGACGATGCGCTGGGCGAGTGCGGCGTCGTCGATCAGGTCGGGCAGGTCATCCACGAGGGCGGAAGCGCAGCCGGGTTCGCAGACGACGATGGGGATGCCCTGGCGGATGAAGTGGTCGAGGTTGAGCAGGGTGCGCAGGCCGTCGCGCTTGGCTTCGCGCAGGAAGCCGTGGGAGATGCGCGGGCGCTGGCAGCAGCCGGCATTGGCGAAGACGACTTCGAAGCCGCAGCCTTCGAGCAAGTCGACGGCCGCGCGGCCGACGCCGGGCTCGAAGCAGGAGAGGTAGGTATCGCCGAAGAGGGCCACGCGCGGGCGGTCGCCGGCGGGGCGCGTGACGCGGTTGGCGAACCAGTCGGCGAAGGGCACGCGCGCGTAGGGCGGGAGCACGCGTTCACGGCTGAAGCCGAGGGTGGCCTCGATCAGCCGCCGCGTGGCGGGGGCCTCCTGGAGGCGGTTGACGAGCGGGGCCAGCGCGCCGGTCAGCCGCCGCGCCATGGCGGGCGAGGCCGCCACGACGCGCTCGCGCCGCGTGCTGCCGTGCTTGTCGTGGTACTGCTGCAGGAATTCACTTTTTAATTTGGCCATGTCCACATTGCTTGGACATTCGGATTTGCAGCCTTTGCAGGAGAGGCAGAGATCGAGGGTTTGGTGGAGGCGCGGGCTGGTCATGCCGTCGGCGCCGAGCTGGCCGGTCATGGCGAGGCGCAGGGCGTTGGCGCGGCCGCGGGTGGAGTGCTCCTCATCGCGGGTGGCGATGTAGCTGGGGCACATGACGCCGGAGAGGGTTTTGCGGCACTGGCCGACGCCGGTGCACAATTCGACGGCGGCGGCGAAGGTGCCGTCGGAGCGGTAATGGTACTCGGTGCGGAAGGGCAGGACGTGGTAGGCGGCGCCGTAGCGCAGGTTCTGATCCATCGCGGGCGCGTCGACGATTTTGCCGGGGTTCATACGGCCCTGGGGATCGAAGAGCCGCTTCACGTCGCGGAAGGCCTGGTAGAGGGTGGGGCCGAAGAAGCGCTCATTGAAGGCGCTGCGGACGAGGCCGTCGCCATGTTCGCCGCTCCAGGAGCCGCCGTACTCCACGACGAGGGCGAAGACCTTGTCGGCGATGGCCTTCATGTGGCCGATGTCCTCGGCGCGGCGCAGGTCGAGCAGCGGGCGCACATGCAGGAGGCCGACGCTGGCGTGGGCGTAGAGCGAGAGCGGGACGCCGTGTTCGGCGCAGATGGCGAGCACGCGTTCGATGTAGTCGGGCAGCACGGAGATGGGGACGCAGGCATCCTCGATGAAGGGGGTGGGCTTGCGATCGCCGCGCACGCCGAGCATGAGGCCGAGGCCATTCTTGCGGACGAGCCAGACGTTGGCCTGAGCGGACGGCTCGGCCAGGATGGGGTGCGCGTAGCCGAAGCCGCGCGCGCGCAGGTCCTCGGCGATGGTGCCGACGCGGCGTTCGGCGTCGGCGCGGGTGTCGCCGTAGCACTCGATGATGAGGACGGCCTGGGGGTCGCCCTCGATGAATCCGGCGAGGGCGGCGGTGGAGCGGTTGGTGTGGGCCTTGGTGAGGACGACGTGGTCGAGCAGTTCCACGGCCGAGGGGCCATGGGTGAGGATGGGTTCGACCGCGCGGATGGCCTCCAGCAGCGAGGCGAAGTGGGCGACGCAGAGGGCCGTGGCGCGCGGCAGCGGTTCCAGATTCAGCGTGGCGCCGACGAGGACGCCGAGGGTGCCTTCGCTGCCGACGATGAGCTTCGAGAGGTTCCAGTCGTCGGTATCCACGAAGGCGTCGAGGTTGTAGCCGCCGACGCGGCGCATGACCTTGGGGAAGCGCGCGCGGATTTCGTCGCGGTGGGCGAGGACGATGTCGCGGAAGTCGCGCAGGAGGCGCCCTTCGCGGGTGGGCTCCTGGGCCTTGGCGTCGAGGGTGGCGCGTGGGAGCGGGCCGAAGTGAAGGCGCGTGCCGTCCGCCAGCAGGACGTCGGTCTCGAGAACGTGGTCGAGGGTTTTGCCGTAGAGGATGCTGCGCATGCCGGAGGCGTTGTTGGCGATCATGCCGCCGATGTTGGCGCGCGAGCTGGTGGCGGGGTCCGGTGCGAAGTGGAGGCGATGGGGGGCGAGGCGCGCATTCAATTCGTCGCGCACGAGGCCGGGCTCGACGCGGGCGCGGCGGGCGGGGGCATCGACGTCGCGCAGGGCGTTCATGAACTTGGAGAGGTCCAGGATGAGGGACTGGCCGACAGTCTGGCCGGAGAGGCTGGTGCCACCGCCGCGCGGGAGGACGCACACCTGGTACTCGGCGGCGAGCTCCAGGGCGGTGGCGACGTCCTCGGCATCGCGCGGGACCACGACGCCGAGCGGGCGGATCTGGTAGTTGCTGGCGTCGGTGGCGTACATGCCCAGCACATGCGGATCGAAGGCCACCTCGCCGCGCAGATGGCGCCGCAGGGCTTTCTCAAGGGCATGCAAATGGGCGGCGGCGGTGCTCATGGGGGGCGACGGTCCGTTGTTTTCGCGGGACCGTCGTAGCATACGCCGCCTAGGCGCGGCTTGGCAACGCCGCAGGACGCATGGGGAGACGGCCGCCGCCGGCGACCGCGAGGCACCGTCAACGGCGAAATCCGCGCAGGGTTGCGGCGGGGCCGCCGACAGGCCTCGCCAGCCGGAAGGCGTCCAGAATCGGGGGCCGGCTTACACCGTATCGGGCCTGAGCCCAAGCACCCCGAACTTCGCAGACAATGCAGAGTCCAGTAGACGACAACCTATTAATTTAAGGATGTTTATGAGAATTTTAGACATGATCACACTTTATAAAGTGTGATCATGTCTTGTCGGAAGACGATGAACGGAGATGGGGGTGGTTTACGAATGCTGGCAAGAGGGAGGCGTCAGTCAGCGCCGTCACTTCTTGTTGGTAGAGTCCGGTTCCGTCTTCTTGGTGAAGAGGCTATCGAGACCGGCGAAGGGTTGGAAGACGCCGGGGGCGCGCGGTTCTTCGGCGATGCCGCCCCCGCCGTGGCCGGCCATGCGGTATTTCTCGTGCTCGTGGTCGTGGCAGTACAGGCAAAGGAGTTCCCAGTTGCTGCCGTCGGGCGGGTTGTTCTGGTGGTTGTGATCCTTGTGATGGACGGTGAGCTCGCGCAGGCGTTTGCCGGAGAACTCGCGCGTGCAGCGGGCGCAGAGGTGGGGGAACAGGCGCAGGGCCTGGGCGCGGTAACTCTTTTCGCGTGCCTCGCGGTCGTTGCGCAGGTCGGCGAGGATGCGGGCCTGGTCGGCGGGGTCGGCTTTCTTGCGGGGTGGCGGCATGGGGTTCTCCGTCTCAGGCCGGCGCGCGGGCGCCGGCGGTGTCCTTGGTGAATCCGCAGGTGCGAAGCAGGATCTCGTAGAGGCGCCGGTGGCCGCGGCCCTCGCAGGCGGCGCAGGGTTTGGAGGTTGTGCTGGCCTGCTCAAGGCGCCCAGTGCCCCGGCAGCGCTGGCAGAGGGGTTTTCCGGTCTCGCTGCGGGGGCGCCCCTGCAACTGCCATTCCCCCCGGCCCGAGCCTCCGCAACGCGGGCAGCTCACCTGGATGGAGGCCGGGGCCGGTTCGTTGCCGGAGCCGCCGCAATCTTCGCACGGAATCTGCCAGAACAGGGCGACGCCCCCGGCGATCAGGGCGATAAGCACGATGAGCGTTTTCATGCTGCGCGAGTTTCCGCCATTCGCCGCCGCAAGGCAAGCGCGGGTGCGCGGGCGCCACGGCAAACGGGTTCACCGGCATTCATGGAGAATTCAATGAGCCTTCAACAAACGTTCACATTGGCTTGGTAGGTGTAGATCATAGAGGCTAGCGGCGTTCCGGACGCGCGGAGCAAGGGCTCGCTCCGTGGACCGGCCGACCGCATCCGCCTTCTCCATGGTGGTTGGTATGCATCTCCGCGTGATTGTGGGCATCCTGAGTATCGCGCTTGCCGGATCCAGCGCCGCCGGCGCCGATCTCCCACCCGCCACCGTCTTCATGTTCTTTGGCAACACCCCCGCCGCTGCACCCGCCGCGGTGGACCGCGATGGCGATGGGATTGCGGATGACTGGGAAGCCACCCATGGACTCAACCCCGCGACGACGGACGATGCGGGGCTGGATCACGACGGCGATGGACTCGACGCCCGCCAGGAGTCTGAGGCCGGCAGTGACCCCTGGCTGCTGGATAGCGACGACGACGGGCTCGCGGACGGACTCGATCCCGCGCCGACCGTGGCGTGGGTCCCCACCACCGGCGACGAGGGGCCGCCGGCGGCTGGCGATGCCGCCAACGCCGTAGCACTGTGCGTATTCCGCCCAGGCCCCTGAGCCACATGGAGCTATAACTCGTATGGGTAGCATTCGCATGATGACGCGATGCGGGCGTGTTCGAGGCGCTTGGTGGGGTGTGCTGCTGATGGCGCTGGGTGCCCTTCGCGCCAGCGCGGGGGACGGGGCCGCTTTTGTTGATGCCTACAACACCGTGGCCCTGATGATCCAGAGCCGGTGCGACGTGGTGGGGGTGCCTTACGGGGCGGTGCTGGTGAAAGACCCGCAAGTGCCCGCGCAGAATGCGGTCAGCGTCGCCGATATGGGGGTCCTGCGCGACAAAGCGCGTGCGCTGATGGCGAGTTACCTGGATCCGCAACCGCTGGTGCTTGGCCCCTACACGATCAATGAGGCGGTGACGTACAATGCGTTTCCCACCATGCTTGGGCGTTTGGGCGAATCCTTCCTGCTGGTTCCCGGCCAGTACACGACCAGCGGCAACGATGTGCGCGTCAGCAACTTCGTCGGGAACTTCAACGACGTCCCGGTCCTGATCGAACAGTTTCAGGATCTGCACCGGCTGCTGCTGGATATGCGATACACGCGCGCGCCGACGGTGTGGGTGCCACCGGCGGGCGGCAACGAGCGCAGCGCGGGCAGCGACCCGCAATCCAACTTTAGTGTGGCGAAGGATGTGGCGGCGGCGGCGCTGCCTGAGGCCAAGCTGCGGGTCTCCCCCAACGCGCCGTGCATGTTTACGCAGGGCCGCCGCGAACTGAGCCCCTTTGGGGATCTGTATCGTGCGGACGTCGTGGGGATCGGGCAGTTCATCGCGGTAAGCGGCCTGCCGGTGGGCTGTGCCGGCGTGGTGACGTTCTACTCCTATGCCCGCGCGATCCGCACGCTGGACGTGGCCGGATCCGTCAACCCCTCACTGGCGTGGGACGACTATGGGCACACGCTGGCGCAGGAGAATATGTGGACGGCGGTGGGCACGGTTGCCCTGGCGGGCGGCACGGCGCGCTCGCCACTGGCTGGCCCGAGGGCGACCGAGGTCCTCGGGGTCTCCGAATGGTGCGCGACGCCGCCTGACCCGCGTGGCAGCGGGGTCTCCTCCTCGCTAAGTTTGCGTGGGTTTGATATGCCGGTGGCGGCGGCCGTTGTGGAATGGACGGGGCTCTACCGGGGGGAGATCATTGCCCCGCGCGAAACCGACAGCGGGGAGGACGGGCTCGTGTATGCGGGCTGCGGCTGCGCGGCGGGGTGCGAGCCCCATGCGGACCCGGCCTGGCGTGACATGGAGGCCAATCCCGGGTGCCGGTTCCCGCTGGGGGTCAGCAGCGCCGTGGCGGGAGGCGGGGCGCAGGTGCAGGCCTACTATGCGGAATCGTACAGCGGCAAGGAGACGAAGCAACGGCTGAGCCTGGATACCTATGCGCGGGTCTGGGAGTCGGCGGCCGGCGGGTTTGGGTTCGCCCTGGTGCGGCGGCCGTCGGGATCGGAAGTGACGTTCAGCCTGCAGGGCAAGGCGGCGGGGAAGCCGGTGAACAGCGGGAACGCGTATCACATGGAGTGGCGCGACGGGGCCTGGGAACTGGTGTTTCCGGGCCAGTCGCGTGTGGTGCATCGGTTCAACGGCTCCGGCAGCAGCGGGATCGTCGGTGCGAGTGAAGTGGGGGAGGTGCGCGTGATGCGCGAGCACCAGGAGATCACGCTGGCGAGAACCGTGACGAAGTTCGCTGGCTTCACCACGGTGCGATGGCCGGGCCTGCAGATTGATCGCGTGCGGCGCAACGAGGGGGTCATCACCTGCGTATACAGTGACGCGCATGGCTACGCGCAACCCGCCTATGGGGCGGGCAGCCTGGTGCAGAGTGTCGTCTACTCGGATTCCGCTTTTCAACCCGTGGGGCGCATGAACGTGGAAGCGCCTTCGCTGCCGGCCGCAAGTGCCGTGGCGGCCGCGACGGTGCGGGGGCCGGAAGGCGTCACCGCCGCAACCCGGGCGGCGGTTCTGGATCCCGCGGTGAGCGGGCGGGTGTTTCGTTTCGTGGACGCGGCGGGCGTGGATCAGGACCGTGTTCAGATGGCGGTGGAGCGCGGGCATGCGGCCATCTGGCGCTATGGATCGCAAGCCGAGGTGGCGCAGTTGGACACGGTTGATGTGGTGGAGCAGCCCGACGGGGGGCGGGTGTCGCGTCGCGCGCGGGTGCTGAACCCGGGCATGGTGGATGCCCACAGCAATGTGTCGGAGACGGTGCTCGCGCCGTTTCCGTGGGGGCGTGAGGTGGTGGAAGAGCGGCGCGGGGCGGAGGGGCCAGCGCCGTTGGTCACGACCTATGCGTATGGCGAAGATCCGGCGGACACGAACCAGTATGGGCGGCTGACGCGGGTGGTGCAACCGGATGGAGGCTGGACGCGGACCACGTACGATGCGCTGGGGCGCGTGAGCCGCCGCGTCGAACCGGTTGGCGACGCCGGGCCGGACGCGCCGGCGGGGGTGTGCCGCGAGACGCTGCTGCTGTACGCGGGCGACCCGGCGCTGGCGGGACTGCAGTTCCCGGCGCAGGATGTGGCGACGGAGCGCGATGCGCGGCCGCGTGTGGAGATCGAGTTCGTGTGCGGCCATGAGGTGGCGCGCACGTATACGGCGTATCTGCCGGATCGCATGGAGACGCGACGCTGCGCGCAGCCCGGCGCGGGCTACGACGATCCATCCAATCGGGTGACGGTGCGCAAGCGCATGACCACCGGTGCGTTCGCGGGGCGGCCGTCGGTGGTGATCGGCGAAGATGGGATGGTCACCCGCTATGCCTATGTGCTGAACACGGCGCGCCGCCAACTGACGACGACGGTCGACCGTGGCGAGGGCAGCGAGAGCGCGGTGACGAACGGGACGCGCACCGTGACGGTGACGGACGCGGCCGCGCGGATGGTGGCGGAATCGACGACGGACATTGCCAGTGGCATCACGCTGGCCGACCGCACCATCGACCGCGACGGCCTGGGCCACGCCACGAACGAAGTCAACCGGCTCGACGGGGGGCGGGTTGAGAGGGAGTACGGCTGCTGCGGCGTGGAGCGCGAGGTGGATGCGGAGGGGGTTGAGACGCGCACGGACTACACGCCGCTGAAGCAGGTGCTGGCCACGACGCGCGCGGGCGTGACGCACTTCAACACGTATGACTCGTGGGGCAATGTGGTGCGCGCGTGGCAGCGCGGAGCGGATGGCGTGGCCGGCGGCTGGACGTGGTCGGGCTACGATGAGGCGGGCCGGCTGGTGACGTCCACGAATGCGGATGGGGCGACGATCAGCCAGCGCGAGGAGCGCAGTGCGACGGGTGGGCGCGTGGTGACGCTGGTGCAGGCGGATGGCGGGACGCGGGTGGAGCGCTACGGGCGCGATGGGCGGCTGCAAAGCGTGGGCGGTAGTGCCGTGGCCCCGGCGTGTTATGCCTACGGAGCGGGGCCCGGCGAAACGTGGGCGGTGGAATACCGCGGTGCGGACACGAATGCGAGCGAGTGGGTCAAGACGGTGCAGGACATGCTCGGGCGCGAACGGTGCGTCGAGTACGCGGATGGGTACCGGGTCGAGATGGAGTACGACAGCGCGGATCGGGAGGTGCGGCGCCGCGATGGCTACACGACGACGCTCGCCGCGTACGGCGGGGTGCGCGGGGAGACTCAGCGCCAGGCCGTTGACATGGATGGGGATGGCGTGATGGGGCTGGCCGGCGAGGACCGGATCAGCGAGACGCGCTCGGGCCACGCGCGGATGGCGGGGCGCGGCGTGCGCTGGTCGGAGGCGCGCGCGTACGCGCAGGCCGGCGCGACGGACACGGTGGTGACCGCCACGGGCGGGACCACGCTGGACGGGAGCGAGAGCTGGAGCGCGGCCTTCGGGCGGACCAGTCGCGTGGTTATCGTGCGCGAGCGCGCATCGGCTCGGCGCACGGAGACGCGCACGGAGGCGGATGGCACGCGGCGCGTGGCGGTGTACTCAAATGGGCTTCTGGTGTGCGAGGAACGGGTGGCGGCCGATGGCGTCGCGGTGGCGCGGCGCACGCAACACTACGACGGGCTGCAACGCCTCGTGGAAACGCGCGAGACCGCGGCCAACGGCGAGGCGCATACCACGACGCTCGCCTATGATTCCGCCGGACGCATGACGAGCACCGTGGAGCGGGCGGGTGCGCTTCTGCGCGAGCAGCGCCAGGAGTTCGATGTCATGGGCCGCTTGGTCCGCACGCATCTGGCGGACGGCGGGGTTGTGGAATATGGTTACGATGCGCGCGGCGCCCTCGCCTGGCAGTGGGGCGCGCGAACGTATCCGGTGGCGTACGCGTACGACGACCAGGGGCGGCTCGCGGCGATGGCCACCTATCGCGACGGCCCCGGCGGCGCGGCGGACATCACGCGCTGGGAGTACGACCCACGCCGCGGTTGGCTCACGGCAAAGCGCTACGCGGACGGATCCGCGGTGACGTTTGACAACCGCCCCGACGGCGCTCGCCGCGCGAGGACGTGGGCGCGCGGGGTGCGCACCACCTATGACCTCGACCCCGCCGGCGCCGTGACGAATGTGACCCACAGCGATGGCACGCCGCCCGTGGCCATGCACTACGACCGGCAGGGGCGCCTCGTCGAGGTGCGCGATGCGATTGGGTCCACCACCCGGCACTACGCGGACGATGGGCTCCTGCTGCGCGAGACGCTGCAGCAGCAACCGGGGCTCGAATTGGCGCACGCCTACGACGCCTGGGGCCGCTGCACGAACACGGCGCTGAGGATGTCCGACGGGTCCGACTGGTCCGACGGGTCCGACTGGTCTTTCTCCTACGATGCCGCCGGACGCGTGCGGCAAGTCTCCGACGGCGTGGTGGCGGCCACCTACGACTACGGAGCCGACGGCGCTACGGTGACCAACACTGCGCTCGGCGGCGGTTTGCACACCGCGCGCCGGTTGGATGGATTCGGGCGCTTGCTGGAGATCGCGACCGGTGATGCCACGCGCACGGCCTGGCGCAGCCGCTATGCCTACAACGCCGCCGACCAGCGCGTGCGTCAGGATCAATCGGCGGGCGGGGATGACACCTACTGGCTCTATGGCTACGACGATCTGGGCCAACTCACCTCCGGGCGCCAGCATTTTCCGGATGGCGTGCCGGTGGGCGGGGCGCAATTCGAGTACCGGTTCGATCAAATTGGCAACCGCACCGAAACCCGCAACCTGCACGGACAGCAGACGCGCGCATCCGTCTATGAGGCTAACGCCCTGAACCAGTACGTGCAGCGCAGCGTGCCGGGCGAAGCTTTCCTGGCCGGCTCCGCACGCGCGGATGCCGACGTGATGGTCAAGCGTGAGCCGGGAACGTCGCCCGCGCTGGCCAATCGGCACGGACCGTACTGGTGGCTCGCGCTGCCGCTCGACAACCGCACCGCACTCGTCGCCGCCACCAACTTGTCCATCATGGCCCGGTTGACGACGGTCGAGGGCGGTGTTACCACCTGCCTCATGCGCACGGAGCAGCGAACCGCCGTGGTGCCACAAACCCCCGAACGCTTTGCCTACGATGCCGACGGCAACCTTCTGGCCGACGGCCAGTGGACCTATACATGGGATGCCGAGAACCGCCTGATCGCCATACAGTCGCGCGATCCGGACGTGCCCGCCGCCCTGCGCCGCCGCCTCGAATTCGGCTATGACCACCAGGGACGACGCGTGAAGAAGATCGTCAGCCGCTGGGACGCCGCGGCCGGCGACTACACAACCGCCGAGACCACCACCTTCCTCTGGAACGGCTGGCTGCTCGTTGCCGAAACCAGCCGCACACCGAAATCCGAAACCCGCAAGACCTACACCTGGGGCCTCGACCTCTCCGGATCCTTCGACGGCGCCGGCGGCATCGGCGGCCTCCTCGCCATCACCCACCACCCCAACGGCCCCACCCTCCGCCCCGCCCACGACGGCTCCGGCAACGTTATGGCCCTCATCGATAGCCAGAACCAGTCGGTAGCCCACTACCAATACGGCCCCTTCGGCGAAGCACTCAAAACAACCGGAGCGGAAGCGGAGG
>CAZWQJ010000158.1:0-10774 GCA_964635825.1 uncultured Victivallales bacterium | reverse complement strand
GCGGACGGGTCACCGCGCGCGACGCGCTGGTGCTGTCGTTGAACATGCCCGCCATCGAGGTGGTCCGGCGGGTGGGGCAGGGACCCTTCTACGACACGTTGAAACGGCTGGGGTTGGCGACCCTGTCCGGGCCGGCGGAGCAGTACGGGCTGGGGCTGGTTTTAGGCAACGGGGAGGTGCGTCTGCTGGATCTGTCCAATGCGTACGCCTGTCTGGCGCGCGGCGGGGTGCTGGCTCCGGTGCGGGTACTGGAGGGCAATGAACGGGCGGCAACGGGGCGGCGGGTGTTTTCGAAAGAGGCGTGCTGGATTCTGGCTGAGATGCTGAGCGGGGACGAGCGTGCCATGGACACGACCGGGCATGCGGCCGATGTGCGGCTCCCGCGCATGGCATGGAAGACCGGCACCTCGGCGGGACTGCGCGATGCATGGGCGGTGGCGTACAATCCCGACGTGGTGATCGGCGTCTGGGTGGGGAGAGCGGACGGCGCGGGGTCGGACCAGTTGATTGGGAGGGCGGCGGCGACGCCGATCGCGTGGGAGCTGTTTCGAAGCCTGTATCCGGACAACCAAAGCCCCTGGTACGAGCGTCCGGCCAGCGTGACGGCGCGGCTGGCGTGCGCGGTCAGCGGGCGCCTGCCGGGGCGGCACTGCCCGCCGGGCGTGGAGGACTGGGCGATTGAGCGGGTGACGCGGTACGAACCGTGCGCGGGGCACGGCAGTCAGACCGGGCCGGCCGGGCCGGGCAGGATGGCGGCGCCGCCGGTCGCGCAGGCGGCGGGGTCGTTGCGGATCATCACGCCGGCGCGGGACAGCACCTTCCGCTGGATGAGCGGCATGGATGCCGGTGCGCAGCAGATTTCGCTCACGGCAACCGGACCGGGACCGGACGTGCCGCTGCACTGGTTTGTAAATGACCGGTCCATCGGGGTGTCGCGCGCGGGCGAGCCGCTCTTCTGGCCCCTGGAACGCGGCGCGCACCAGATCGTCTGCAGCGCTGTCTGTGGCCCTGGCGATCGCATCCGCATCGTCGTGGAATAGGACGACCTTCCGTTCATCAGAAGCAATCGTTCACCGTCAATGATCCACGAGCCCATTCTCACTTCTTCCCGTCGGCAGACGTCTGCGAGGTCGTTACTTTCTTCAACACCAGTTCATCGAACTCGATCAGGGCCTTGCGGACGCCCAGCGTCACCGCGCGGGTGCCGATGCTCCCGGGGTCGCCCGCGGGATCGACGATGGCGTCGGCGTTGGTTGGCGAACCCCCATGAAACTTCTCAAGAAAGGACGCTTCACGGAAGCCCTTGTCGCGCTCCCGCTGCCGCTGGATGTAAATCCCGTTGATCCGGTGCTCCAGGTCTGTCCCGAACACGAACTCGATGGCGCCGAACTCCCCCTTCTGGGTCATGGCCTGGGTATGACCGATGACCGTTCCCGCCCGGTCCAGCATCTCGAAATATTGGTACTGCTCGCGCTGGCCCGGCAGTAGGGCGGCCCCGGCGCGCTTCTCGATGAGCGCCAGAGCGTCGGGCGGGATGGGAACGGTCACGGTCCGGTAGTCCCGCGCTTCGGGAAAGAGGCGGGTCATGGTCCGCTCGGGATTTCGCCAGACGCAGATATACACCTCCTGCGCCTGCGAGACCCCGCTAGCGAATAAAACTGAACAGGCGATGCAACTGCACCACCACGCGGTGATCTTTGTTTTCTGCGTTCTCATATTCATATCCTCCTCGAATCGTGAACCAGCGAAGCGGAATGGAGACTCCGCCGTAAACGCGCCCATAGAGATGTGAAGCACCGTGTTCGTACAGTTGCCCGGCCGCCTGCAGCGTCAGCTTGGGGAACAGGGCGTAGTCGGCGGCGCCGAACAGCGTCCCGTGCCACGCGTCCTCCGTCTTCCGCGCGCCCCCCTCGAAACGGTAGATTCCGCGGCCGGCATACCAGGTGCAGTCCAGAGCCAGGGCCGTTCGCTTCTCCGCCATCATGTCCGCCATCCCGTGGCCGTGTTCGGAGGCATAGGCGGTTCCAACGGCGAAGGACAAGCCCAGCGTGAAGTTGCCCTCCAGCCCGGGCGTCAAGCCGAGCCGGCCGGTCAGGTTGCCGGGGCCGGGAAATTCCTCGATGTCCTCCATTCCGTAGCCCTGGGTCAAAGCCAGACCGTAGTCCCAGATGTCCACCGTCCCCCGCAGCAGCACGCCATTGTCCGACTCCAGCGTCCGCGTCCAGTCATAGGGCGACCCATAAGGCATGCGGTCAGGGCTCCACGCCGTCAACAGCCCCCAGGGGAGCGGCACGCGTCCCGCAGCGACGTTCCACCGCCCCATCGGCCCCTTCCACTCCGCGTAGGCCTGGTGGAGCAATGCCTCTGAAAAGGTGTCTGCCCATTCCGCCTGGGCATACAGAATCAGGCGGTCGCCGTGCCCGTCGGCAAACACCTTGCGTGCCGAGGCGCCGACCGAGTTGATCTCCGCGTCGGTGCCCTTCCGCCGGGAGTATTCGCCGCGCGCATCGCCCTCCACCGAAACAACGAGCGATCCCGACGCGGGAGTCAGCGCCGCGCCGGACAGCAACGCGCTAAGCAACCACTTTGCCGTCTTCAAGATGCACCACCTTTCGGCAACGCGCCGCCAACTCGGCATTGTGTGTCACCAGCACAATCGCAATGCCCTGACGGTTCAGCGATTCGAACAACTCCACGACCGCCTTCGAGTTCCGGGAATCGAGATTGCCGGTGGGCTCGTCGGCAAGAATGACCTTCGGCTCGTTGATGAGGCTGCGTGCCACGGCCACGCGCTGCATTTCACCGCCCGAAAGCTGGCCGGGGCGATGCCGCCTGCGGTGCGAAAGACCTACGATCTCCAGTAGTTCTGCTGTCCGTGCGCGATTCGCCGGGTGGTGTGAAAACAGCAACGGCAGTTCCACGTTCTCCTCCACCGTCAGGGTGGGGATGAGGAAGAACTGCTGGAAAACGAAGCCGATCAGCGACTGGCGGATTTCGGCCAGACGCCGCTCGCCGCCCCGCTCCACTTCCTCGCCGCAGATGCGGACCACGCCGCTCGTCGCGTGATCCATGCAGCCGGCGATGTTGAG
Organism: uncultured Victivallales bacterium; assembly: GCA_964635825.1. Classification (GTDB taxonomy): domain Bacteria; phylum Verrucomicrobiota; class Kiritimatiellia; order UBA8416; family JAIOPI01; genus CAZWQJ01. The sequence continues at coordinate 7,685 of CAZWQJ010000158.1, read as the reverse complement.
GAGCGTCGTCTTGCCCGACCCCGAAGGCCCGCAGATCGCGATCGAGTCGCCTGCCGCGATGTCCAGCGTCACGCCATCCAGCGCGTGGACGTCCTCGCTGCCGCGCCGGTAGAGCTTCGAGACGTTTTCGAGTGTGATCAGGCTATTCATTGCGCAAAACCTCCATGGGCATGATCGATGCCGCCTTCCAGGCCGGATACAGCGCGCACAGCACGCCCGCCGTCACCGCGACCGACAGCGACAGCAGCGCGATATCCGCCGACGGCGCCGCGATGCTGCCCGCCGGCACGTAGCCCACCAGCGTCCCCCGCAGCAGCGACCCGGCCGCCGGCGTTACCGCCGCCCCGGCCAGAATGCCGCCCAGGCCGCCGGCGAGGCAGATGATGAGCGTCTCCAGCGTGATCAGGCGCAGCACGTCCTCCCGGCGGGCGCCCACGCACTTGAGGTAGGCGATCTCACGGCGGCGCTCCATGACCACCATCAGCATGGTGTTGACGATTCCGAAGATGGAAACCCCGAAGGCCACGCCCACCATGACGAACATGATCATACGCGTGGCCGCGAAGAACCCCAGAATGCCTTCGCTCAACTCCTTGGCGCCGATCACGGAGTAGTCCTGCGCGATGCTCCCCCGCAGCCGCGTGGTAACCTCTTGAATGCGGCCGATGTCGTGCAGTTTGATGGCGATGGCCGAGAGGCGGCCCTCCCTTTTCACGAGCTTCTGCGCCGTGGCCAGGGGCAGGAAGATGATGCCGTCATCCTGCGAGTAACTCTGGCGCAGGATGCCGGAAACCGTGAACTCCTTGTCGAGCTTCTCGGAGTAGAGCTTGTCGCCGATCTTCGCCAGTTCGATCTGCGCGATCTGGGCGCCCAGAATGACCGAATTCTCTACCTCGAACCAGCCGCCTGTCGCGATGATCCAGTCGGGCCGCACCTGGCGAATCGCGTCCGTCACGCCCATGAAAATGTCGGTGCGCGTGCCGTCCGAGGTCGTCTCCGCAAAGAGCTGGAACGGCAGCGTGGCGGCGATCCCCTCGATCGCTTGCGCCACCGCCACCAGCGACTCCTCCACGTACAGGGGGCTCAGGCCGCCCTGGGCGACGACCGAGGCCGCCTCGATGGGGCAGTTCTCCTTGGTGATGTAGAGGTGCACGCCGGTCTTGTCCACCAGTTCCCGCTTGACCGCCCCCGAGTATCCCCGGTCCAGCGACAGCACGACACTCAGGGTCGCCGCCGCGATCATCACGCTGGCCGCCGTCAAACCGGCGCGCATGGGCGTCCGGCGAATGTTGTTGAATGCGAGTTTGACCAGTTTCATTGCGCGCCTTTCCGCGGCAGCAACTCCAGCCCCGTGGCCGTGAGGATCACCTGCTGCTCGCCCTTGTACACTGTGGCCGTCACCCGGACCGGCTGGCCGCTCTGGATTCGGGGCGGTTTCGGATCGGGCGTGTAAACCGTCACCGACCGGCCGTTTTCCGAGTAGGTGAAGTCGCACAGCGCCGCGCATTGCGCCTCCAGTGTGCCCTTCAGCACGACCGTCTGCCCGTCGTACGTCTCCGGAGCCTCCAAGACCGCCGCCAGCGAGGTCGCAGGCGTATCCTTGCCGGCCGGCGTTCCCACCGTTTTCGTTCCCCCGCATCCTGCGGCGATCAGCGCCGCCGCGAGGGCAGGCACCAACCATGCTGCTTTTGTCTTCATCGTCTTGCTCCTTGTGGTTGCTTGCATCCCGCCCCGCAGTGCGTGCACATCCCGCAGGGACCGGCCAACTGGTCCGTGATCATGCGGTCGAAGCGGGCGCGCTGCGAGACGTCCAGAATCTCGCGCAGGTTCCGGATATGATCCAGCGCCAGCATCTCGCTATCCACATAGCAGCGGGACAGCGATTCCCGCAGTTCCTGCGCCCGCGCCGCATCGTACGGCTCCGCGATGAGGGCTGCCGCGAGTTCCTTGCGGCAGGCGCAATGCCGGGCCGAGCAACCGGCCAGTTGGTCGCAGAGGCGGTTCTGCAGGGCCTCCATGGCCTTGACCTGGTCGGGCCTCAAGTCCAGCGCCTGGGCCAGATGGGAAACATCCCGCAAGCGGTCCAGGTCTGACTGCGAAGGACGACAGAAATACCGATGCGCGATCACATAGCCGACCACGCCGACCATCGCGGCCGCCAATAGAATCAGGACGATTCTTTTCTTCATCGCCGGCCCCCTTCCGACAGCGCCGCGTAGGTGCCCATCAACGTCCGGGGATGCAGCAAGGCATGGGTGTCATGTCCTCCCGACCACGCGCGGTCGGGCGTCGCCAGGCCGACGAACAGGCCGATGGCCAGCGCCAGCGCGGCCGCCGCCGCCCCGGCCCAGATGGGATGCGGCAGGAACCCGTCAAGCCACCGGCCCCACAGCCCGGTCGGTTGCGTTGCCGGCACGGCCCGAAGCCGACGCCAGACCGCGTCTTCAAAGCCGACGCTTGGCTCGATGGCCGACCACTGCCGCAGCAGCACGCTCAAGCGCTCGTCCCGCTCGCCCGCGCCGCCGCGTTCCCTGTCCCGAGTTTTTTCCCGATTCTTCGCAAACATGGCGTCATCCTCCTCTGCTCTCTATGGGGTATAACGCCGCAGCCGTAAAAAACCCTCGGACAAATTACGCCGGACGCGACGGGCGGGTGCGATTCAACGTTGTTACATTAGCACAGTTTTCAGAAGCCAGCATTCAGAATGGGAAACCTCTCACAGGCAACGTGTACGATTAGTTTGACTCCTGAATTCCAAGTGCGATGCAACGAAGTAAAATCGCATTCGCATCGGGCCTGAGTGGCCTGCAACGAAAAAAGCGGCGCGGCGCAAAAAAGGCGTTGACAGAGTTCGTCAAAACGTATAATGTTCGTCGCGCCTAACAAAAAAAGGTGTGTTTATGAGCATTGGGACACAGATGAGGATCATGCAGAAACTGGTGGCGGGAGGGGTCAGCTTGCTCGTTGCGGGCACGGTTCGCGCCGACGCAGTCAATGATCGGATCGCGGCGCTCGAGGCGCGGCTGGCCGAAATGGAGCGGCGGTTGGAGCAGCGCGCGGCGGAGGGGGATGCGCCCTTCGGAGGCGCCGGAGACGTTTCCAACCGGCTGGTGGCCATCGAGACGCAGCTCGCCGAGATCGAGGCGCGTCCGCTGGACAACCTACTGGAGGGGATGAGCATCGGCGGCTACGGCGAGCTGCATTACAACAACCTCTCCGGCAGGGGCGGGGCGCCGGACAAACGCGAGATCGACTTCCACCGGTTCGTGCTGTTCTTCGAAAAAACGTTCACCGACCGGCTGCGTTTCTTTTCGGAGCTGGAGCTGGAGCATGTCATGGCCGGGGATAATGAGAAGGGGTACATGGCGCTGGAGCAGGCCTATCTGGACTACGACCTGACCGAGCGGCACACGGCGCGGGCGGGACTGTTCCTCATTCCGGCCGGGTTGCTCAATCTCACGCACGAGCCGACGCGGTTCTATGGCGTGGAGCGCAACTCGGTGGAAAGGGATATCATTCCGACCACATGGTTTGAGGCGGGGGCCGGGGCGCACGGTCTTCTGACCGAAAACCTGCGATATGAGGCATACCTGCATTCCGGCTTGAAAATTTCGGCCGCCAAAAACTACGCCGTCCGCGGGGGCCGGCAGAAGGTCGCCTATGCCAACGCCTCCGACCCGGCGGCCACGCTGGCGCTGAACTGGAGCGTCCCCGGGCTCACGCTCGGCGGCTCCCTGCAGCATCAGACCGACATCACGCAAGGGGTGGACCCGGACGCCGGCAGCGCCTGGATGGGCGAGGCACACGCCGATTGGCGCCACGGGCCGTTCGGCCTGCGCGTGCTCTACGCCGAGTGGTCGCTGGAGGGCGACGGTCCCGCAGCAGTCGGCGCCGACCGCCAGTACGGATGGTATGTGGAGCCCTCGTACCGGATCTCTTCGCAACTCGGCCTCTTTGCCCGGTACAACGAGTGGGACAATCTGGCCGGCCAAGGCACATTCGCCAGCCACAAGCGGCAGGTGGACTTTGGCGTGAACTGGTGGCCCCACGAGCAGGTCGTCGTCAAGGCCGACTACCAGTTGCAGCACAATACCGACACCAAGAATCAGAGCGGCGTCAACCTCGGAGTCGGCTATGAATTCTAGGAGACTGCATGCATGGGTCTTGGTTTTTTGCCTGGCCGGAGCGGCCGTCACAGCCGCCCCGGCCGACGCGCCGGCAGGGTCCTTCGTGTCGGGGGCGTTTCAGACGCCTCCCGCCCCGGCCACGCTGTTGATCGGCGGCGCGCTGACCGCGCGCGTCTCCCGCGTCCTCGGCGCGGCGTATCCGAGCCGGGAGGTGGCGTATTGGAGAGAGAAGGAAAAGACCGTCTGGATCTTGGAGGGGCGCAGCAAATCGTACCCCTTCACGGCCGGATTCGTGGTCGAGGGCGGACGTATCGCGAAAAGCGAGATCCTGATCTACAGGGAGAGCCGCGGCCGGGAGATCCGGTCACAGCGCTTCCTGCGGCAGTTCACCGGCGCGGCGCTGCGCGACGGGGCGATCCTGGACCGCAGGGTCGACGGCATCACGGGCGCCACGCTCTCGGTGGAGGCCGCGCATAAGCTGGCGCGGCTCGCCCTGGTTTTCGACGCGTTCGTGTGCGAACGGGATGTGCCGGCCGACGAGTAGTCCTGCCGGTCACGCCAGCCGCCGGCGCAAGAACGCTTTTGCCCGGTAGAGGCGGGCTTCCACCGATTTTGTCGAACACGCCATGGCGGCGGCGATCTGGGCGTAGGAGAGGTCTTCGTACTCCGAAAGGATAAATGCCATGCGCTGGTCTTCGGGCAACATCGCCACGGCCGCCGCAATGGCCGCGCCTGTTTCCCGCGCCGCCACGTCCTCCGCCGCCGTGGCTTGACCGGAGACCAGCGACTCGCCGCCGTCTTCCAGTGTCGCCAGGGCCGTTGTCGGACGACGTTTGCGCCGGCGCAGGCAGTCCAGCGCCGCATTCCGAGCCACCGGGAACAGCCAGGTCGAGAATTCGGCCGTTGTCCGGCGGAAACCCGGCTTATGCATGTTCCGGTAAGCCCGTACAAAGACATCCTGCGCCACGTCTTCCGCCTCGGCCGCATCGCCGATGAAGCGGAACACGAAGTTCAGAACCGGGCGCTTGTAGCGCTTCATCAATGTTTCGAACGCGTCGTCGTCGCCCCCGCGTACGCGGGCCACCAGCCCCCAGGCTTCGTCCGGCTCAACCCCTGCAGTGGAATCAAGCCCGCCTGAAAGAAGCCCAATGGCCTTCACGGCTCGCCTCCACTCGGGGTATTGGACAGCGGCGTGCTCAGGTACCGTTCCCCGGAATCAGGGAAGATGACCACGACCAACTTGCCGCTGTTCTCCGGTCGGCGGGCGACCGACAGCGCGGCCCACGCCGCCGCGCCGCACGAGATGCCGCACAGGATTCCCTGTTGGCGCGCCACCTGTTGCGCCGTGTCGAACGCATCCCGATCCGTGACACGCACAATCTCATCCACGATCTTCCGGTTCAGCACGCCCGGCACAAAGCCGGCGCCGATGCCCTGGATGCGGTGCGGGCCGGGGCGACCGCCGGAGAGGACCGGCGAGGCGTCGGGCTCGACGCCGATCACCCGGACCGACGGCTTGCGCGCCTTGAGTACCTCGCCCACTCCGGTAATGGTTCCACCGGTACCGATGCCGGCCACGAAGACATCCACCTGCCCCTGGGTGTCGGCCCAGATTTCCTCGGCCGTGGTCTCGCGATGCACCTGCGGATTGGCGGGATTCTCGAACTGCAGAGGCATGAAACCGCCCTTCACCGTCCGCAGCAGTTCCTTAGCCTTGTCCACCGCACCGCGCATGCCCAGCGGTCCCGGCGTCAGGACAAGTTCCGCCCCGAGCATGCGCATCAGTTTGCGGCGCTCGATGGTCATCGTTTCGGGCATGGTGAGGATCAGCCGGTACCCTTTCGCGGCACAGGCAAAAGCCAGTCCAATGCCGGTATTGCCCGAGGTCGGCTCGATCACGGTCATGCCGGGCTTCAGGCTTCCGTCGCGTTCCGCCGCCGCCAGCATGGCCGCGCCGATGCGGCACTTGACGCTGGTCATCGGGTTGAACGACTCGAGCTTGGCAGCCACAACGGCGCCGTTGTCCGTCACGCTTCGCAGGCGCACGAGCGGCGTATGCCCGATCACCTGAGTGATGTCGTCGTGAATCCGGCCCCGGAATGTATTTCGTCCGGCATGACTGCTATCGTTCGTCGTTTCCATGGCGTTCCTCCTTAAATCAGATGCTCCAGTCGGAAAGATGTTCCGCATCGTGTCTGTAGATGGCCAGAATCCGTTCGCGCAGGGCGGACAGAGCCGGATCGTCCCGGCGGCGCGGCCGCGGCACGTCCACGGGAATGCGGTTGCGAATGGTGCCGGGCTGCGGAGAAAAGATCACAACCTCGTCGGACAGATAGACCGCCTCGTCAATGTCGTGGGTGACCAGGACGACCGTTCGGCCCGTACCGTTCCACAGACCCATCAGTTCCTCCTGCAACTTCTCGCGCGTCTGGGCGTCCACTGCGGCGAAGGGCTCGTCCATGAGGATGATCTTCGGCTCGACCGAGAGCGCACGGGCGATGGCCAGCCGCTGGCGCATCCCGCCGGAGAGTTGCGCGGGATACTTCGTCTCGCTTCCCGCCAGGCCGACGCGCGCCAGGTAGCGCCGCGCCAGCGCGTCGCGCTCCCGTCGGGACACACCCCGAAGCTTGAGTGTGAACACCACGTTCTGCCACGCGGTCATCCACGGGAATACCGCGTAATCCTGAAAGATCATGGCGATGTCATGCTTAGGCTGGTCACGGAACAGACTGTTGGCGATCGGCGACAGAAACCGGTACTTACGCCGGTACACCTCCATCTCCTTGCGCGAGGCAGGCAACGGCTCCAGCACGCGGCGGCCATCGATACAGACGTCGCCTTCCGTCGGTGCCTGCAGCCCCGCGAGAATCTCGAGAAAAGTGGACTTTCCACAGCCTGTGGGGCCCACCAGAGAGACGAACTTCCCATCGGGAATGGCCAGCGAAACCGACAATACCGCAGTGACGCCGTCGGCCGTTCGGTCGTCGTTCACGACGGAGAAAAACTTCGAAATGTTATGTGCTTCGATCACGTCCTACCTCCCCACCCGCCACAGCGCCAGCTTGGCCTCGACGTACTTCATGACCTCGATCAGGAACCAGCCGATGGCGCCGAGCATGACCATGCAGGCGACCATGCGGTCGATCTGAAAATACTCCTTGGACTCCAGCAGCAGATAGCCCAGCCCGGCCCGGCCGCCGTGCATTTCGGCGATGATCAGCATCACGAGCCCCAGCGCAATGCCGATCTTGATCCCCATGACGATGGATCCCAGCGCGTGCGGGACATACACATGGCGGACCAGCGTCCACTCGCTGGCGCCGAAAACGCGCGCGGAGGCGAGGTAGCGAGGATCGGTGTCCTTCACGCCCTGATAGGTGTTGAACAGGATCGGGTAGAAGGCCCCCAGGAAGATCAGGTAGGTCTGCATCGGCAGCCCCACGCCCAGCACGACGATGGTGATCGGCACCCACGCCGGCGGCGGCACGGGCGCGAGCAACTGAAAGAGCGGCAGCGCGTGCTTGCGGAAGAAGACATTCCAGCCCATGAGCACGCCGA
>CAZWQJ010000157.1:0-10836 GCA_964635825.1 uncultured Victivallales bacterium | reverse complement strand
CTGTGGGTCGTGCTCGGGGCCGCGACCGCCTTGGGGGGCCTCCGGCGCGCCGGGACTGTCGCCGCTGCTCCCGCCGTATGAAGCGCCCTCGCGTTTTGCATCTCATCCACCACCTGCATTGCGGCGGCGCGGAAAGGCTGCTCGTCGACCTTTTACCCTGCCTGGCGGCGCAAGGCGTGGAAGCGCAGGTCGCCTGTTTGAACGATCGCGGCCCGCTGTTCGACGAGTTGTCGCGCCGGGGCATCCCGGCGCATGTCATCGGCCGCCGCCCAGGGCTGGATCTCGCCGCCCTCTGGCGCCTGCGAGGACTCCTGCGCGAACAGCGGATCGACGTGCTCAACACGCATGGCCTGTCCGCCGCCCTGTGGGGCCGGCTCGCGGCCGCGGCGGCGCGTACGCCCCGCGTCGTGGTGACCGTTCATTCCGTGGCCGGCTGGATCCAACCGCGGAAACAATACCTTCTCAGCCGACTGCTGCAACCCTTGACAGATCGGTTCGTCGCCGTCAGCGAGAGCGTGCGCCAGTCTCTGATCGAGAAAGAGAACGTGCGGCCCGAGTCCATCCGCGTGATCCATAACGGACTGCGCAGCGAACGGGCTTGCCGTTCGACCGACCTGGCGGAAGACCGCCGGCGACTGGGGCTTGCGGCGGACGGGTTCCTGGTTGGCATGGTGGGCCGGTGCAAACCGGAAAAAGGCGGCGCCACCTGGATCGGGGCCATCGCCGAACTTGCGCGCGCGAACGCGGACGTTCGCGGCGTCCTTATCGGCGACGGCCCCGAACGGGCGGCCTGGCAGAGGCTCGCGCGTGAGATGCGCGTCGCCGATCGCATCCTTTTCGCCGGAGCGCGGAGCGACGTGGCGCCGTGGCTGGCGGTGTTGGACGTGCTGGTTTGTCCTTCCGTGCAGGAATCCTTCGGCCTGGCCGCGCTGGAGGCGCAGGCCGCCGGCGTGCCGGTCGTGGCGACGCGCGTAGACGGGTTTCTCGAGATCCTGCACAACGGCGAGGATGCGCTGCTGGCGCCGTCAGGCGACGCCGAAGCGCTGGCCGCCCGCGTCACGGCCCTTCGCGGGTCGCCCGATCTCGTCCGCCGCCTGGTCGCCGCCGGAGGCCGCAATGCCGCACGCTTTCCCATCAAACGCACGGCGGAGCACTATGCCGCTCTGTATCGAAAGTTGCTCGCGGAGCCACCGAGTTAACGAGCCGGCGGCGGCAAGAAAGAGCGGCTCACGCCTCGAGGCACATCGTGATCTGCAAGCAACGCCATAGATGTCCGTTCTTGCCGGTCGCCAGCCGCAGATCCTTCTCGTGGAGCGTCCGCGCCCATCGCAAAGCCGTCGGCCGATGAATGGCGGCCATCGGGATTGCCCATTTCGAGCAGCCTATCACGCCCTGTATGGCGCGAATTCGAAAGGAGGTCTCGATCTCGGCGAAGGTTTCCCGGGTAAACGGCCACTCCCATTCGCGATCCGCTCGGAACGGGTGATACGCGGCTCTTGCCGCCTGGGCCAACAGGCTTGTTTGAACCGGATCGCACGAAACGATTCTGCCGCCGGTTGCGAGCTTCTCGCGAAGGACGCCCAGGATGGGGCCGATCGGTTTGAAATGATGCAGGACGCCTTGCGCGTAAACGATATCGAAGCCGCTTTCGGTAAACTCGCCGGAAAGGGCGTCCACGCATTGCAGACGGGCGTTCTGGATGCCGGCTTTGCGAAACCGTTCATCCAGCTTGTCGAGGGCGTTCCGGCTCAAGTCGATCCCCAGATACTGCCCTGAGTTGGCCGCCAGATAGGGGCTGAGCACGTTGCCCTCGTTGCAGCCGAAATCCAGGACCTTCTTACCCGCGAGGTCCCCCATCCAGCGTTTGTGCAGATCGAAGACGTCCTCCCATATCCCGGAGTTCACCATGAGAAAGTACAGATCGCCGCGGACCCTGCGCCAGAGCTTCATCGCCGGATTGAGGCGCCGTTGGGCCGGTTCGGTATCGAAGAACTCGGCTTGTTTTCGATTCAAGGCCGGAACGCCCGGGTTGTCGTTCGTCTTCACGGCGCGCCTCGCCTCGTGTTCCACGGCTTTGCACTCATGGTCTCTGTGTGCGCCACGTGACGACGTTCCGCCCCCGAACACCGTTGCCAAGCGCGACAAGCGCCGCCAGGTTGGCCGCGCAGAAAGCATAGGGAAGGCGGACGCAGGCAGGACCCCTCTGCAGGCGATCGAGCCGCCAGCCCAGGGCCGCCGCCGCCGCAAACAGTCCCTGCAGGAACAGGGTGATCCGGTAGGCGGGCCGATCCAGCAGAAACAGATTGGCGCCAAAAGCGGAAAGTGCTAATATAGGTACAAGCCAGCGCAGCAGGCGATGGCTGATCACCTGCGCGGAAAACCACCCGTGGCGCGCCGGGTTGAGGACCTCCGGCGCCAGGCGCAGGCTGTTGAGGCAGCGGGTCATGATCCGCACCTTTCGGTGAAACTCATCATTCAAGTCGGAGAGGACGGCTTCACGCGAAACGGCGGCGGCCTCGAACACCTGTCGCTTGCCGTGCCGGCACATGATCATCAGGGGTTCCATGAAGTCGCTGATCAGAGCCGGGTCGAGGGGGACATAAAGGGAACGCCGGACGGCGTAGATCGGCCCCGTCGCGCCCGTGCAGGACAGCACCCGGCTTTCCCAGGTCTTGAGGCGCGACTCCCAGTCCCGGTAGGTCAACTCGTGGCGCGCCGTCGCCGAGCCGCCGGTCGCGAAATCCGCCCGCCGCCCCTCCACGCAGCCGACGCTTGGATCGGAGAAACGCGCGACGAGTCGGCGCAGAGCATCCGGCTCGTAAAGGGCGTTGGCGTCGGAGAAGACCACGATTTCCCCGTTGGCGGCCGCCGCCGCGGCGTTCTGGGCGGCGGTCTTGCCCTTCCGCCCCTCGACGCGCAGCAGGCGGACGCCGCGCCCCTCGAACGCACGCGCGATGGCCTCCGTCCGGTCGGTCGATCCGTCCGACGCCACCAGGATCTCCAATCGGTCTGGCGGGTAGTCCAGGCTCAGCGAGTTGACCAGTTTGCCGGCCAGCACCCGCTCCTCGTTGTACGCGGCGATGATGAGGCTGACCGACGGCAAGGCAGCGGGGTCGGGCAAGGGAGGATTCCGTTTTCGCAGCGCCAGGAGCCCCATCAGCAGAGGGTAGCCGAGATACACGTAAGCGATAACCGACACACACGCCCAGAAAAGGGCCGTCATTAGTACGTGATCTCCTTGCCGCTCGCGATGACGAAAGCGGTCATGGCGAGAATCCACAGATCCAATGGCAGGCTTCGGTTGCGGAGGTAGTACAGGTCATACACCAGCCGCGCGGCCATATCGGGCATGCCGCGGTTGTGAATCTGCTGGTAGCCCGTGATGCCGGGTTTGACGAGCAGCCGGCGCCGCTGTTCCGGGTTGTAGCGCCCGGCCAACGCGATCACCTCCGGGCGGGGGCCTACCAGGCTCATCTCGCCGCGCAGCACATTCAGCAGCTGAGGCAGTTCGTCCAAGCCGAAGCGGCGCAGGAACCGGCCAACGCGGGTGACCCGGGGATCGTTTTTGAGCTTGTACACCGGTTCCGCCAGCTCGTCGAAGCGAACCAGGTCCTTCAAGCGCTCTTCCGCGTCCGCGACCATCGTGCGGAACTTGAACATGCGGAACGGGCGACCGTTAAGCCCGGCCCGCTCCTGGGCGAAGAACACCGACCCCCGGCTGGTCAGCTTCACCGCAACCGCGATGACCGCCCACAGCGGCAGCGTGAGCGCGATGCCGAGCGCCGCGCCGGCCACATCCACGCCGCGTTTGACCATCTCGTGGATAGAGCTGTTTGGGGAACGAACCGCCTCCGCGGACGGCAGAAAAACCGCCGTTTCATTGGCGACAACGTAACCATAATCCCAGGCCGCTGTCGCGTATCCCGCCCACGCCGTTGTGCTGTCTATCATGGCTGCCTCGGTTCAACAGGGTTCGCGTCAAAAGAAAACGATGTCCTGTATAATCGCGCCAAGCCGTTAGTGGCGCATTAGTGAAGCGGTAGTTTTCAGTCTGCCGGTTGCAGGACTTCGCTCTTGCAGGCCTGCATGCGGAGAAGCGCGGGCCACGGGAGGGACGAGGCAGACGACGGCAAGGCCGACGCGTGGCAACGGCCAGACAGCAACGGCCTACCCCTTTCTGAAAAGGTAGCTCATGTAGGACTCGCGTCCGTCCGTCAACTTCCGGTAGCCGTCCGTGCCGGGCAGTCGGGACCAGCCGATCCAACTTTTGAGCCGCTCTTCGTTTCCCGCGTAAGAGCGCAGCTGCGGCAGGATCGTTTCGGCTCGCGCGTCCAGCGAGGCGATAACGTTGCGCGTGATGTCCGTGGACCTGATCTGGAGCAACGGGCACTGGTTCAGCTCCCGGCGCATGGACTCACCTCCGCTGTAATGCAAACTGTCGCCTTCCGCGGGGAAAATGTCGGCATAGAGAAAAGAACCGCCGGGCCTGAGCACGCGATGAACCTCGCGAAAAAACCGTCCCAGAGCCGGATAGTGATGGGAGGACTCCACATTCACGACCGCATCAAAGGATGAGGGGGGGAAAGGCAGTTGTTCGGCATCTCCCACCCGAAAGGATACGGCTGGATCCGCGTTGATCCGACAGCTGATGGCGACGTTGGACTTCGACAGGTCCAGGCCAACCACGCGACGCGCCTTGAGGTAGGTTCGGATAAACTGGCAGCCGCCGCCCTGACCGCTTCCCACCTCGAGGACCTCGCGGCCGGTAAGCTCAACCTGCCCCGCCACGTGGAAGTAGAGTTGCGCCGGGAGCCGGACGAACTCATGGTCCGGCTGGAGTTCCAGGCGGGGCTCGGCGGCATCCAGCGGGGCGTATCCGTAGTTGATGAACACCATCGGTGACCGCCCGGATTCGCGGGCACGGTGTTCGTAGAGGCGCGAGACGGCCAGTTTGCGGGCCATCGCGGGCGCGACGGTTCGAAGGATCTGCCAGAGCAGTTTTTTTCCCGTTGCGCCCCATTCTTTCGTCTGCTTCATTTGGGTACCTTGCTCTCAAGGGATATCTCATGCACGCCGAGCGCTGGCTCAGGCACGCGACGTTGCCGCCGCCACGACGGGAAGCGCCTTGGGACATCCTGTAGGTCGAGAGCTAGCGGGGTGTTAGGGATCGGGTAGATCCTGGTGTGGCCTCTCCGGGCGACGCGTTGCGTCCGGACGTGTGGCCTCACGTTCGTGGGCCTGCATGCGGCGGATGGCGGGCCACATAACCGCCGTGTAGGCGACATAGGCGAAGATCGCTCCCGCCACGACGCGAACGGGCGCCCACGGCAGGACAAGGGGCCAGGGGATGAGATAAAGCATGGCAGTCGAAACCGCCAAGGCCGCGAAAAAGCGTGACCAGGGAAACGACACGGGTTCACGGGACTGAATGCGGCGCCACAGGTAAAAGGCCACAATCCAGATCGTGAGCGAGCCGGAGAGCGCAATGCCGGGCACGCCCCAGCGGCGCAGGGCTAGATTGCCGGCGGCATGCGCGAGAACGGCGACCAGGCTCATGCGGATCATCGATCTGAGGTCGCGATCCACGACGTACAACCCGGCAAGACACTGCACGCAGAAGATGGCCGGTATGCCCAGCGCGAAAGCGCGCCCCGCCATGATGACGACTTCCGTCGAAGACGCGTCGAACCGCCCGCGCAGGAGAATGAACTCTGCCGCATCGCGCGCCGCCCAGACGACGATGATGGCCAGGAGAGCTCCCAGCCCCGCCATGAACAAAGCTCCTCGCTTGGCCCATTGCCGCATATCGCTTGCAAACGTGCGGAGTCGGGCGATCTCGGGTAGCCAGGGCGTCAGAAGGCTGGTCGAGAGCAGCAGCGGCAGCATGAGCGCGAGTCGGTTGGCATAGGCGTGCAAGGCGATGGATCCGGGCTTCATAAACGAGATCACGGCGCGATCCAGGATGCCCTCGATTTGCATCTGAACGACGGTGCACAGCACCACGATGGCGCACAACCAGAACGGTTTCAATAGTCGCATCCGAATCGGCGTCCACCGGAGAGGCAGCACCTGGAAGCCGTTCCGAGCGGCCGCCACGAAGAGAACGGACCATTGCAGGAAGGCCGCGAAAGTCAATCCCGTCGCGTAGGCGTCAACGCCCCAATGGCGGCCCAGGCTGAAAAGCGCGGCGATCGCCAGAACACGCCAGACCGTCTCGCCGATTTCCGGCGCGAAGAACCGGCGGTGCGCGTGAAACACGGCCTGGGCCGATCCAGAAAGCACAAACAGCAGGAGCGAAGGCGCGAGCAGGCGCAGCAACCGCTGCGCCTTCCTGGCGGTCTCGGCGTCGAAGCCCGGCGATGTGAGCCCCACGATCCACGGCGCCGCGCCCCAGACCAAGGCCACGCTTCCCACGGCCAGGATCAATGCGGTTGTTTGAAACATGGCAGGAAAATCGGAAGGCCCGCGCCCTTCGTCGTGCTCCACCAGGCAGGGCACGGCGGCCGTGCCTACGACGCGCGCCAGATCGCGCCCCAGGAAGACCCCCACCGCCATGGCTACAAACAGGGCATCCGTATCGCGGCTGACGCCGAACACGACCGCGAGCCCGATGCTCAGCAGCAGGCCAAGTCCGGCATTGAACGCGCGCAGCAGGGCCAGTCCGATACCTGTTGAACTTAATGACACGGCGTCACGATCTTCCGGAACAGCCGCAGATAGGCGTCGATCTCGCTGGCCAGCGAGAATTCGCGCACGACCCACTCGCGGCCGCGAAGGCCTGCGTCCAGCCAGCCATCGCGCCGCCCCGCTAGCAACCGCAGCTTCGCCGCAAGATCCTGCACGTCCCCTTCACGCGCCAGCAGATCATGATTCGCCGCCGGGATGGCCTCCTCGATTCCGGCATGCCGCGTTGACACGATCGGCAATCCTGCCGCCTGGGCTTCCAGGAGGGTGATCGGGATGCCTTCGGTGTCGCCGTTGCGGGCGGTTTTGCTGGGCAGGACAAAGGCGTCGTACCGGCGCAGAAGCCGAGGAACATCCTGGCTGGCCGCGACACCCTTGAAGGTCACGGCATCCCGCAAGCCCAGCCCGTGCACCAGGCCTTCAAGGCGGCGCCTCAAGGGGCCGTCGCCCCAGATATCCAGTCGGACCGGCTGCGCGAGGCGACCCCGAATCGCGCCCACGGCCCGGATCAGGTCGTCGAATCCTTTCTTCTCCACGAATCGTCCGATGGCCACGAGATGAAACCCGCTGGCGCCCGGTTGCCGGTCCGTCGGTGCGTCGAACCGCGAGACGTCCACTCCGCAGTGAATCACCCGGACCCTTTCGGACGGACAGCCAAGTTCGAGCAACCGTCGCTTGCCGTGCTCGGAGACGACGACGGCTTGTGCGCCCGAGGCCCAAAGCGCCGTGTAGGTCGCGGGCCGGAACTGGCGCATAAAGAGATCGAAGGCGTGAAAAACCACAACCAGCGGAATGCCCAGTTCAAGCGCGACCGGCGCGATGGCGGCGCCCGCCCCGCCAAAATGCGCCAGAACGAGGTCGGGCCGGATCTCTTGAAGGGCCTTGCGGGCGGCCCGCGGGGGCAAGGGAAAGCGATAGACGTTTAACCCGTGCTTCCGAATCGCGAAAGCGGCCTGTTGCCACAGAGGGACGGGCAGAACGCGCACCCGGTGAAAGGGCCGTTCAGCCGCATTCTCCCGGGCGGCCGTCAGGACATGGTTCTCCGTCCCAGCGCGCTCAAGGCCGACGATGAGGTCGTAGATGAACGTTTCGCTGATCCGGTTGAACTTCGTGCATATGTGAGCAATCCGCATGATCATGTGCCGGGACGGGGAGGCCAGGCCTCCCGGAACCGATTACCCATTGTGTGAACTCCGCGTGGCGTTTGCGTTGGGGGCGCGTTAGTTCTTCGTTTGTTATCGGCCTGTCGGTCTTCTAACGCGACCCGCGCTCTCGCCTAACATCCGCCGGCTATAAGGTGTTCTCCATGTGGATCGAATCCATCACGCGCGTGCTCGGGCGACCCGCTTTTCCGGTATTTCTGGTGGCGCTGGCAGTCGCGCTCAGCGCGCCGGCATGGCGCGCGCCGTTCTTCGGCGACGATCTCGTCCAGGCGGGCAAGTTGATCGAGGGCCACCCCGTCAAAGCAAGAGGGTTTTTCGAGGAGTCCCACCGCTTTGGCCCCGCAACCATGACCCTGTTCGACTGGTTCCGCCCCGGATTGACACGCCGGGTGATGGAGTACGGCGTCTTGCCGTGGTGGACGGCCGAGCAGGCGCAGCAATCCTTCTGGCGCCCGCTGACAGCGGCCTCGCATTGGCTGGACTATCAGCTGTGGCCTTCGCGGTCGCTGCCCATGCACCTCCATAACATGATCTGGTTTTGCGCGTTTCTGATCGCGGCCTGGGCGCTCTACCGCGCCCTGGGCGAGCGGGCGTGGGTGGCAGGGTTGGCGGCGCTGCTGCTGGCGCTCAACCAGGAGAACTGGCAGGCGCTCGTCTGGATCGCCGCGCGCAACTCCCTGATCACGGCCTTCTTCGTGGCATTGACGCTGTGGCTGCACCATCGTTACGTGTGGAGCCGCTCCCGGACGTGGGCGGCGGCTTCATGGTTCGCTCTCGCCGCAGGTCTGCTGGCAGGCGAAGGCGCGGTGACCGCCGCGGCCTATCTCTTCAGCTATGCCCTGTTCTTCGACCGACGGCCGTGGAAGCTTCGCCTCATCGGCCTGGCCCCGTTCGCCGTCATCGTCATCGCCTGGCGCGTGACGTACCAGGCCCTGGGCTTCGGCGTCGCGCATTCCGGGCTCTACGTCGATCCCGGGGGCGAACCCCTGCGTTATGTCTGCAACCTGCTCGAATGGGGGCCGATTCTGTTTCTGGACGTATTCACCAGTCCCATTCTGGGCAAATACGCCTCCCTTGCCCCTCAGATCAAGCCCTGGGCGTGGGGCTTGGGATGGGCCGGTCTGATTACCCTGGCGGCGGCGTTCTTTCCGATGCTCCGCAAAGAGCGCGCCGCGCGGTTCTGGGCCTTTGGCCTCGTGCTGACCCTGGTTCCGGCCTGCGCCACGACGGTTCCTGACGACCGTATCACGCTTTACGCGGCGCTTGGCTTTGCGCCGCTGACGGCCGCCTTTTTGGCGGGCGTGGTCGATAGCCGTGCCTGGCTGCCAAAGGAACGAACCCGACGCTTCGCGCTTCAGGCGGCGGGAATCCTGTTTCTGTTGCTGCACGTGCTCCTCCCGATGCGCTGGCCCCTCAAACGGTTAACCCCTCTATTCCGTCAGGCCGCGCCCTCGGCAACGGTTGCCCCGGTCCTGCGAGCGACGCCGGACCAGGACCTGATCCTCGTCAACCCGCCCGATGTGATGTATCTCTCCTACCTTCCGTATTTTCTTATCCAGGATGGAGTCGACGAGCCCGCCCACATTCGCATCCTGTCGTCGACTCTGGGAGACACGATCGTGCAACGAACGGGAACGAACACGCTGAGGCTTGTTTCGCAAGACGGGCCGCTGATCCCAACGCGGCCGCGATGGTCCGACTTGCCTCCAGGCTCGCCCTGGCGGCACGACCTCTTCAAGATCCGCCTGATCTGCACGGCGTTTCGCGCGGAGGCGCTCCGCTTCGAGCCCGGCGACCACACGGCGCTTCCCGGCATGAGGGTGGTCATTGACCGGGTGGACGACCGCGGCCACCCGACCGCGGCCACGTTCCGGTTTGCCTGTTCCCTGGACGACGCCCGCTTTCGGTGGGTTTTCTGGGACAGCGCGGCAGGCCGCTACACGACGTTTACGCCGCCTCGACTGGGAGAGGAACGACGCATACCCGGACCGTTTCCGATTTTGCGGTGAAAGAGAACGCCGGTTTTATTTCACACGTTTCATATCGTTTGCCGAGCGCACCCAGTCTTCGATCCGGGCCCGGATGGCGTCGCGGACCCTGCGCGTTTGGGCCAGGCGCTCCTCATCGGAGCCCGTGAAGGCGGCGGGATCGGGAAAGCTCCAGTGTTCGCGCTTGGCGATGCCGGCGAAGATGGGGCAGCGCTCGGCGCTGGCTTCGTCGCAAACCGTGATCACATGCCGATAGAGCCGTCCGGCCTTGATGAGGTCGAAGACGGCCTGGGAGCGGTTGCCCGAGATGTCGATTCCCACTTCGCGCATCGCGTCGATGGCCAGGGGATTGATCGCGCCCGGTTCCAGCCCCGCGCTTTCCGCCTCGAATTGATCGCCGTACAGGTGCTTCAGCCAGGCTTCCGCCATCTGGCTGCGCGCGCTGTTGCGAACGCAGATGAAGAGCACGCGTTCCCGGTCGGTGGGAAGGGGACGGTGGCGAACAATTTCGCCGTGTCGCATGTAGAGCACCACCTTGGCAATCCGGGCCGCATGATCGCCGATCCGCTCCAGGCTTGATACGACCGCCCGGGCCGCCAGCACGGCCTGGACCGGGGCGTTCGGCTCGCCCAGCGCCTTCTCGAAGCGGGTCGTCAGCCGGTCGTGGATCTCGTCGAGCGCCGCGTCGCGTTCCCAAACGGCGCGGGCCTCGTCGGCATTCTGGGCGATGAACGCATCGATGGCCTGGGCCGTGGCGATGACGGCAAGATCCGCGAGTTGCGCGATGCTCCGGCCGGTTGCGGGAATTCCGCAGGCGGTCAGCCGCCCGGCATGGTGGGCCACCTTCTTGGCCAGGTCCCCGATTCTCTCCAACTCGTGATTGACCTTGGTGACGCCAAAGACATAGCGAAGTTCGTCGGCTACTGGGGCATAGAGCGCCAGGATTTTCAGGCATTCCTCCTCGATCCGGACCTCCTGCCTGTCCACGGCTTCGTCGCCCT